>NZ_CP060704.1:3772310-4085041 GCF_014353015.1 Chitinimonas koreensis
CGAACTGGTCGAGTCGCTGCGGCCTGGCTGCCTGTCCCTGCGGCTGCTGGTCGTCGACGGCCCGGCCCGGCCCGGCTGGCAGCAGCTCGATGCGCTGCTGCAGGCCGAACCGATCGCCGATGCGGCGCTGCCCGATGTCTGTCCGGACAGCCCGGTGCGGCTGCTGGTCTCGTCCGGCACCGAGGCCGAGCCCAAGCTGGTCGCCTATTCGCACAACGCGCTGCTGGGCGGCCGCGGCCGTTTCCTGCGCAATCTGCACGACGGCGGCGGCGAATTCCGCGGGCTCTACCTCGTGCCGCTCGGCTCGGCCTTCGGCTCCAGCGCGACCTTCGGCGCGCTCAGCTACCTGGGCGGCTCGATCGTGCTGCTGCCCCAGTTCGACGTCGGCCAGGCGATCGCCGCCATCGCGGCGTTCCGGCCGAGCCACCTGCTCGGCGTACCGACCATGCTCCAGCGCATCGCCGCCGACCCGGCGCTGGCCGGCATCGACAAGACCAGCCTGCGCGCCGTGGTGAGCGGCGGCGCGGTGGCCGACGAGGCCACCATCGGCCGCTGCCTCGAAGCGTTCGGCTGCGGCTTCGTCAGCTTGTACGGCTCGGCCGACGGCGTGAACTGCCACAACCGGCCGGGGGATGGCAGGGAGGTGGTGCTGCGCAGCGTGGGCCGTCCCAATCCGGACGTTTGCGACATCCGCATCGTCGACGAGGACGGCCGATCCTTGCCCTACGGCGAGGTCGGCGAAATCTGGGCGCGCGGGCCGATGAGCCCGATGCAGTACGTCAACGCGCCGGAGCTCGACGCCGCCTACCGCGATGCCGAGGGCTGGGTCCGCACCGGCGACCTGGGCCGCCTCGACGGACAGGGCTATCTGCAGCTGTGCGGGCGCAAGAAGGACATCATCATCCGCGGCGGCGCCAATATCAGCACGGTGCAGATCGAGCGGCTCGCCACCGCCCATCCCGACGTCGTCAGCGCCGCCTGCGTGCCGGTGGCCGACGCCGACCTCGGCCAGCGGGTCTGCCTCTGCCTCTACCTGCGCGAAGGCGCGCCGCGGCCGAGCCTGGCCGAATGGACCGATTTCCTGCGCAGCCGCGGGCTGGAGGTGCACAAGCTGCCCGAGTACCTGCGCTACTACCGGCAACTGCCGCTGACCCCGGCCGGCAAGGTGGACAAGCGCAGCCTGGCGCAGGATGCCGCCGGCCTGGCGCCGTCGCAGGCGCAGCCATGCTGACCCCGCTGCCTGCCGGCATGCCGAATGCCGCAGCGGTGGCTGCCGCCGAACTGGCGCAGGCCTGCCGCCGCTTCGTCGACCGGCACATCGTGCCGGCCGAACCCGCGCTGGCCGGCAGCGACGCCGACGGATTGCTGGCCGGACTGGCCGGCGCGGCGCGGCAGGCCGGCCTGTGGGGCGCCTTCCATCCCGGCGGCCGGCTGGATCGCCTGCAGGACTACCTGGCCGTGGCCGAGCAGGAAGGCCGCTCGGAATTCGGGCCGACGGTGTTCGGCAGCGACACCGCGCTCGACGCTCGGCTGCTCGAGCGTTACGGCAGCGCCGCCGTGCGCGCGCGCTTCCTGCCGCCGCTGCTGCGCGGCGAGGCGGTCGCCAGCTATGCCATGTCCGAGCCCGACGGCGTCGGCTCGATGCCCTCGACCATCGCCACCACCGCCCGCCGCGTCGACGGCGGCTGGCGGATCGACGGCCGCAAGTGGTTCATCTGCCGCGCCGACCGCGCCAGCTTCGTCACGGTGGTCGCCCGCAGCGGCGAGGACGGCGGCCGCGCCCGCCTGTCCATGCTGCTGGTGCCGGCCGATGCGCCGGGCTTCCGCATCGTGCGCGAGCAGGCCGTGCTCGGCCGCGTGCAGGGGCAGTGCGAGCTGGCCTTCGACGGGGTCCGGGTGCCCGACGACCACCTGCTGGGCGAGCTGCACCAGGGCCTGACCCTGATGCATTGGCGGCTGGGCCTGGGCCGGGTGCTGCGCAGCGCGCAATGGCTGGGCCTGGCCCGGCGCAGCGTCGAACTGATGCTCGCCCGCATCGCCGCGCCGCGCGGCAGGCTGGCCGACCTGGCCGGCAAGCAGCTGATCCGCCGCCACGTGTTCGAGTCCGAACTGGCGATCCGCAGCGCCCGCGCCCTGCTGGCCGAGGCGGCCGGCCTGCTCGACGACGGCGGCGACGGCGAGGTGGCGGTCAACCTGGCCAAGGTGGCCGCCAGCCGCGCGCTGTGCCAGGCCGCCGACTCGGCGGTGCAGGTCTGGGGCGCCGAGGGCTTGTGCGACCGCTCGCCGCTGTCGGGCATCTACCGCGCCGCGCGGGCGACGCGCATCCTCGACGGCACCGACGAAGCGCTGATCAATGCCGTGGGCAAGCAGCTGATCCGGTCGGGCGCCGGGGTACCGGCATGACCTCCACCCTCGCGCCGGCCGCCGTCGCCCGCCCGCTGCTGCGCCTGCTGGTGGTCGCCGCCATGACGCTGCCGATGCTGATCCTCTATGCCGTCGGCGTGCTGGGGCCGTCGCTGCAGCGCGACCTCGGCATCGGCCTCGCCGCGGTCGGCCTGCTGCCGATGAGCTGCTTCGGGCTGGCCGCGCTGCTGTCGCTCGGCGCCGGCCAGGTGGTGGTCCGGCTGGGTTCGCAGCGGGCGCTGGCGCTGCTGTTCGCCTCGGTCGCGCTGGCCTATGCGCTGCTGGCCGGCCTGCCCGGCCTGGGCGGCGTGATCGCCGCCATCGCCGTCTGCGGCCTGGCGCAGGCGCTGGCCAACCCGGTCACCAATCTGCTGATCGCCGAGCAAGTTCCGCCCGCCGAGCGTGCCGGGGTGGTCGGCCTCAAGCAGAGCGGCGTGCAGTTGGCCGCGCTGCTGGCTGGCCTGCTGCTGCCGACCCTGTCGCTGTGGCTGGGCTGGCGCGGCGCGCTGGCCGGGCTGGCGCTGCCGGCCCTGCTGCTGGCCGCCGCCGCCCTGGCGACCCTGCCGCCGGCCACCGCGGCCGGCCAGCCCTGGCGCTGGCTCGCGCCGAACCGCCCGCTGCGTCTCTTGATGGGCGTGCAGCTGTGCGCCGGCATCGGCCTGTCCGCCTTCGTCACCTACCTGCCGACCTTCGCCGCGGGCGGGGCATGGCGCCGCAGTCGGCCGGCGCCCTGCTGGCCGCCTTCGGCCTGGCCGGCATGATCTCCCGCATCGTCCTGACGCCGCTGGCCGCCCGTTCGCGCGCCGAAGCGCGGCTGCTGTTCGGGCTGCTGCTGGCGGCCGCGCTGGCCGTGCTGCTGCTGCGGCAGATGGCCGCCGGCGAGTCGTGGCGGCCCTGGACCGCCGCCGTCGGCATGGGCCTGAGCGCCGTGGCCACCAATGCGATCGCCATGGGCCTGCTGCTGCGCAGCCCGGCCTTCGGCCCGACCGCCATCGCCTCGGGCCAGTTGTCGGCGGCCTTCTTCGGCGGTTTCGCGCTCGGCCCGCTCGGCTTCGGCGCGATCGCCGCCGCGGCGGGCGGCTTCGCCGCGGCCTGGCAGGCGCTGACCGCCGTCCTGCTGGCCGGCGCGGCACTCGCCGCCTGGCTGGCGCGGCAAAGGCCGGAGCAGCCGTGACGGCGGCTGGCGCACTGCAACCCGACGAATTCTGACCGACCAAGAGGAGCACTCCATGCATATCGACATCCATCGCGCCCTCGCCGCCGGCCTGCTGGCCGCGGCCTTGAGCGGGGCCGCCATCGCCGGCGATCCGGCGCAGGACATCCGCGACGTGATCGGCCGCACCTACGACAAGCCCGACGCCAAGGTGGACGTCGCGCCGGTGGTGGTCGAGCAGGACTACGCCGTCGCCGGCTGGCTGCAGGGCGAACGCGGCGGGCGCGCCTTGCTGCGGCAGCAGCAGGGGCAATGGCAGATCCTGCTGTGCGCCGGCGACGGCCTGCGCAGCGCCGACGGCCTGGTGAACGCCGGGGTGCCGGCCGCCGTGGCCCAGCGCCTGGCGGCACGGCTGGGCGGCGCCGAAAAGGGGATCGACGCCTCGCGCCTGCACCTGTTCAGCCTGTTCGGCAACGAGGGCGGCAACGCCAGTCATCACGCCCATCCCTGACCCGCTCCGCCCCCCACCATGATCAAACCGCACATTCTCTCCCGCTCGATCGCGCTGGCCCTGGCCGGCCTGGCGCACGCCGCCGATGCAGTCCAGGAACGCATCGAGGTGGTCGCCAAGCCGATCGTCGAGGACAACCGCATCGACGACTACGCCGCCAGCTCGGCCGTGATCGGCGAGCGCCAGCTGCGCGACCTGGGCGCCGTCGACCTCGCCTCGGCGCTGCGGCGCGCGCCCGGCGTCCAGATCTCGCGCTACAACCCGGTCGGCGCCTTCGGCGGCGACCAGGGCGGCGCCGTGTTCGTCCGCGGCCTCGGGCTGAGCCGCCCCGGCAGCGAGATCAAGACCTACATCGACGGCGTGCCGTTCTACATGGGCCTGTGGAACCACCCGCTGCTCGACCTGCTGCCCATCAACGGCATGCGCTCGGTCACCGTCTACAAGAGCCCCAGCCGGCCGTCAGCGGCAACAACTTCGCGGCCGTCGACCTGCGCGCCAAGCGTGCGCTCGAAGACGGCCTGCATGGCGCCGTGCGGCTGTCGGCGGGTTCCTTCGACACCGTGGTGGAACAGGCCGAGCTGCAGGGCAAGCACGGCGACGTCGATTTCTCGTTGGCGCAGGGCTACGCCCGCTCCGACGGCCACCGCAGCCATGCCGACGGCGAGCTGAAGAACCTCATGGCGCGCGTCGGCCTGCGGCTGGACGCGCACTGGCGGCTGGAGGCCGGCCTGGTCCAGGTCGACAACCGGGCCGGCGATCCAGGCGACGAGCGCCTGGCCAGCCCGGCGGTCGCGCCGCGCTACGACACCGAGGCGACCCTGCTCTCGTCCACGCTGCGCCATGCGCATGGCGACTGGCAGGGCGAGCTGCGGCTGTACCGCAGCCGCGGCGAGGGCAACTGGCTGGACCAGCCGGCGCCGGACGGCGACACCTACAGCGATTTCCGCCTGAGCGGGCTGCGCTGGCAGGAACGCTTCAGTCCCTGGAGCGGCGGCGAGCTGCTGGCCGGCATCGACCTCGACCGCATGAGCGGCGAGGCCCGCTTCGCCCGCGTCGCACCGGCCCCCGCCAGCCGCTTCGAGGCGCCGGACTTCCGCATCGACTCGCCCTACCTGGCCCTGAGCCAGCGCATGGCGCTGGACGAGGACTGGCTGCTGCAGCCGTCGGCCGGCGTCCGCCACTACCGGCACAGCGACTTCGGTTCCGAAACGGCGCCGCAGGCAGGCCTGGCGCTGATCTCGAAGCGGCTGACGCTGTTCGCCAACGCGTCGCGCGGCGTCAACTATCCGGGCCTGGAGACGCCGCTGCTGGCCTCGCTGATCCCGCCGCTCGGCCAGAGCTGGAAGCAGCTCGACGCCGAACGGCTCGACCATGCCGAAGTCGGCTTCAAGTTCAGCCCCGACGCCGCGACGCAGCTGGACTTGAGCCTGTTCCAGGACGAAGTGAAGAACCGCTACGTGTTCGGATTCCCGCCCGAAGTGCCGCCGCCGCCGCAGTTCATCAACCTCGGCGCCTACCGCATGCACGGCGTCGAGCTGTCGCTGCGGCAGGCGCTCGGGACGGACTGGACGCTGTTCGCCGGCCTGACGCTGCTCGATCCCAGCATCGACCACCTGCCCTACTCGCCCAGGCGGTCGGCGACGCTGGGCCTGAACGGCCAGCTCGGCGGCTTGCGGCTGGCATTCGACGCGCAGTACCAGTCCGAGGTGTGGGCGCTCAACCGGGCGCGGCGGCAGGCGCGGTCAACGCCGAGCAGGTGGCCGGCTTCGCCGTCGCCAACGTCCGCGTCGCCTACCCGCTGGCGGCGCTGGGCCGCCAGGGCGAGCTGTTCCTCGACCTGGAGAACCTGTTCGACCGCCGCTACGGCTACCGGCCGGGCTACCCGATGCCGGGACGGTGGGGCGGCTGGGCCTGGCGGCCGGCTTCTAGCGTCCTGCTCCGCCCGGCGCCTTGGCCCGGCATCGGCGCCGGCATGCGCCGCGCGGCCGCCGGGACCGGCTTGCGACCATTTGCCGCAGGAAGCGACGGCGGCCATGGGCTAGGCTGCTCCGCCCTAGCCCGGGGCCGTTTCCGCGCGCCGGCCGTCGTGCCGCCGCAAGCCGCCCGCGCGGCGTCGGGCGATGGGCCCGCAGGCCGCCTGCGGCGCCCGATGCGGACCGGGCGCGGCCATCGCCCCGCCCGGCGCCGGTTTCCCGCGCCATTTCCCTGGATCAGAAGATGAATACCCCGAAACTGCTCTGCCTCATGATCGCCTCGCTCCCCTGGCCGCCCGGGCCGCGGACGGCGAAGCGGCCGACCGGATCGAAGTGCTCGGCGCCCGCCTCAGCCATCTCGAAGCCGCCGCGCTCGGCACCAGCGACACCGCCCGCTCGCTGGCCGATCAGCCCGGCTACAGCGTGAACGCCGCGGGCGGCGTATCGGCGCTGCCGGCATTGCGCGGCCTGGCCGACGACCGCATCAAGATCCTGCTCGACGGCGCCGAATCGACGGCCGCCTGCGGCAACCACATGAACGCGCCGCTCTCCTACGTCAGCCCCGGCCAGGTCGGCAGCGTGCGCGTGATCCCGGGTCTCTCGCCGGTCAGCCTGGCGGCGACAACATCGCCGGCGTCATCGCCATCCAGTCGGCCGCGCCGATCTTCGCCACGGGCGAGGCGCCGCTCGCCGGCGGCGCGCTGACGCTGCAGTCGCGCAGCGTCGACCACGGCCTGGCGGCCAGCGCCTCGGCCAGCCTCGCCGGCGAGCGCCTGAGCATCGCCTACAGCGGCGCCACCAGCCGCGCCGACAGCTACCGGGACGGCAACGGCGACAAGGTGCTCGACACCCTCTACAAGGCCACCAACCATGCGCTGACCCTGGCCGCCCGCGCCGGCGACGGCATCTGGACGCTCAAGCTCGGCGGGCAGGACATCCCCTACCAGGGGTTCGCCAACCAGTACATGGACATGACCCGCAACCGCAGCGCCTTCGGCAACCTCGGCTACGCGGGCGGCTTCGGCTGGGGCCGGCTCGACGCGCGCGCCTACTGGCAGAAGGTGAAGCACGAGATGGGTTTCTTCTCGGACGAGCGCATGGGCATGATGCCGATGAGCACCGAGGGACGGAACGAGGGCTACCGCGTCCAGGCCGAGCTGCCGGCGGCCGAGGGCGTATTGCGCCTGGGCCACGAGCTGCACCGGACCCGGCTCGACGACTGGTGGCCCGCCGCACCGGGCTCGATGATGATGGAGCCCGACCCTTACCTGAACATCAACGGCGGCCGGCGCGACCGGCTCGCTTTCTTCGGCGAGTGGGAAGGCAAGCTGGCGGATCGCTGGAGCGGCACGTTCGGCCTGCGGCACGAATCGGTCCGGATGGACACCGGCACGGTGCAGAGCTACGGCTGCGGCATGATGTGCGCCGAGGACGATGCCGCCGCCGCGGCCTTCAACGCCGCCGACCGCGGCCGCCGCGACCGCAACCTGGACCTGACGCTGGTCGCGCGCCACCAGGTGGACGACACCTTCGGCTACGAATTCGGCGCCGCGCAGAAGACCCGCTCGCCCAATCTGTACGAGCGCTACAGCTGGGGCCGCGGCACCATGGCGATGGCCATGATCGGCTGGTTCGGCGACGGCAACGGCTACGTCGGCAATCCCGACCTCGCGCCGGAAGTGGCCCGGACCCTGAGCGCCACGGCCGACTGGCGCGCGGCCGATCCGCGCGGCTGGCAGTTCAGCGCCACGCCGTTCTACACCAAGGTGCGCGACTACATCGACGCGGACCGTCTCGGCACGTTCAGCCCGGTCGCCGGTTCCACCAAGGCGCTGCTGCGCTTCGCCAACCACGACGCCACGCTCTACGGTCTCAACCTGGCCTGGCAGGCGCAGGCCTGGTCGTCCGGCGCCTGGGGCACCGGCACCCTCAAGGGCAAGATCGACTGGACGCGCGGCAAGCGCGACGACGGCGGCGACCTCTACCACGTCATGCCGCTCAACGCGCTGGTCGCGCTGGCGCACAGCCAAGGCGCCTGGTCGGGCGAACTGCAGCTGGAGCTGGTCGCCCGCAAATCGCGCGTCGACGAACGCCGCGCCGAGGACGTCACGGCCGGCTACGGCCTGGTCAACCTGCAGGGCCGCTATGCGATCGCCAAGCCGGTCGAGCTGATGCTGGGCGTGCGCAACCTGTTCGATCGCCGGTACGATCTGCCGCTCGGCGGCGTGAACCTCGCCGAGGCGGGCGCCAGCGGGCGCGGCCTCGGCCCGCTGGCGGGCCAGGGTCGCTCCGTCGATGTGGGGGTGGTCGTCAAGTTCTGATGCCCGCCAGGGCACGAGGGCTCGCCCCGTGCCCTGCGCCGGCCGCCACGATTTCCCCTGCCCGGCCTGCGAGCACCCTGCCCTGTCCGGCCGCCGCGACGGCGGGCCCGGCGAGTCGAACCGGAGAACCTGCCATGCCTGCCCAGCCGACCCCGGCCAGTCCCGAATCCGCCCTGTACCGCCGCGTCTGGCGCTGGCACTTCTATGCCGGCCTGGTCTGCCTGCCCTTCCTCGCCCTGATGGCGCTGAGCGGCGCGCTGTACCTGTACAAGGAACCGATCGAATCGCAGGTCTACGCCTCGCTGCGCTCGGTCCCGCCGACGCCGGGGCCGGCCCTCGACGCCGAATCGCTGGTCGCCCGGGCGCTGGCGGCCGAAGCCGGCGAAGCCGTGCGCTACGTCGCACCGGCGCAACCCGGCCGCAGCGCCGAGGTCGGCATCCGCACGGCCCGGGGTTCGCTCACGGTCTACCTCGACCCGGCCGGCGGGCGGGTGCTCGGCCGCCTGCGCGACGACCGGAAGCTGATGGAAGTCGTCAAGCATATCCACTCGCTCGAGATCGCCGGCACGGCGGCGAACCACTGGATCGAGGTGGTGGCCGGCTGGGCGATCGTGCTGGTCGTGTCGGGCGTCTTCCTGTGGTGGCCGCGCGGCCGCTCCGGCGGCGTCTACAGCGTGCGGGGACGGCCCGCCCGGCGCATCTGGTGGCGCGACCTGCACGCCGTCACCGGCGTCTTCGCCGCCGCGGCGATCCTGTTCCTCGCCGTCACCGGCATGCCGTGGTCGGCGTTCTGGGGCGAGCGCTTCGGCGAACTCTCCAACCGCTGGGGCGTCGGCCTGCCCAAGTACCTGTGGGGCGAGAAGCCGGAGTCCTCGCCGCCGCTGGCGAGCCTGGGCGAGGTGCCCTGGACGCTGTCGCGGGCGCCGCTGCCGCAGTCCGGGCCGCACGCGGAGCACGCCCCGACGGGGTCGCCGGCCCAGGCGCCGGCGGCCGGGCCGGCCGCGCCATCCATCGGGCTGAACGAGGCGCTGCGGCTGTTCGCCCGGCTGGACCTGCCCGCCGGCACGCCGGTACGGCTGCCGCGCGGTCCGCGCGGCGTCTATACCGCGACGCTGTTCCCCGACGACGTCCGGGCCGAGCGCGTCGTCCATCTCGACCGCTACTCGGGCGCCGTGCTGGCCGACGTCGGCTACCGCGACTACGGCATCGTCGGCCGCCTGGTCGAGTGGGGCATCAGCCTGCACACCGGCCGCCAGTTCGGCTGGGTCAACCAGCTGGTGATGCTGGCCGGCTGCCTGTCCATCGTGCTGCTGGCGGTCACGGCCGTGGCGATGTGGTGGAAGCGCCGCCCGCGCGGCCGCCTGGCCGCGCCGCCGCGCCGGCCCGGCGATCGCGCGGCGCTCGGCGCCATCGCCGTCGCGCTGCTGCTCGGCCTGCTCTACCCGCTGCTGGGCGCCTCGATGCTCGCCGCGCTGCTGATCGACGCCGCGGTGCCGCAGCGCTGGCACGAACGCTTCGGCCTGTGAGCCGAGGGCGGCCCGGCCCGCCGCGGCGACGCCGCCCCGACGACAGCGGCGCCCTGGCCGGCTAGACGGGCTGCAAGCCCTTGCGGTAGCGCTTGAGCTCGGCCACCGATTCGAATTTCTGCCCGAACAGGCTCGACAGGTTGCGCAGGATGCCGCCCACCACGCGGGCCTCGCAGTCGGCGTCGAACGCGATCTGTTCGTCCAGCCAGCGCTCCAGCCAGGCCGGATCGGGCAAGCGGGACTGGATCGTGTCGCGCGGGAATTCCGCCTGGGATACGTGCAGGTTGGTCGGGTGCAGCGGCTTCCCGGCCCGGCCGGGGCTGGCCATCAGCACGCCCAGCCTGGCGAAGGCGGCGCGTGCCTGGTCGCCGAACCGCGCGACCGCGCGCTTCATGTAGCGGAGGTAGGCGCCGGCGTGGCGGGCTTCGTCCCGCGAGAGCAGGCCGTAGATATGGCGGATGACCGGCTCGGTATGCCAGTCGGCTGCGCGGCGGTACCACTGGGTCAGGCGGATTTCGCCGCAGAAGTGCAGCATCAGCGTATCGAGCGGCGGCGCGGGATCGAAGTCGAATCGGACCGCGTGCAGCTCCGCCTCGCTCGGCATCAGCTCCGGGCGAAACCTGCGCAGGTATTCCATCAGCACCAGCGCATGCTTCTGCTCCTCGAAGAACCAGATGGACATGAAGGCCGAGAAGTCCGAGTCGTCGCGGTTGTCGCGCAGGAACATCTCGGTGGCCGGGAGCGCCGACCATTCGGTGATGGCGTTCATCTTGATCGTCCGCGCCTGCTCGTCCGTCAGGCGCGCGGCATCGAACGCATCCCATGGCACGTCGCTCGCCATGTTCCAGCGGGCCGCCTCGAGCGAGGGAAACAGTTCCTGGTAAAGCATCGTGGTTCTCCGGTCGGCGATTGACCTAGCCCGCGCGGAAGCGGCGCCGCAGCCAGGCGACCGGGCCGCCCAGCAGCGGCATGCGCTGCCACAGCTCCCCGGCCGGGTCCCAGTAGTCGCGGTGGGACACCACCTGCCCCGCCAGGTCGAAATGCAGCAGGCTGCTGCCGTGCACGCGGTACTCGCGCCTGCCCAGGCCGAACAGGAAGTCCCAGCTCACGAACAGCCTGCCGTCCTGGGACACCCGCTCCAGCACGACGAAGCGAGGCGCACGGGTGGTTTCGAACATGTGCCGGAACACGCGCATGATGGCCGCATGCCCGCGCACGTCGTTGAACGGATCGGTGAAGCGCGCATCGGGGTGGTAGTAGTTCGGCAAGGCCTGCAGGCTGTCGGGGCTGAGGCTGGCGTACCAGTCGATCAGCGCGTCCTGCGCGGAGGGAAGGTCGGGCTTCATGTCGGCCTCATCAATCGATCGAGCAGCGCGAAACGCCAGCGGTAGGGCAGCATGCTGGCCCACTTGAGCGGCAGCGTGAAGCGCTTGGGGAAGGCGATCTCGAACCGCCCGGCCCCGAGCCCCGCCAGGATGGCCCGGGCGGCCTGCTCCGGGGTCTGCAGCGAGGGCATGGCGAAGTCGTTCTTCGCGGTCAGCGGCGTGCGCACGAAGCCGGGGTTGACCAGGTAGACCCCGAGGCCGTGCGGATGCAGATCGAGGTACAGCAGCTCGGCCAGGTTGATCATGGCGGCCTTGGTCGGGCCGTACACGGTGGCATTGGGCAGGCCCATGTACCCGGCGACGCTCGCCAGCAGGACCAGGCCGCCGGCCCGTCGGGCCATCATGCCCGGCAGCACCGTGCACAGGCCGTAGTAGACGCCGGAAAGATTGGTCTGCACCGTGCGCCCGGCCTGGGCGGGCTCGAGCTGCCAGGCGCGCTGCGGCTGGTAATCGGCCGCGCAGAACACCACCAGGTCGGGCGCCGGCCAGCGCTCGGACAGCCGTCGCCACGCCTGCGCCCAGGCGGCGGCGTCCGACACGTCCAGCGGCAGGACGCATGCGCCGGGGCAATCCCGGGCGACCGTGTCCAGCGCGTCCTCCCGGCGCGCCGACAGGGCCAGGACGGCCCCCTCCCGCGCCAGCGCACGGGCGAGCGCCGCGCCGATGCCGCTCGATGCGCCCACCAGCCATACGCGTCGGCCCTTCCATTCCTGCAGGCGGGGGTTCAGCGGTCCGGGCCACATGGTCAGCCCGCCTTCCGGAAGAACAGCGTCACCTGCCCCAGCTCGACGCCGAACTTGCGCATGCTGGAGCGGTTGACCATCACTTGCGGATCGATCAGGTACATCCAGTCGTCGAAATCGACCGCATAGGTCTCCCCGTCTACCGGCAGCATGAGGGTGTATCGCCATTGCAGGGCATTGCCCGACTGGACGCCGGCCGCCTCGCCGACGACATCGCCGGCCGTTCCCCGCCAGCGGCCGTCGCCTGCCGGCGTCAGCCGCCACACGCGCTGCTGGCGCGTACCGTCCTGGTAGCGGAAGCTTTCCTCCAGCACCAGCTGGTCGCCCTCGGTACGGCTGGCGATGTCCACCTTGAAGCGCTTGAGCACCTTGCCGTCGCGGTCCTGGAACATGCCCCAGGCCTCCACCGGGCCGGCGAAGTACTGCCGCAGGTCCAGCACCGGCCTTTCGGCCCGGTAGTCCTCCACCCGCTGGGTGGCGCACGAGGTCGCCAGCAGGCCGGCCGCCAGGGCGAGCAGCCCCCGGCCGATCGCCGACCGGCAGGCCGACTGGAAAATCATGACGATCTGGCTCATGTGGATACTCCGGTTCGACACTGCGGAAACGCTTCGCGCAAGCGCGACGAGCTCGCCCAGGCGCCCAGCTTCAGCAGGCAGGGCAGGCCGGCGTAGCAGGCGGCGAGCGCCCAGTGGCCGCGGGCGCCGGGCTGATAGCCGAGCAATGCCAGCAGCGGCAAGGCCAGGCCGGTACTGGCCAGCGCGAGCTTGCCCACCGCCTGGAGGACGCCGTAGGCGGCGGTCAGGGGCAGCTCGGGCCGCAGCCGCCGCGCCAGCAGCACGGCCGGCAGGCAGAGGTCGGCCCCGAGCGCCAGGCCGGACAGCAGGCAGACGACGGCGAATGCGCCCGCCTCGCCCTCGCCCAGGCACGAGGCCCACGCGAAGCAGGCGACGGAAAGCAGCATGCCGCCCCGCCAGGCCCTCAGCGGGCCGATCGCCGCGGCGATGCGCTGCCAGGCGGGCAGGCCCGCGGCGGCGGCCAGGAAATAGAGCGCGAGCGACGCCCCGGCCCATGCGGGCGATGCCAGCTGGTCGGCGACGAAGAACAGGACCAGCGTGGACGGCAGCGCGACGGCGACCGCATTGAGCGCATACGGCAGCAGCAAGGGCCGGACGGCCTCGTCTGCGGCGAGCTGCCACCAGGCCAGGTCCGGCGCGCGCGCCGCGGGCTGCCAGGGTGGCGCGTGGCGCAGCAGCGCCGCCATGCCGACGAACAGGCACAGGGCGAAGCAGATCGAGAAGCCCAGCATGCCCTCGGCCGGCGAACCGGCTTGCCGGAGCCAGGCGGGGAGCAGGCTGGCGGCGCATACGCCGGCCAGGCCGGCCAGTTCGCGCAGGGCGCTGGCCTCGAGCTGGAGGCGACGGGAATCGGACAGGCGCGCTCCCCAGGACAGGTAGGCCAGATTGATCGCGCCATGGGCGGCGCAGCTCAGGAACAGGCAGGCCGCGACCCAGCCCAGGCGGGCAGGATCGCTCAGCGATGCCGGCGGCTGCCACAGCGCGGCGAAGACGACCGCCAGGATCAGCGCCGCGATCGCCAGCGCCTCGCGATGGACGCCGCGCGCGCGATACCGGTCGAACCGGCTGCCGAGCCAGGGATCGAGCAGGGCGTCGAACAGCCGGGTGGCGAACAGCACCGCCCCTATGCCGGCCAGCGGCAGGCCCAGTCCGCGCGTGAAGTAGTCCGGCGCCAGGATGTAGATCGGCATCGCGACCATGGCCAGCGGCGCGCCCAGCAAGGCGTAGGGCCACACCTTCATCGCGCGCCCCCAGCAATGCCTTGCGCAGCGACGGCGCCCGCGTGTTCGGGCTGAGCCAGATATCGAAGAAGGCCCGGGCGAAGGCATCGTCGTCGATGGCGGCGGTCTGCCGATCCCCGAAGAAGAAGCGCGCCCCGCGTCCCGGCAGGTACACGCCGGTCAAGGTGTCGCCGGACGACACGTCGACGAATGCCTGGCGCATCCAGCCGCGCCACGTCGTATGCAACTGGTCGCGCGGCAGCTCGGGATGGAGGTGTTCGATCTCTGCGATGCTCCGCTCGACGAACTGCTCCCGGCCGATGGCCGTGAGGTAGCGCAGCTGCAGCGCGAAGGGCCTGGCCGGCGACACCTCGCCGGCCTCGCTCCACAAGCTCGCCTCGTAGATCCGGAAGCCGAACCAGCGGAATTCGCCCTGACCGACGATGCGTGCCTGCGGCAGCAGCGCCTGCCAGGTGGACGCGCCGGCCGGGCCCATCAGCAGCAGTGCGAGGCATGCCGCGCGCCACATGGATCAGGCCTCGCGCTGGAGCATGAACTGGTAGACGTCGATGCTGCCCATGTCGAAGCCCGCCTCGCAGTACTGGAAATACAGGCGCCAGATGCGGATGAACGCCTCGTCGAAACCCTGTTCCCGCACGGCGTCGAGCCGGCCTTCGAAGCGTGCGCGCCAGCGGCGCAGCGTCTCGGCGTAGTCCCGGCCGAAGGCATGCCGGTCGAGCACGCTCAAGCCCTGCCCGGCCGCGCGCTCGGCGAACACCGCGGGCGACGGCAGCATGCCGCCTGGGAAGATGTATTCGCGGATGAAGTCGCTGCTCGCGCGGTAGCCGGCGAAACGCGCATCGTCGATGGTGATGGTCTGGATCAGCGCCCGGCCGCCCGGCTCGAGCCGCTGACGGACGGTATCGAAGTAGCGCGCCCAATAGCTCTCGCCCACGGCTTCGAACATCTCGATCGACACGACGGCGTCGTATCGGCCGTCCAGATCGCGATAGTCGCGCAGCTCCAGGTTCGCCAGCGCGCCGCAGCCCGCCGCGGCCACGTGCCGCTGCGCCAGCTCCCACTGGGCCTGCGAGATGGTGATGCCGTGCACCTGGATGCCGCGGCGGGCGGCATGGATGGCGAAGCCGCCCCAGCCGCATCCGATCTCCAGCACCCGCATGCCGGGGCGCAAGCCGAGCACGTCGACGATGCGCTGGTACTTGGCGGCCTGCGCCGACTGCAGCGACTGCGCCGGGTCGTCGCCGAAGAGCGCGCTCGAATAGGTCCAGCTCGGATCGAGCCAGAGCGCGTAGAAGGCATTGCCCAGGTCGTAGTGCGCATGGATGTTGCGGCGGCTGCCCGCCCGCGTGTTGCGGCGCAGCCGATGGAGCAGCGCATACCACAGCTTGCCCGGCCAGCTGCCGCCGAAGGCGGACGTCAGCACCGCCTCGTTGCGCAGCGCCAGGCCGATGAGCGCCGTCAGGTCGGGCGAATCCAGCCAGCCCTGGCGATAGGACTCGGCAAACCCGATGTCGCCCGACCGGAGGATGGCGGAGCAGGCGCGCCAGTCCGCCAGGCGCAGTTCGGCGGCGTCGCCGCCGTGGCTGCCGTAGCGCAGGACCTCGCCGCCCGGGAGGTGCAGGGTCAGCGAACCGACCTTCAGGCGTTCGAGCAGGGCCAGGAAAATGCGGCCGCCCGCGGGAATGCGCCCGGCGGCGGGCAGCCGCGCGGCGAGACTGGCAAGCTGGTTCATGCTTGGCTTCCTTCTGTATGGGAATGGCTCAGGGCCTGCTCCGGCGGAGACGGCTTGGCGAAGAACGGCACCTTGCGGTACCAGAGCCGCAGGGCCTGCAGATGGATGCGCGCGACGATGCCGAAGGTCAGCAGGGGCTGGCGCAGCACGGCGCCCCACAGCTGCCGGAAGGTGAACGGCCGGCGCCTGCCGCCGACCGAGGTCCGCAGCAGGAGGCCGGCCCGGTCGAAATAGTCGATGCCGACAAACGCGCTGGCCGCGGTGTCGCGCAGGCGGAATTGATAGCGTCCTTCCACCTGGCAGAACGGAGAAACGTGGAAGACCTTGCGGCATTGCAGCACCTGGCCCACGGCGATGGGCGCGGCGCCCTCGGCCGAGAGCAGGTAGCGGTGCCGTTCGCCGAAGGTGTTGCGCACATCGGCGAGCAGGGCGATCAGCTGGCCCGCCGCGTCGTGGCAGTACCAGAAGCTGACGGGATTGAAGGCATAGCCGAACAGCCGGGGAAAAGTCTGGAGCCAGATCGCCCGTCCGCCGGCAAGCCCGCCTCCGCCAGCAGTCCGCGCATCCAGCGGCCCGGCTCGCCGGCGCCATCGCCGTAGTCGCGGCGGCGCAGTCCGACGAGGTGCGGGCGATCCACGCCGAACCACCAGCGGTCGAGCGCATCGAGGCGATCGACATCGAAGCGCAGGCAGAACACCGGGTAGACGAAACGGTTGCGGACCGGCCGCAAGCGCTCGTGCATCACCTGGCCGCAGAGGAGGAAGGCCGCGTCCATCTCAGCACCTCGCCCAGGCGGGCTGCAGGCCGAAATCGGCCGCCACGCGCAAGGCGGACTTCAGCCCGTCCTCGTGGAAGCCGTAACCGGTCCAGGCGCCGGCATACCAGGTGCGGCGGCGCCCTTGCAGCCCGGGCAGGCGCTGCTGGGCGGCCACCGCCGGGGCATCCAGCAGCGGGTGGGCATAGTGGAAGCAGCAGTGGGCAAGGTGTTCGGCCGGGCGGGCGAACGGGTTGAGCGTGACGACGACCGGTCGCTCGAACGGCAGAGGCTGCAGGCGATTGATCAGGTAGCTCACGCACACCGGTTGCCGGCCGTCCGCCTCGGTACGCCCCAGGTAATTCCAGGCGGACCACGCCTTCCTGCGCCGCGGCAGCAGGGCGGGATCGCTGTGCAGCCAGGCCACGTTGTCCTGGTAGCGCACCGCGCCCAGCACCTCCCGTTCGTCGTCGCCGGGATCATGGAGCAGAGACAGGCTGTCCGGCGCATGACCCGCCAGCACGATGGCGTCGAAGCGCTCCACCCCGTGCGCATGCTCGATCCGCACGCCCGCGGCATCGCGCCGCACGCTGCTGACGGGGCAGGCCAGGCGGATGTCCGGGATGGCGGCGGCCATGCGTGCGACGTAGGCCTTGCCGCCGCCCGACACCGTGCGCCATTGCGGACGGTCGTGGATCTGCAGCAGCCCGTGGTTCTGGCAGAACTGCAGGAACGAAGCGGCGGGGAAGCCGAGGATGTCCTCGGCCGGGCTGGACCAGATCGCAGCCGCCATCGGAATCAGGTAGCGGTCGGCGAAATCCCTGCCGAAGCCTTGCCGCCGCAGCAGGTGCCCGAGCGTTTCGCCGCTCTGCCGCGCGGCCGCGAGGTTGGCCTGCGCCAGGCGGTTGAAGCGCACGATGTCGCGCAGCATGCCCAGGAAGCGCGGGGAGACGAGATTGCGGCGCTGGGCGAAAACGGTATCGAGATTGCTGCCCGCCCACTCCATCGCACCGTCGTCGATCGAAACCGAGAAGGACATGTCGCTGGCGTGCGACTGCACGCCCAGCTCTTCGAACAATGCGACGAGATTGGGGTAGGTACGGTCGTTGAACACCAGGAAGCCGGTGTCCACGGGATGGACCTGGCCGTCGAGGTTCAGGTCCACGCTGTTGGTGTGGCCGCCGAGGTAACTGCCTTTCTCGAACAGGCTGACCGCGTACCGGCGCGACAACAGGTAGGCGGCGGAGAGGCCGGCGATCCCCGCGCCTACGACGGCGATGCGGCTACCGGCCGCGAATGAAGTATTGGCTTGCATGCCCGAGTCCAGGTTGAGGCGGCGACCTGACCGACGATCAGCACTTTGCGGATGGCCGGTGCTAAGATTGATACCAGCACGGAAATAACGCTACCACACAGTAAACGAAATTACCAATGAGTATTCTGAGCAAACTCAGCTTCAAGGATCAGGCCTTCAAACTGCGCGAGGACGCAATCCTCGATGCGACGACGCGCATCCTCGCCAGCAAGGGGTTCGACCTGATGACCATGGACGACGTGGCGCTCGAGGTGGGCATCTCCAAGCCCAGCCTCTACAAGCACTTCAAGTCGAAGGAAGATCTGGTGGCGGAAGCCATGATCCGTCTGCTCGATGGCGCCCAGGACTACTGGGCTGCCATGCCGGCCGACAGCGGGCCGCTGCAGAAGCTGAAGACCCTGCTGGAATGGGCCGTGCGGGTGCGGCTGGCGGGCGGCCTCCCCTTCCTGCCGTCCACCAGCCCGCAGGTGCGCGACATGCTCACGCGCAACCTGCGCTACGTCGCGAAGGTGGTGAAGCTGAACGGCACGCTCAAGGACACCGTCAAGCTCGCCAAGAAACAGGGGGAATTACGGCAGGACCTGCCGGACGACGTCATCCTGTTCAGCTACTACGCCCGCACCTGCGATCCCGCGGTGGAGTATTTGAGGATGTACGCCAAGATGGGCGAAGACGAAATCGTCGGGCATATGCTGCGCGTCTTCTTCGAAGGCGTGCAGGCCGGCTAGGCCCAGGCCGTTCCGCGAGAACGGCCGGGCCCGGCGCCTGCCGGCGCCGAGCGGCCGGCTTCGGCCACGGCGGCGCCAAGGCCGCGGCCGATACGATCGCATCGACTCGGCCGGCTTCACGAGCAGGCTTGCCGGCGGCCCCGTGGAAACTACATCGTCGCGCCGGGACGGCTGCCCCTGCCCGCCGCCAGCGCTTGCATGCCGCCGGATAGACAAGGGGTTACGTGCGATACACGTAAGCCCTTGTCTATCCTGGTACATGGGATCGGCGTCGAACCTGCGACCCTCGCATTGCAAAAGAGGGGCGCCAAACCTGATCCCTCGCTTCAGGCGGGACCGGTCCGTTTGCCACGGCCCCTTCCGGCAATGACCGGGCATATTCAAGCCAAGGCTTGCCGCGGCTCCGCATCGCTTCGGCGCGGAGCGGCCGCCGGGCGCACACACCCCGGCAGCCAACTGGCCTAGCGCCACCGCGATTCGATCTCCTTGTATTTGCCGTCCTTCATGATGGCCTCCAGGCCCTGCCCGAACTTGGCCGCCACGGCTGCGCCTGCAGGCGTGGCCTTCGTAAAGGCGATATAGAGCTCGGGCTCGGCGGTGATACCGACCGCCTTGAACTTTCCGGCGAACTCGGTCGGATGCTTTTCGAAGATGCTGTTCGCGACCTTCTCGTAGGCCACGGCATACTCGACGCGGCCGGCGGCCAATTTACGGAAACCGAGCACGTCCTGATTGCCCAGGCTGCGCTGGATCTTCGGATTCGTGTCGAAAGCCTCGCCGTATTCGTAACCGTTGGTCACCGCGACATTGCGCCCTTCCAGATCCTTGACGCCGATGTTCGACTGGCTGGAACCGGCCGGGGCATAGATATTGATGCGCGCCTTGAACATGGCCGGCTTGTGCCAGACGTAGTCGTTCTCCAGCGTACTGTTGCGGGCGGTGTCGAAGCAGCCCGTGATCTTGCCGCTCTTGGCCTCGGCCATGCAGCGCGCGTAGGGCATGACCTCCAGCCGAACGTCCACGCCGGCGGCCTTGAACGCAGCCGTCACGATGTCGACCGCCATGCCTTTCGCCTGCGTGCCCACCTTGCCGCAATACGGGTACCAGTCGTCTTCCGCGCCGATCACGACGGGCGCCGACCATGCGGACGCGCCCAGCAGGCAGAATGCCAGGAAATACGGTCTCATAAGCGCCCCCACGGCTGCACACGATTCTTCGGGATAGCCGATCCCGGGCATGACCGGACGCGCTGCAGACCAACGGTGATCCGCGATCCGTTCCTGCAGCCTCACCGCCGCGCGGGCAGCGCTCGAGCACGATCGCCGGCCGCAGGTGCACCGGCCGTCGAAGGGCGCCGAAAACGACAAAAGGGTTACGTGCGAGATACACGTAACCCTTTGTTTGTCCTGGTGCCGGAGATAGGAGTCGAACCTACGACCTTCGCATTACGAATGCGCTGCTCTACCAACTGAGCTACACCGGCATCACTGTTTCGGCCGGGGCCTGACAGAGCGCGGCATTCTAGCAACGTTTATCGGCGATGGGAACAGCCGCCGCCGCGGCGGGACAAAAAACCGTGGCCGCCGCCGCGCCCGGCCTTCCGGGCGGGCCGGCGGCATGCGCCAGGACCGCCGCGCCAGCCCGCGGCGACACGTCTATACTGGGCCGCCCGTTCGCCGGGCACGCCCCGATCGAGGAAATCCGCCCATGCTCCGCGCCCTCCTGCCCGTCCTCGCCGTCCTCGCCACGGCACCCGTCGCCGCCGCGCCGGCCGACGAGCTGCCGCTCGACCGCATCCGCCTGCCGGCCGGCTTCAGGATCGAGCTGGTGGCGCGCGTGCCCAATGCGCGCGCGATGGCCTGGGGCGAGCGCGGCACGCTGTTCGTCGGCTCGATGCGCGAGGGCAAGGTCTATGCGCTCAAGCCCGGCAGCAGCCAGCCGCTGGTGATCGCGCAAGGCCTCGACATGCCGGTCGGCGTGGCCTTCCGCCAGGGCGACCTGTACGTCTCGGCGGTCAGCCGCATCGTGCGCCTGCCCGGCATCGAGGGCCGGCTCGATGCGCCGCCCAAGCCCGAGGTGGTGCGCGACGACCTGCCCGGCGACAGCCACCACGGCTGGCGCTTCATCGCCTTCGGCCCGGACGGCAAGCTCTACGTGCCGATCGGCGCGCCGTGCAATATCTGCGACCGCGATGCCGACGGCTACGCCAACATCCTGCGCATGAACGTCGACGGCAGCGGCCAGGAGGTGTACGCCCGCGGCGTGCGCAATACCGTCGGCTTCGACTGGCAGCCGGGCAGCGGCAAGCTGTGGTTCACCGACAACGGCCGCGACATGCTCGGCGACGACATCCCGCCCGACGAGCTCAACCGCGCCGACCGTGCCGGCCAGCACTTCGGCTATCCCTATTGCCATGCCGGCGACATCGCCGACCCCGAGTTCGGCGCCAAGCGCGCCTGCAGCGAATTCGCGCCGCCGGCACGCAAGCTCGGCGCCCACGTCGCCGCGCTGGGCATCCGCTTCTACGGCGGCCGCCAGTTCCCGGCCGCCTACCGCGGCCAGGCCTTCGTCGCCGAGCACGGCTCGTGGAACCGCTCGAAGAAATCGGGCTACCGCGTGATGCGCGCCGTCATCAAGGGCGACCGCGTCACCGACTACCAGGTGTTCGCCGAAGGCTGGCTGCAGGACGAAAAGCCGTGGGGCCGCCCGGTCGACGTGCTGGTCGACCCGGACGGCGCGCTGCTGGTGTCCGACGACCATGCCGGCGCGGTCTACCGCATCCGCTACACCGGCAACTGATTCCCTCCCCCACCCAGAACAGGCCCGCATGACGCCGAACCGCTACGACTGGATCACCCTTGCCGCCGTGCTGCTGGGCTGGCTGCTGGTATTGCACCTCGGCGCCGCCGCCGCGTTGCTGGCCGGCCTCGCCAGCTACACCTTCACCCGCGGGCTGATCGACCCGGCCCGGCTGGGCCGGCTCAGGCTCGGCCGGGCCGGCGTGGCGCTCCTGTTCGCGCTGCTGCCGCTGATGCTGGTCTGGGCCGCCTCGGCCTTCCTCGGCCACCACCTGTCCTCGCTCGGCGACGAGACCGCGGGGCTGTGGCAGCGCCTCCTGCTGCAGGCGGTCGAATTGCGCGCCCAACTGCCGCAGGTACTGGCCGAGGCGATCCCGGCCAGCCCGGCCGAGCTCGAGCACCGGCTGCTGGCGCTGCTGTCGAGCCGCGGCGAGCAATTGATGGCGGCCGGCCGCCATAGCCTCGGGCTGGTGCTGGTCACGCTGTTCGGCTGGTGGCTGGGCCTGGCGGCCGCGCTGGCGACGCCGGCCGAGCCGGCCGGCCCGCTGCTGGCCGCCTGGCGCCGGCGCTGGGCCGGCCTCGCCATGGTGTTCGGCCGGCTGGCGCGCGGCCAGTGCT
This sequence comes from Chitinimonas koreensis, assembly GCF_014353015.1. Taxonomy (NCBI): domain Bacteria; kingdom Pseudomonadati; phylum Pseudomonadota; class Betaproteobacteria; order Neisseriales; family Chitinibacteraceae; genus Chitinimonas; species Chitinimonas koreensis. The sequence continues at coordinate 3,794,087 of NZ_CP060704.1, forward strand.
GGGTGGCGCTGATCAACTCGCTGTTCACCGCGATCTTCCTGTTCCTGATCGCGCCACTGGCCGACTGGCACTTCCCGTTCCGCTCGGCGCTGATCCTGATCACCTTCGTGGTCAGCCTGGTACCGGTGGCCGGCAACCTGGTGTGCAACACGCTGCTGCTGCTGATCGGCCTGGGCGTGAGCCTGCCAGCCGGTATCGGCGCGCTGGTGTTCCTGGTGGTGGTGCACAAGCTCGAATACCTGGTCAGCGCGCGCGTGCTCGGCACCGCCAACCGGCTGTCGGCCTGGGAGCTGATCACCGCGATGCTGGCGGGCGAGCTGCTGTTCGGGCCGGTCGGGTTGGTGTGCGCGGCGGTGCTCTACCCCTATATCAAGCACGAACTGCGGCAGGCGAAGCTGATCTAGCGCGCGGCCAGGAAACAGGTAGGAGCGGCTTCAGCCGCGAATGGCAGGCGCGTTCGCCTGCGGTGATCGATTCACCCATTCGCGGCTGAAGCCGCTCCTGCGGATCGATCGCAGATGCGCCACATATGAATGTAGGTCGGGCATAAAGCCCGGCCTACGATCACGGCGCCGGCGCTACAGCCGCCCCTTGAACGGATGCCCCTCGACCCGCCAGCCGGCCTGGCCATAGGCGTCGACGAAGGCGACCTTGAGCTGGGCCATGCCCTGCGAGCAGAAGAACACCCGGCAGGTCGCGTCCTGCCGGCTGGCGGTGACGAACCAGCGCTCGTCGCCGACCGCCAGGCCCCAGCTGTCGACCCGCTTGACCCACAGGTCGGCTTCGCCCATCGCATCGACGATCGCGACGCGCAACTGGGCTTCGCCCATGGTCCCGGTCTGGTAGATGCGTGCCATGGCTGTCCTCTTTACCCGTACCGCCTTGCCTTCGCGGCGCCGCGATACGAAACTGGTCTGATTCCCATCGGAGCCTAGCATGCCCCTTCCGTTCCACCTCGGCCTGCGCGATCGCCGCCACATGGTCAGCCTGATCCGCGACGGCGCGCAGGGACGCGCGAGCCGCAACGTGCTCGGCATGGCCTATCCGCAGGACATGAACCCACGCCTGCGGGTGCTCGAGCAGTGGGGCATGCCCGATGCCTCGCCGCGCCGCAGCATGCAGGCAACCATCGACCAGCCGCTGCCGCGCCGCCACCAGGTGGCGCTGGCGGCGCAACTCAATCCCGCGCTGCAATCGAGCCTGCACAGCGGTTTCGAACCGCAGCCGGTCGGCCGGCACGAGACCGTGCCCGGGGTGAAGGGCCGCGTGCACCTGGGCCCGCACCACACCCCGCTGCAGAACGGCCTGCCGCCGCTGGGCGAGCACGGGCCTCATCGCGGCGGCAGCGCCGCGCCGTCCGGCCGCGGCCGGCAGTCCGGCGGCGGCAAGCCGTCGGGCGGCGGCCGCCGCTGAATCGCCCGCCCCTCCCCTCACACCTCCTCGATCTCGCGGAAGGCGCTGGCGCCGCCGTCGACCGCGAACGGCGCATGGGCGCGGTTGGTGAACACGCTCTGGAAGGTATGGCCGGTACCGCTGCCGTCGTCGGTGCCGACGGTGTCGAAAGCCGTGTCGATCAGGTTGCGGGTCGAGCCGTGGTGCTGCTCGCGCGCCCGCTCGGCCAGGGTCAGGCTGGTCATCTTGTAGGCCCACTTGCGGCCCTTGGCGGTCAGCCCGGCCTCATCGAAGGCGGCGTTGCCGGCGACCGCGTCGCCCTTGCTGTAGTGCTTGATGCCCTGCGCCACCCGCTGCCGGCGCTGGTCGGCATCCAGGCCGTTGTCGGCGAAATACTTCGCGCCGGCCTTGTCGCCGCCGAGCCGGCGGTCGAGCTTGCGCGACAGCGTCTCGTAATCGTAGGTCCGCTCCTTGCCCTTGATCCTGCTGGTCCAGATCGCCGCGATATCGCGGCCGATGTGGAAGGAATGCACGCCGAGTTCGGATTGGCCGTAGTCGGCCTTGCGGTTGACGGCCGGCACGTTGACGTCGGCCCAGATGTCGCGGACCTCCTTGTCGTGGATGCCGCGGAAGGTGGTCGAGGCATCGAGCACGCCGACCAGCGGGTTCACCGTGTCGGCCTTGGTGCCGGTGAACGGCAGCGCGGTGTAGGCCGACACCCGCTCCAGGCCGCGTTTGCCGGGCACGCCGGCAGTGCCGTGCTGGTTGGCGGTGGTCGGGTCGATGCGGCGGATCAGCTGGTCGCTGTTGCGAAAGAAATTCGACAGGTCCGACGTCGAGCTACTGCCCGTCTTGCGGCTCGACTTGCGGATCGGCAATTCGATCTTGAGAAAGTCGCGATGCTTGCCGCCGCCCGGCTCCTTCCCGCCGCCCCCGCCCTTGCCCCGTCTGCTCATCGGCCCTCCTCGTTCAGTGTGGTCCCGGCCCGCGGCGCGGCCGCCGCGCCGCTCAGGCCGGGCAGGCTTCCGCCGCCAGCGCCAGCGGTGAATCGAGCGCAGCGCACAGCTGCGCCAGTTGCGCCAGCGTCTCCGCCTCCGGCGTGGCCGCACCGGCCTCCAGCGGCAGCGCGAAGAAGCGCAGCTCGTCGTCCGGCGCCTGCAGCGGCGGCAACGCCAGCGGCATGAAGCCGGCGCCGGCCAGCGTGGCCAGCGAACGCGCGTTGTCGGCATAGGCCGAGGTGAACAGCCGCGCCACGCCGTCGGCGCGCGCCTGCGCCGCCAGCATGCGCACCGCCGGCACGGCGTAGCCCAGGCCCTGGTGATCGCAGCCGATCCAGAAGTGGATGAAGGCGCTGTCGCCGTCGCGCACATAGCTGACCTCGCCGACCAGGCCGCTATCGGCGTGCATCAGCGCGAAATTGCGGCGGCCGGCTTCGGCCTGCTGCTGCTCCAGCCAGGCCAGCACCGCGGCCTCGTCGGGCAACGCGGGCAGGTCGACCATCAGCGCGATCTGCGGATCGCGGAACTGCCAGGCGAAGGCCGCGGCGTGCGCGTCGCACAAGGGTTCGAGCGCGAGCTCGGGCCGCTCGGGCGAGCTGCGCGCGGCGGCCGTCAGCGCCGCCTGGGCGGCGATGCGCGGCGCGAGCCGGACGGCCAGCTCGCGCAGGCCGGCCAGATCGGGATCGAGCGCCCTCGCCTCCTCCAGGCAGGCGCGCGCCTGCGCCAGCCGGCCGGCGGCGGCTTCGCAGGCGGCCAGCCAGGCCAGGCCGTCGGGCCACGCGCCGCAGCCGTCGAGCGCGACCGACAGCGCCGCACGCACCAGGCCCCAGTGCTCGATCGCGCCGGCCAGGTCGGCGAAGCGCAAGGCCAGCGCCAGGTTGGCGCCGGTCGGGAAGTAATGCGCCCAGCAGGCGTCGAGCGCCTGCCGCCAGCGTGCCAGCTGCGGCGCGGTCCAGGCCTCGACCGCATCGGCCAGCCCTTCGGGCAGCCGCGCCAGCAGCGCCGGATCGTGGCCGGCCAGCGCCAGCCAGGCCGGCAGCTCGGCGGCCAGCCGCCCGGCCGGCGCAGCTTCGAGCAGGCCGGCCAGCGCCGGCTGGTCGGCATCGGCCTGCCGGCCGGCGCGCTCGGCCAGGCCGGCGAAGGCGCCGGCCAGCAGCCCGTCGCCATCGAACAGCGCCAGGTGCAGCCAGCGGCCGTCGGCCAGCTCCGCCTGGCGCACCCTGGCGCCGCGGCCGGCCTGGCGCGCCGCCAGCGCATGCAGGTTCAACGCGCCGTCGCCCTCGCCGCAGCGCAAGGCCGCCAGCTCGGCCACGCCGGCCTCGACCGCGCACAGCAGCAGGCGGCCGCCATGGGCGACGGCGATCCGCGCCAGCCGCGCGTCGGCCTCCTCGGGCAGGCCGAAGCCGGTGGCGTTGAGCAGCGCCAGGTAGCCGTCGGCCACCGGCCGCCACTCGGACGCCGGCGGCGCGCCGGCATAGTCGATGCGGCCGTAGGCGACGCTGCAGGCGACCGAGGGCAGCGCGGCCAGCCGGCCGAAATCGAGCACCACCGCCGGATTGGCGCCACCGGCCGGCTCGGCCTCGTCGCACCACGGCGCGCCGCCCAGCGCCAGCGCCTGCGCCTCGAACAGGCCGGCCAGCCAGGGATGCGCGCGCAGCCGCGCGCCGGCCTCGGCGTCGATGGGCCAAACCTCGATGCGCCACGGCGGCAGCCGCCACGGCCCGGCGCCGGCGCGCACCTCGAGCGCGTTCAACAGCCGCCACAGCGTCTCGCCGTCGTCGCCGGCCAGCACGATCAGCCGCAAGGGCGCGGCCTCGTCGATCGCGCCGACCACGCAGGCGTGCTCCCAGAACTGCAGCGCGAGGTCGGCGCAGCAGCGGGCCAAGGACGGGCTGCACCAACTGACCGGCGGTTCAGTGGCAGGGTTGGCGATATCGCTCATCGTTCATCCTCCTTGTGAATGCGCAGCTCTTGGGCCGGCACCTCTTCCGCGCAGCGGAGCCGCAGCCGGCGAACCGTCCGGCAGCGGCGGCTCAGTCCTTCAGCGCCTTGGCAGCCCGCACGATGTCGGGCGCCTTCTGGACTGCGCCCGCGATGTTCTCGCCCAGCGAACGCGCCACCCCGACCGCACGGATCTGATTGCGCAGATCGACTCGCTGCAAGGTATCGACCGGTCTCGCCATATCGGCGCGCGTGACACCGGTCGGACGTTTCCACCGCTCCAGGCCGAGCTTGGCCGTCTTGTCCATCACCCGGTCGCTGCGCTTGACGAAATCGTGATCGAGCACCGAGGTCGGCAGGAAGGTCGAATCGTCGTGCAGCTTGAACTTGGTCTTCTTCATCTCGGACAGCCGCTTGCGGCCAAAAGCGCGATACTTCGGGTCCTGCCGCAGATGCTCCTTGATCTGGCTGAGCTTCGCGGCGGCCTCGGGTCCGCTGACCGTGTCGTAGCCGTACTGAGACTTCGAATGCGACGGCTTCCTGGCGAAGTAGGCGTCGTCGCGGAACACCGCCGGCCCCTCGGCCCAGGCGTCGAGGATCACATCCCGGCCGCCGCGCTGGCTGCCGGTCTGCAGTTCGGACCAGACGTGGTCGCCCTTGGTCCACGACACGGTGTCGATCCGCTGCCCGCTCCTGAGCCGGGTGGCATGGCTGTGGGTCGACACGTCGCCGTGCTCCTGGCAGTTGCCGGCGCGGACGAATTCGGCGGAAGCCGCGCCGCTGGCGAAGGGGTCGGCGCCTTCCTTGTCGCGCAGATGGGCACCGATGTCGCGACCGATCACCATCAGGCGCGACGACTTGTGACCGCTCTTCTGGATGTCGGTCGTCACGTTGCCGCGCCCGGAGCTGAGCTTCTGGCGGGTTTCGACCACGGTCCGGTGGGCGTCGCGCAGATTGTCCAGGTCGGCGCCGCCGGTGGCGCGCTTGTCGCTGGACAGCCGCATCATGTAGCCGGCCAGATCCATCTCGTGGCCCTGGATGCCGCTGCCGCTCTTGGCACGCCGGGTCATGTCGCTCAGTTCCTGTCGGCGCTCCACCTGCCGATCCTGCAGGAACACGTCTTCATGCGCCGTCTTGATGGCCGCCCTGAGGGCAGCGACCCTGCCCGGCTTCGGCGCCCCGACCATGGACTCCGAGCCCGAGCGCGAGCGTCCCTCCTGCTCCGGCCGGGTCGGGCCGGGCGTACTGCCGCGTCTTCTCATGACGTTTCCTTTGCGGGTTGCGAGCGAGTCGTCGTCGATCCGGGCCTAGCCGCCCGGCATCGCCAGTTCCTTGAACTTGAAGCCGCCGCCGCTCTTGTTGTTGGGGTGGTAGTGGAAGCGCCGGACCGCACCGGTGGAGATTTCCTGGAAGCGGATCGAGCCCGATCGCTGACGCGTGCCGCCCGGGCTCGCCGTATTGGCCTGGCGGTCGGTCGCGGTCTGGTAGCGGCGGCTGTGGATCATCTGGAAATCGCTGTTCTTGAGCCCGAAGTTGTTGGCACTCGGCATTGCCCTCTCCCTTGCGTGAAAAAACCTTCGCGCCGACGCCGGCGCGGCCTACACATGCATGCGGTCGATGTCCTCGTTGTCGTGCTCGATCGAAAAGGCGTCGATGTGGTTGAGCGAGGCGGTGCGGCGCAGCATCGTGTCGCGGATCAGCGAGGGCCGCGTCTCGTCGCCGCTGTACTCGACCTGGCGGAACTTGCCGAAGAACGGTCCGTTGGTATCGGACTTGTGCATCGAGCTCATCAGCTGTTCCATCCCTGGGTCGTGCCCTGGTTGCCCAGCCAGTTCTCCCCGACCATGAAGTGCTGCTTGTTGCCGTGGTCCGGGTTGATCAGCTGCGACACCGGGAAGCCGTGCGAGCGGTCGTCGGACGACAGCCGCGTGCCCATCGGATCGGGCGTGCCGTCTTCGCCGCGGCCGTTGTTCTTGATCTCGGAGAAACCGAACATCGAGGTCGGCCGCTTCTTGTGGTCGAGCGTGCCGATCACCGACTTCGAGCTCTTGTACTTGCGGAAATGGGCGAGGAAGGGGCCGGCGTCGGCATCCGACAGCCGGACGAAGCCGCGCCCGGTGAATTCCGACTTCACCGCGTTGATCGCCGCCCGCTTGCTCGAGATGCCCGAGGTCACCGCCTGCTTGCGGATCTTGCTCAGCTTGAACTTCACCGTCTGGAAGGCGTTGTTCGATACGCTGAACGCATTCTCCTTGCGCTTGGCCTCGAGCCGGCTGGACACGCGGCTCCCGGTCGCCCCTTGCCGCGATTGCTCATGCTGCGCCTCCCCGGGCCGCCAGCGCCCGCTGGCCTGCGCCCAGGCCGCGCTGAAGTCGGCGCGCGAAGGCCACTGGCCGGTCTGCGCCGCCTGGTGCGCCAGGCCCGCCTCGGCGACGGCGACCGGGCTCACCGGGAATGGGCTCGCCGCCGCGCCCCCACGCCCATGTGCGCCAGCATGTGCTGGTAGGAATCCTCCGCCTGCGCCAACCGCACCCGGTTGTAGGGTGTATTGGCCAAGCCGGCGTTCTGCCTGGCGAAAGCGATGCCGAGCGATTGCAGCTGCAGCGCGGTCGATACGTCGCCGCCGCGCAGCGCGGTCAGCTGGTCCGCGCGATACTGCTCGGCGCTGGACCAGCCGGTCTCGAAGGCCGAGCCGTCGGCCCTGAGCTTGCGGCCGGTGCCGGTCCCGGCGTGCAGGCGGTGCACCTCCCGCGCTTCCTGGTAAGCCGGCAGCGGCTGTTCGACCTCGGCGCGCGTAGCGGCGCCGCGCAACTGGCGCACCGATTCGGCCGCCAGCGGATGTTCGGCCTCATGGCTGGCGCCGCTGACCGGCTGGCCGTAGCGCGCACCCAGCCGGGCCTGCTCGCTGCGCCGATAGCCGTAGCTGCCCGGTCCGTAGCGCCGGCCGGCCCCGGCGCCCGCGGCGGCGGCGCCTGCGAACGAGTCGCCGGCCCCGGCTGCCGCTGCGCCGAACGAACCGCCGAAGGCAGGCGCCGCCGGGCCGGCAAAGGAGGCCGATGGCGAATCGGACATGGCGGAGGCGCTGCCGAACGAGCCGCCGAACCAGGCGGGCTCTGCGACGGGCTGCCGCCGCGCCGGCGCGGCGGCCGCAGCCGGCGACAGCGCGCGCCGCATGCCGCCGCCGGCATAGGCTGGCGGCGGCAGGAACAGCGGCGGCGGAGAGGGCGGCGACGGCAGCGGCCCGCCGCGCGGCGCGGCACGGGCCGCCCGCGTCGCCTGCGCCGGCGCGGCGACCGGCGAAACCGGCCGGCTGCGCGCCGCGCGCCGGTCGTCGCCGCCCCCTCCCCTGCATCGCCCGGTGTTCGTCTCATCTTCCGCTCCCGCCGGTCATTTCTTCTTATAGAACGCACTGGCACCGCCGTCCCCGGCGAACGGCGCGTACTTCTTCGACTTCTCCACGTAGACGCGGTTGAAACCGCGGCCCGCCTTGGAGCCGACCTGGTCGAGCGCCTTGTTGACCAGGTTGTCGCCGCTGCCGTGGTAGGTCTCGCGCGCGCGCTCGGCCAGCGTCACGGTGGTCATCTTGTAGGCCCACTTGCGGCCGCGGTCGGTCAGGCCGGCATCGGTGAAGGCCTTCTCTCCGGCCTTGGTATCGCCCATCGAGTAATGCTTGACCCCCTGGGCGATCAGCTGGCGGCGGGTATCGTGGTCGAGCTTCGATTCCTTGCTCCAGTAGGCCTCGCCCGACTTGCTCTGCTTGCCGCCGCCGAAACGCTTGTCGAGCGCCGGCGCCAGCTTGTCGTAGCCGTAGCCGCGGGCGACGCCCTTCTTGCCGCTGATGAACTGGCCGTAGATGTCGTTGCCGACGTGCAGCGAATGGGTATCGGCGCCATGCGGATAGTCGACCCGCCGGTTGAAGGTCTTCATGTTGTCGGCGGTCCACTGGTTCAGCGCGCCCTTGTCCATGGTCTCCCTGGCCAGGTCCTTCTGCGCGCGGTACTGCTTGCGGCCCTCGAATACCCCGGTCAGCTCGCTGCCCAGCGACTTGAAGTTCAGCGCCTTGTAGCCGGCGATGGTCGCCGAGTCGCGCTTGCCGGGCACGCCCAGGCCGCCGCCCTTGGGCTTGGACTCCTGGATGATGTAGGCCATGTTGGCCTGGTGCTCTTCCTCGCTGATGTTGGGCTTGACCCTCTTGCGATAGCTGGTGGCCTGCGGCTTGGCGTAGGGGTTGGAGTCGTCCTTGAGCTGGATCTTGCTTTTCCGTTTCACTGCTGCAGCCTTTCCATATCCGCACGACTAGGGGTTGACTTTCCAATGCGCCGCCGGGCTCTTGCTGCTTACCGGCTTGCCCTTCACATCGAGCGAGGCCCCTGCCCTTCCTTGCCCGGCCCCTTGCCCTGTGCATGGCCGTGTCCGTGCGGCGTCTTGTCGGCGCCATGCCCTTGCGGGTTGTAGCGCTGATAATTCGAGCCGTCGGGATAGAGGGTGTGCGTGTCCTGCCCTTTTTTGCCGAACGACGCCGTGCTGCCCCCCATCGGCTCGATCAGCGCATTAGGCCCTGGCGCGACGACGAAGCGCTGCACCTCGTGGCCGGTGTTGCGGTCGATGGTCGGCCCCGGCGAGCGGCCGCGCTGCTGCGGCGCCGCCAGCAGCGGTGTCGGCGACGATTTCGACGACTGGAGCAGCAAGGGCGCCGACACCGTCGCCGCAGCGCGGGACCGGCCGGTGAAACTCATCGGGCCCACCCGGGCCGTCGCGCGTCGCATGGCAGTCGCCTCCCGTTACTTGTTGCTCTGCCCCTGTTCCAGCCCCAGCAGCTCGAACACGTTCAGGTTGCCGCCGAACTTGAGGAACATCTCGTGGTAGAGCTCGGCGGTGTTCATGTTTCCCCACTCGACCGCGCGCAGGATCAGGTAGGGCACGGGGCTGTGCGGCTCGAGGCTGGCCAGGTAGTCGGCGATCACCGCGAGGCGGTGGTAGGCGTCGGCGCGGCTGCGGATCGGGCCGTCGCCGCTGCCGTCGTCGCCCTCGCCGCCGTCGTGGCCGCCCGCACCGCCGCCTCCGGCGCCGCCACCGGCCGGCGGCTCGGCCTCGACCGGCTTCTCGTCGCGGCTGCGCGGGCTGGCCAGCCGCACCCCGCGCTTGTACAGCTCGCCGGCGATCAGCGCCTGGATCTGTTCGAGCAGGCCCGCCAGGCCGTTGAGGCTCGGCGCCTCGTCGCCCCACAGCTGGTCCAGCGTGGCGGCCAGCATCTCGATCGCCTCGAGCGCGTCGGCCAGCACGTAGTAGTGGGCCGAGTGCGTCTCGGTGGCGGTCGACGACATCGCCGACTGGAATTCCTGCGCCGTCACGCCCTCGATCTCGGTCGCGCCGTGGCGGCCCTTGGCGCGGATCTGCTCGTTGCGCTTGGCCTGCTCGAAATCGGCCCAGCCGAATTCGCGCGGGCCGCGGCCGGCCACCGTGATCGGCAGCAGCCGCACCTGCGGCAAGAGCTTCTCGTTGACCCAGCGCAGGATGTTGGCGCGGTACTCCTGGTCGCCCTCGTCGATGCGCGGGTAGAGCGTGTCCCAGTAGCGCTCGCACAGCGCCTGCATCAAGAGCATGCAGGCCGGGATCGCCTCGAAGCCGGCCTTGGCGATCTGCGCTTCCAGGAGCCAGGCGGCCAGCTGCAGGTCCTTGCTCTTGCTGATCAGCGCGTGGGCCGCCAGGTCGCTGACCTTGTCCCAGTCGGCCTGCTTCAGCTCGTGGGTCCAGATGCCCATCTGCAGGGTCGAGTCGTCCTCGCGGCGGGCCTCGCGGATCGCGGTGTAGACGCCGTTGCCGCGCACCGACTTGCCGGTCGGGCGGTCCGGTTCGATGGGCAGCAGGAGTTCGTCGAGCGGGATGCCGAGCCGGCTCTGGAAGAACTGCTGCGCTTGCTGGAGGAGTTTGGGACGCATGGGCTACACCCTTACCAGTAGAGCGGCGCGGCGCGCGGCCAATCGCGCGGCAGGACAAGCGGCTGGGCGGCCTGGCTCTTCGGATCGAGCGAATTGAGCCCGACCGCCAGGTAGACGCGCGCTTCCATGCTGCGCGGCGGAGTCGCTCCGTCCTGCAGCGGTACCGTGAATTCGAGGATGCTGCGGCTCGGTTCGAGCGGGTCGACCGCCGGCGCGGCCAGCGGCCGGTGCGCTCCGATCAGCCGCAGCAGGCCCCATTGGCCCAGGCCCGGGAAGCTGGCGGTGACGCCGTCGACCTGCATCTCGCCGCCGCGCGCCGCGGCACGCGGCCGCCAGCTCGACTGGCCGGCCCAGGACAGGTCGAGCACCAGCGCCTCGCCCAGGCCCAGTCGAGCTGGCGGCGCGAACCGGGGAACTCGATCTGGCTGGCGCCCGAGGCGACGCGCCAGCCGATCAGCTGCTCGGCCCCCACTTCGAGCCTGGGCAGCGCGCGGAAGCCGAGGTCGAGCCGCACCGGCCGGCTGCCGTCGGCGGCGGCCAGCGTGGCGGCGGCGAAGTCGGCCACCGCGTCGAGCCGGTCGAGGAAGCGGCGGATCTCGTTCCAGCGCGCCGGCTTGAGGCCGTCGACGGCGCGGTGCAGCGCCTCGCGCTCGCCGGCGTAGTCGCGGAAGAAGTCGCGCGCCACCTTCAGGTCCAGATCGCGCGCGCCGGCGTCGGCGAACGGGTAGCGGCCGGCCAGCTCGCGGTTGAAGCGGTTGGCCAGCGTGCGGTAGCGCTCGTAGGCGTCGGCCTCGCGGCGGTCCTGGCAGCGCCACAGGCTCTGGCCGGTCAGCGCGCGGCGGCGCTGGCTGAACAGGTCGAGCCCCACGCCGCTGCCGCCGGCCTTGGCCAGCAGGGTCGCGCAGTTGTCGTAGTCCAGCGGCGCCAGCGTCTTGCCGATGAAGTTCTCCAGCTCGCCCAGCGCGGCGCCGCCGTCCTTGCCGTCCTTGAAGCGCTTGAGCTCGTCCAGCGTGGCGCGCCAGCCGGCGTTGCCGCCGACCGCGCTGCCGGCCGGGCCGTGGTCGAGGTAGCGCACGAAGGGCTCGGCATAGTTGGCCAGCGCCGCGGCGCGTTCGCGCTGGCCGCTCAGGTATTCCTTGACCTCGGCCGGGTCGCCGAGCTGGTAGACCGGCCGCAGGCCGGCCTCGCCCGGCTCGCCGGCCAGCTTGGGCTGGTACAGCTTGCTGGCCTCGGCCAGCGTGTCGATGCGCGCCAGCATGTCGCTGGCGTAGCCGCGCACGCAGTTGTCGAAATGGCCGGCGCCGTCGGTGTAGTCGATCTTGACCAGCTGGTCGTACAGCTTGCCGAGCGGGTCGACCTGGCGGGCGAAGGCGGTGCTGCGCTTGGCCACCACCGATTCGGCGTCCTCGTCCTCGCCGCGGGCGGCGTTGGGCGAGCGCTGGGCCTCGACCAGGGTGTCGTCGAGCACCGCCCGCAGCTGGCGGCGCGCCAGCCGGTCGTACAGCGGCGCGGCCAGGTAGCCGTCGTCGGTGTTGAGCTTGCGGGCCAGCGCGAACACCTGGTAGTCGCGCAGGTAGCCGCTGGCCTGGGCCAGCTGCTCGTCGCGCCAGCCGGCCTGCACCACCTGGCAGGAGAACAGCCGGCGCGGCTTGACGTGCATGAAGGGCAGCTTCTGCAGCGCGGCGAAGCCGGCCACCTCGGGCAGCACGTCGCGGTTGAGCTCGAAGGTGCCGCCGCTGAGGTTGAACAGCGGGCCGTGCGGCACGAACACCAGCCCGGCCATGCGCGCATAGGCCGGCCTGAAGCAGCTGGCCTGGCTGAACAGCTCGACCGGCGCCTCGACCTCGGCCGGGTAGCCGTGCTGGGCATGCAGCCGCTTCAGCGCCTCGCCGAACGGCGCCGCGACCGACTGGCACAGGTTGGACTTGCGGCCGCTGTCGAGCCAGTTGGCGCGCATCCAGCCGAGCCAGTCCTGGAAGGCGACCACGCCGTCGACGGTGTCGACGTTGCCGCGGTCGAGCTCCTGCAGGAGCTTGCCGCCGAGCTCGACCCGCTCCAGCACCTCGTCGTGCAGCGCGCTGGCGATCAGCCGGATCTTCTCCGCCACCGCGGTCTTGAAGTCGGCCGGCAGCTCCAGCTCCTTGTCGTAGGCCACGTGCACGATGGCGGCGCGGTAGGTGTTCTCGGCGCCGATCACCGGCTGCGGCGGCGGCGCGCCGTAGACCGACTGGGTCAGCATCTCGAATTCGCGCACCTGGCGCTCGGCGTCCTCGCTGCCGCCGCCGGGCCGGGCCAGGTCGCGGAAGGCGTCGAGGTCGCGTTCCAGCTGCACCACGCTCTCGACGTACTGGCGCAGGCGGGCGCGGGCGCCGTCGACGGTGGCGGTGGTGCTCAGGGTGTCGTCGAACTGGCTCGGGTTGGCCGCCACCAGCTGGCGGGCGCGGCCCTCGAGCTGGCAGGCCAGGCTCGGCATCACCACCTCGGAGAAGGCCTTGCGCGCCAGCCACTGGCCGGCCCGGTCGATCACCCGCGAGTCGAACCACGATGCCGGGATGGCGGCATAGCCGATGTCGGCGCGGATCGAACCGATCTTCTCCAGCACCTGGTAGACCGCGCCGCGCTCGATGCAGCGGCCGCTGGCCTGGCTCTGCCGGCTGATCGCGTCGACCATGGTGATGGCCTGCTTCATGCTCTCGACCTGGTGCTCCAGCCGCCAGGCGCTGAAGCCCAGCGCCAGCGTCAGGAAGGCGAAGATCGACACGCCGGCGATCTGCGCCTTGCGGATCAGCTGGTTGCGCGACCAGATGCTCTGCCGCACCGGCCGCGCCAGGCCCGGCTCGCGGAATACCTTGTCGACGAACAGGCCGTCGGCGAAATCGACCTCGGCCTTCTGGCCGGCCACCAGCGTGCCTCCCGACTCCATGCTGCCGGTGAAGTAGACGCCGCGGAAATAGAAGCTGGCGTGGTAGGCGCTGGGCTTGAGCACCGTGCCGAGGAAGCCCGCCAGCGGCCGCCGCAACTGGGCGAAGCGCTGCGGGAACAGGAAGAAGTCGTCGGCCGCCTCGATCTGTTCGCGGGTGGCGGCTGCCTCGATCTGCAGCTGGCGCAGGCAGGTGCCGAGCTCCTCGAACACCAGCCGCGCCAGCGTGTCGGTTTCCTCGTGGTCGTTCGGCGACGGGTTGGACCAGCCCCACAGCTCGCTGCGGCGCGCCTCGGGCTGAGCGCTCCAGAACGCGCCGTAGCCGGCCACGCGGTCGCAGCGGGTGACCACCAGGTAGACCGGCAGCACGAATTCGAAGCGCTTCTGCAGCTGCCACAGCTGGCGGTAGCAGCCGGCGGCCAGCGTCTCCAGCGCGACCGGGTCGGCCGCCTGCAGCATGTCGGCCGGCACCGCCAGCACCACCGCGTCGAGCGGCCGTTCGGGCCGGCGGGTGTCGATCGCGTCGAGCACGCGCTGCCAGCGGCGCGCCTCGGGCGTGCCGTCCTCGGCGGCCGGCAGCCGGCCTTCGGGGTCGATCACCACGCCGCCGCTGCAGAAATGCCACTCGGTGTCCTTCACCGGCAGCTGCTTCTCGCGCAGCAGCATCGCTTCGCGGCGGCCGTCGCCGAGCGAGCCGACCAGGCTCGACTTGCCGCCGCCGGGTTCGCCCAAGAGCAGCACCCAGGGGCTGTGGTAGCGCCATTCGCGCCGGGTGCTCAGGTAGCGCAGCGCGTTCATCGCGCCGTCCAGCCAGCGCAGCATCGCCTGCCGCTGCTGCTTGAGCGTGCCGCCCTCGCCGGCGGCGGCCGCCTCGTCGTCCTTGGCCTTCGGCTTGGGCTTGGCCGCCTGCACGATCACCGGCCGCCGCGCGCGCACCAGCAGCCAGCCGGCCAGCACCACCAGCAGCGCGGCGGCCGCCAGCAGCATCAGCGGGGACAGCAGCCAATCGAGGCCGGCCAGCTTCTCGGTGAACGCGCTCAGGTCCATCCCGCCTATCCTCCGTTGCCCATCAGGGTGTGCAGCAGCGAGGTGATCGGCACCAGCGCCTTGAACCACAGCGCGCTCGACAGCAGCAGGTAGACCACCAGGCCGATCGCGGCGGCGCGGTACCACGGCGTGAGCGGCGCCAGCCGGCGGTCGGCGGCGTCGCCCAGGGTGTAGGCATAGGCCTGCGGGAAGGCCGGGCCGGCCAGCAGGTCGGCCGGCCGCCGCGCGGCGATGAAGCCGAGCAGGCGCTTGCGGTATTCGGCCAGCGCCGCCTGGCCCGAACGGCCGCGGTACTCGCCCTTGAAGCCCAGCTGCAAGGCCAGCAGGAACACCGCGGCCAGTTCCAGCTGCAGCTGGCCCCGGCCGCGCGTGCGCAGCAGGCTGGCCAGCAGCTCGAAGAACATGCGGCCGGCCTCGCGGCGGCGGAACAGCGTGTATTCGAGCAGATGCGACAGCCAGTGCTCGGCGGCCGGCCAGCGCACCTCGAGGATGAAGATCTCGTCGGCCAGCGCCGCCATGGCGAACTGGGCGACGCGATAGGCGCGCTGCTCGGCGTCGCCGGCGTGCTCGGCCACGTCGCGGCCCTGCGCCGCCAGCCGCTGGGCCAGCCGGCCGCTGACCAGCGCGGCGAGGTCGTGCGGGCTCGGCTCGGCCGGCAGGTCGCCGGCGAACATCAGCGCCAGCCGGCCGTCGACGATGGCCTGCTTGCACAGCGCCACTTCCTCGTAGAACTCGGCGAAGCGCCCGATCAGGACGCCGTGCGACCAGTCGGCGTCATGCATGGGGGCCATGCTCCTGGGAATGGGCCGGCGCCACGCCGGCCTGGACCAGGCCGGCCGGCGCGGCCTGCGCGGCGGCCGCAGCCGCGCCGGGCGCGCCGCTGCGGTCGCGGTGCAGCACGATCTCGCGCGGGCCGTGGCCGTCGGCCGGGCCCTGCACCATCAGCGTGCGGCCGGCCTGCATCACCTCGACGGTCTGGTCCTGGTGGTCGATGCGCTGGTTGATCAGCTCGTACAGCAGCGCGCCGTCCGACACGCTGAGCCCGCCGGCGCGGCGCGGCTCCAGGATGGCCAGCTTGGCGCCCGGCAGGCGGCGCAGTTCGAGCACCGGCATCAGCTTGTCGCTGCCGATGCGCGCCTGGGTCATCCACTGCCGCAGGTCGCGGTCGGACTGGCCCTCGCGCGGCCGCAGCTCAATGATCAGCCGGTCCGGCCGCACGCCGTCGGGCAGCCGGCGGGCGAAGCAGGTGTCCGACACGCGCTCGAACAGCATCGCCTCGAACGGCGGGCTGATCAGCGCCAGCCGCGACTCGATGAATTCCAGCGCGGCGACGAAGCCGGCGCGGCAGTCGTCGTGGCGATAGGTCTCCAGCACCGGCGGGGTCGGGTTGGTGCCGAGCGCGGCGAACTGGCCGACCATCGCCGCCAGCGACAGGTAGACGTCGTA
Source organism: Chitinimonas koreensis (assembly GCF_014353015.1). Lineage (NCBI taxonomy): Bacteria > Pseudomonadati > Pseudomonadota > Betaproteobacteria > Neisseriales > Chitinibacteraceae > Chitinimonas > Chitinimonas koreensis. The sequence continues at coordinate 3,809,770 of NZ_CP060704.1, forward strand.
GGGATGGGCGACGCGGGTGCGCAGGCGCAGTTCGAAGATCGGCAGCAGCGAGGCCAGGTGGCGCGCGACGAACAGCTGCTGGCGCGCTTCCGTGTCGAGCCGGTCGACGTTGTCGTCGACCCGGCGGGTGCCGGCCAGGTCGCGGATCTTGGCGCGGATGGTCTCGGTCAGCGCCCACAGCCGCGCGTCGAGCCGGTCCTCGCCGAGGAAGGCGCCGGCGCTCATGCGCAGCATCGGCGGCTGGTAGGCGCCGAGCCGGTAGTGGCCGCCGGCGTCGCGCACGATCTCCATGATCGGGCACAGCACGTAGCGCGGCGGCACCCGGTCGCCGGCCTGCAGCGACAGGAGCGGCCGCAGCCGGCCGACCTGCAGCCGGCTCTCCATGGTGTTGTCGTCGACTTCGAGCGAACCGGGCTGCGCCTGGTAGCGCTGGATCGGGCTGCCGACCGAGGCGGCGCCCTTATCGCGCACCGGCACCGCCAGGTAGATGCGCAGCGGCGCGTCGCCCGACCAGTCGGCGGTCTTCAGGTCGAGCACCAGCGCGCTGCTGCCGTCGGCGCCCGGGTACTGCACCACCAGGCCGTCGGGCATCACCGCGTGCAGCCGTTCGATGCGCACCCGGCCGCCGGCCAGCGCGCCCTCGTCGAAGCCGAAGTCGATCAGGCCCCAGTAGTAGGGCTGCAGCATGGTCACCTGGTGGCGCAGCTGGTGGTGCCAGTAGAGGTCGTTCTGCTGCAGGTGCTGCGGCGACAGCAGCATGCCTTCGGACCACAGCACGGCTTCGGGCAGTTGGGCGGAAATGTCCATGTCAGGGCTCCGAGATCACGCTGATCTTCTGGTTTCCGAGGCGCAGCACGGCGTTCCGGATCGCGGTCAGCGCGATCGGGTGCTGGCCGGACTTGGCCTGGTAGCCGGCGTAGACGCGGGCCGCCAGCGCCTTCCTGTAGCCGTCGGGCAGCGCGACCGGGTCGACCACCGTGCCGGGCGGCAATTCGAGCGACACCACGCCGAGCCGGCTGCCGACGCCGTCGAGCAGCGCGCGCTTCTGGTCGAACCATTCGGGCGCGGTCTTGGGCAGCAGCTCCTCGGCCTTGGCGTCGTAGACCAGCACCAGGTCGAGCCGGGTGGCGCTGTCCTGGTTGGCGTCGGGCTCGGCGATCACCCGCAGGCTGCGCAATTCGACCCGGTCCGGCCCCAGGCCGACCCAGCTCATCATGGTGGAGACGCCGCTGGAGACGCTCTTGCTCACGCTGCTGCAGCCGGCCAGCAGCGCGAGCGCGGCGAGGGCGAGGAGGAGACGGCGCGTCATGGCGGTCACCCGATCAGCAGCACGCGCACCTGGGCCGGCGTCAGCGACAGGCCGATGGTGTTGGTGCTGTTCTGGATGTTGAGGGTGGTGAGCCGGGTGGCGAAGGCCGGCCCGTGCAGCACCTTGAAGCTGCCGAGGATCGGCCGGTCCGGCCCGCAGATCATCCCGAGGCGACGCCGAGCATGACGCCGGCGAAGTCGCCCAGGCTGATCGTGCCCTGGGTCAGGATGTTCTCGGCCAGCCCGCCGCCGATGATCAGCTGGAAGAACGACGGGATATGGAAGAACGAGAAGGTCAGGTTCGGGTACGGGATCGGGATGGCCAGCGGCGGCGTCAGGCAGACGTCCGGGAAGCCGAGGTTGAGCACGCCGAGATTGGTGTTGGCGAACATGGCGCTTACCCCAGGCTGATCCGTTCGGCGTCGGCGCGCACGTCCTCGTCCGCCGTCACCATGGTCTGGCGGGCATGCAGCCGGCCCAGGCCCCTGGCCGTCATCAGCCAGTTCTCGCAGCGGCCGACCATGTTGCGCGCGCTGTGCAGCAGGCTTTCCAGCACGTTCAGCGTCAGGTCGCGCGCCGACAGCGTGAGCCGGCCGCCGGCCGAGCTCAGCTCGGCGTCGTGCAGCGAGGCCAGCGACAGGTTGCGGGTGGCGCGCAGCTTGAGCGTCGGCGCCAGCAGCGTCAGGTCGGCGCCGCCGGCCGGCTCGACCTGCAGCGCGGCCGGTTCCGGCCGGCTCAAGAGGTGCAGCACGTAGCGCTCGCCGTCGCGGCCGGCCTGCCACAGCACGCGGTCGCCCGGCTCGGGCCGGACCAGGCAGCTGAGCGCCTGGCGCGCCGGGCCGCCGTCGTCGAGCAGCAGGCGGCCGTCGCCGAGCGACAGCGCGACGGTGGCTTCCTGGCCGGCGGCGAACGCTTCGCGCGGCGACAGGCTGGTGGGGGTGCGGGCAGTGGTCATCATGCTGACTCCAGGCTCAACAGGGGCTGCTGGATCGCCAGCAGCTCGGGATCGGTGCCGCGGGCGCGGCGCAGGCGGGCGTCGGCGAAATCGCTGTCGGCGAACTCGGCGCCGTGCAGGCTGGCGTGGTCGAAGCCGGCGCCGCGGGCATCGACCCGCTCGCCGCGCAGGTGCTCCAGCCGGGCGTATTCGAAATCGGCGCCGCGCCAGTCCACGCCGACCAACTGCGCGCGCTCCCACACCGACAGCCGCAGCCTGGCGTCGCGGAAGCCGCAGTCGGCCAGCCGGGCGCGCACGAACAGCGCGCCTTCGAGCATGGCGCCGTCGAAGCGGCAGCCTTCGAGCCGGGCGTCGAGGAACAGCACGTGCGGCGCGTTGGCGCCGTCGAGCCGGGCGCCGGCCAGCCGGGCGCCGTGCAGGTTGGCCGAGCTCAGCTCGGCGCCGCGCAGGTCGGCCGCGCCGAAGTCGACGCCGTCGAAATTGCAGCGCGGCAGCTGCAGGCCGGCCAGGTCCTGGTCGCGCAGGCCGCAGCCGATGAACATCACGGTGTCGGCGGCCAGCCCGTCCAGCCGCGCCGCGGCGAGATCGAGCCCGTTCAGCACGCACTGGCCGAGCCGGGCGCCGGCGAGGTCGAGCCGCGCCGCCTCGCTGGCGCCGAAGGCGCAGCGCTCCAGCCGGGCGCCGGCGAAATCGGCGTCGTCGAGCCGGCACTTCATCCAGGCGCACAGCGTCAGCGCCACGTCCTGCCAGCTGCTGCCGGCCAGCGTGCTGTCGACCCAGCCGGCGTTGCGCGCGCTGGCGCCGTCGAAGCGCGCGCCGTCGAGCCGGCAGCGCACGAAGCTGGCGGCGTCGAGCCCGGCGCCGCGCAGGTCGGCGCCGCGCAGATCGCATTCGATCCAGCGGCTGTGGCCCAGCGCCGCGCCGCGCAGGTCGGCGCCGGCGAAGTCGCCCTGGTGGAAGGCCAGGTCGTCCAGCGCCAGGCCGGCCGCCTGCCAGCCGCGCTGCTGCCAGCGCTGCAGCGGCCGCGCCAGCCGGCGCGCGCGGGCGATCTCGTCGTGGACGTTCATGCCGGCCTCCCGTGCTTGGCCAGGCGGCGCCGCGCCACCGGGTCGAAATCGGTGCCCTCGATGCGGGCCCGGTAGAAGTCGGCGCCGTCGAGCACCGCCTGGCGCAGCGTCGCCTCGCGCAGGTCGGCCTGGCGGAAGTCGGCGCTGCGGCACATCGCCTGCAGGAAGTTGGCGCCGCGCGCGCTGGCGTCCGCCAGGTGGGCGCCGTGCAGCAGGCAGCGGGCGAACAGGCCGGCGTCGAGCCGGGCGGTCTCGAAGCAGCCCTCGCCGAGGTCGCAGTCGGCGAAGCGCGCCTCGGTCAGGTCGGCGCCGCGCCAGTCGACCCGGCGCCAGCCGCTGTTGATCGCGCGCAGGCCGGCGGCGCGCAGGCCGGCCGCGCTGGCGCCGAGCGCCACGCTGCGCTCGAGCGCGGCGCCTTCCCAGTTGCCGCCGTCGAGCTGCGCGTCGAGCAGCACGCAGCGCAGCAGCTTGGCGCCGCGGAAATCGGCGCCGGCCAGGTCGGCCTTGAGCAGCACGCACATGTTCAGCTGGGCGCCGCGCCAGTCGCTGCCGGCGGCGCGGGCCTCGGGCAGCATGCAGCGCGCCAGCGCCGCGCCGGCGAAGCGGGCGCCGGCGAAGGTCGCGTGCGCCATCAGCGCGTCCTGCAACTGGGCCTCGGCGAAACTGGCCTGGCTGAAGTCGGCCTTCATCGCCAGCGTCTGGCCGAAGCTGGCGCCGTCGAAACGGGCGCCGACGGCCGAGCAGGCGCTGAGGTTGGCGCCGTCGAGCCGGGCGCCGGCCAGGTCGGCGCCGTCGAGCCTGGCGCCGCCGAGACCGGCACCGCGCAGGTCGGCGCCGGCGAGGCAGGCGCCGGTGAGGTCGGCGCGCTCGAAGCAGACTTCGCGCAGGTCGGCGCCGCGCAGGTCGATGCCGGCCAGCGCGGCGCCGCCGAGGTCGCGGCCGACCAGCGGCACGCCGCCGAGCAGCCATTGCCGCACCTGCTCGCCGAGCCAGGCGGCCAGCTCGGCCGACGGCACCGGCTCGGTCGGCTCGACCGCCATGCAGCGCGCCTTGCGGCGCAGCGCCGGCATCTGCCGCACGTTGTCGCGCACCTCGGCGCGGCCCTCGGCCGGCAGCAGGCCGGCGGCGATGGCCTGGTCGAGCTGGGCGTCGATCTCGGCCAGCCGCGGGTCGTCGCCGCCGAGCAGGTCCCAGGCCGGCTCGGCCGCGCGCGCATAGCGGCGGGCGCGCTCGGCGGCCGGGTCGGCCGGCGCCTGCGGCTGCGCCGCGCGTTCGGCCTCGAGCGCCGCCAGCTGCGCCTCGCCGCGCCGCTGCGCGCGCTCGGCCAAGGCGGTCGCGCGCGCGACGAAGGCCTCGGTATCGACCTCGCCTGCGACGATGGCCTCGGGGTCGAGTTCGAGCGTGTCGATCTCGGCCAGCATCGGGTCGATCGGCATGGCATCGGCGTCGACGGCGAAGCCCAGCTCGGCCTGCATCTCGGCCATCGCCTCGGCCCGCGCCGCCCGCTTCCACTCGCGCTTGGCCGCCAGCCGGGCTTCGCTGGCGGCGGCGCGGCGGGCGCGCTCGGCCTCGGGCAGCGCCGGCGCCAGCTGGTCCTCGCGCAGCACGTTGTGGGCCGCGCTGGCCTGCTCGGTGCGCAGCCGCAGCACCTCGTGGTAATGGGCCGGCTCGCGCGGTGCGCCGAGCGGCTCGTAGGCCACCATCACCGCGTCGAGGTCGAGCGCGTCGAGGTCGGCGACCGGCACCTCGCCGTGGTAGATGACCACGCCGAGCATGGCCTCGGGCAGCAGCCACACCGTGTCGAGCGCCATCGCCGCCTCGCGCACCGCGCCGCCGTCGCGCTCGCGCACGAAGGCGCGCGCGGCGAAGCCGGGCAGCTTGCCCTCGATCAGCGCGTGCTCCGGATGCAGGTTCTCCAGCCGGTAGGCCTCGTCGCCGCGCCAGGGGCCGTCGTGCCACTGGTCGGCCGGCGCGGTCTGCAGGAAGCGCGGATCGAGGTCGGGAGCCAGGCCCTGGCCGTCGTCGAGCAGCCAGGCTTCGTCGTAATGGCCGGCCCAGCCCAGCCGCGGCGGCCGGCTCGGGTCGAGCGGGCCGAAGCCGGCCGGATCGAGCGCGCGCACATGGCCGCGCACCGGCTGGCCGGCCAGTTCCAGGTTGGGCATCGCGCCCTCGTTGCTGCCGACCCAGCCGGCCAGCGGGTTGCCGGTGTGGCCGCAGCCGTCGGGATTGCGCGGGTGGCGCGGGCCGCCGTAGGCGCGCGCGTCCTCCAGCGGCATGCGGACGAAGGGCTGGGCCGGCGTGGTGCGGTACCACGGCCCGTAGTACCAGCGCCGGTCGCCGACCACCCGGATGCGCTTGTCGACCTTGCCGATCGCCAGCCGCACCGTCAGTTCGTGGACCGGCTCGCCGCCCGGCGCGTGCGCCGCGCCGGCCAGCAGCACCTCGCCGCGCGGCTTGGCATACAGCTCGTCGATCGGCTTGGCCTTGGGCAGCGCGGCGGTGACCGCCAGCCACTGCTCGGCCTCGGCCAGGAAGCGCGGCGCCGTCTCGCCGAGCCGGAAGAAACCGAGCGCGGCGATGGTGAAGCGGTCCTGGCCGTCGCGCCGGTAGGGGCGGAACAGCAGGCCGAGGCTGAGCGGTTTGACGGTCTTCATGGCGCTTGGCCTCCGAATTCATCCACGCCGCCGATCGCCAGGCGCGATCGAGCGAAGCGAGGCCCCTCTGGCCAACCCCACAAAGTCTCCGACTTTGCGGGGACCCCTGGGCGGCGAGGGCGGGGGGAGGCGGAATGAATCCAGGGAGGGCCGCTGGCCGAGCACACGCTGCCGGCAAGCGCCCGGCTTCGCCGGGGCCTGTGCTGCGAGTCGATCCTGGGCAAAGGCAAGAGTCGTCATGGCGGCACTCAGATCACGATCTTCAGGGCCGCCAGCAACTGGATCACCGGGCCTTCCATGTTGATCTCCGGGTTCGCCGCCTTGTTGGCGAAGCGATAGCCCACGATGCCCAGCGAGATGTCCTCCGACACGCCGAACAGGTTCATCTTGAAATCGACCCCGGTCAGCGAGATGTGCGACGACACCCCGGTCGCCGACATCGCGCTGCTCAGGCCCGTGGCGCTGAAATTGGCGGCCAGGCCGACGGCGTCGTTGCTGTTGTTCACCCCGATGGCGCTGCTGTTGCTCTGTACCGCGATCACGTTCTTCGACACGCTGGTGCCGGTGATGGTGGTGAAGTTGTTGACGCTGCCGTTGTGGGTGGTGGTGTTGTTGCTGGTGGCGTTGACCGTGGTGGTGTTGTTGACCGTGCCGTTGTGGGTGGTGGTGGTGGTCGAGGTGCTGTCCATCGTGGTGGTGTTGGTCACCGCGCCGGTGTGGGTGCTGGTCGAGGTGGTGGCGCCGCCGATGGTCTGGGTGCTGATGTTGTCGGCCTTCATCGTGGTGGTGTTGGTCACCGTGCCGGTATGCGTGCTGGTCGAGGTGGTCACCCCTTCGACGGTCTGGGTGCTGAGGTTGTCGGCCTTCATGGTGGTGGTGTTGCTCACCGTGCCGACGTGGGTGCTGGTCGAGGTGGTGGTCTGCTCGACGTAGAGCACGCTCTCGGACTTGCCGAAGCGGCTGTCCGAATAGCTGATGCGGTGGTTGGCCACGCTCGACTGCACCTTGCCGATGCTGCGGCTGAACGAGGAGCCGAACGACTCGTTGACGCCGAGGATGTCGTCGGCCGGGCCGTAGGGGCCGTAGGTCGCGGCCAGGTCCTGGCTAGCGCCGGCGGCGGCCGACTCGGCGGTCGAGAAGCCGTAGTTGGCGCCCTGGCTGTAGCCGGTGTCGCGGAACTTGGCGGTGTTGTAGGCGTTGGTGGCGATCAGCACCGCACGGTTGAGGTTGGCGTCCGACTTGGCGCCGAACGAGACGTTGACGCCGTCGCTGTAGCGCGCGCCGTAGCTGTTGCCGACGTGGGTGCTGGCGGTCCACGACAGCGGCGAATTCGATTCGAGCGGCGTCACCGCGCGGGTGCCGCCGGCCTGGACGATCTGCTGCAGCTCGGGCAGCTCCGATTCGTCGTTGGCGCGGCTGACGATGACCTGGGCGCCGATCTCGGGCGCGGTCTGCATGTGGGCGGCCAGCTTGACCCAGCGGCGGGTGCCGTCCGGATCGGTGGCCAGCCGCACGTAGACGCCCTGGGCGGTCACCTGGCTCTGGCCGCTGTCGTGGTCGAGGTAGTCCTGGGTCTGCGGCGCGAAGTCGCTCTTCTCGTAGAAGCGCCAGCTGCGCGGCGTGTGGTGGTCCGGGTAGTCGACCACGGTGGCCAGCACCGAGCCCTGCTGGGTATCGGCCAGCGAGAAGGCCGACAGGAGGCCGTCGGTCTCGCTGGCCTCGAACTTGTTCTTGTAGCCGCCGTCGAGGCTGGCCTCGTGCTCGACCTTGGTGAGTACGAATTCCTTGCCGTTCAGCGTCGGCCGCACCGGCATCGGCGAGCTGCCGGCCATCTGGTCCTCGCTCATGGCGAAGCGGTAGCCGGCGCGGAACAGCGCGCAGAAGCTCTCGCCCGACAGCTGGCTGGCGGCCGAGCGGCTGGCCTGGCCGGTCATGCGGGCGAAGCGCTCGGCCTCGAGCTTGTCGCTGCCGTACTGGTAGACCTTGTGCTGGTGGAACACCCGCTCGCTGTCGGCGCCGCCGACCGGCGGCAGGTCGACCGGCGCCGCGTCGAACTGCAGGATCGGCGGCACGCCCTCGACCTGCCAGGCCTCGTACTGCCGGGTGAACACCGCGCGCACCGCGCCGATGTTGAGGTTCTGCCGGTAGCGGTAGTCGCTGATCACGTCGAACTGGCGAGGCCGTTCTCCTGCGTGTCGGTGAACACGTAGCGCAGCGGCCGGCCGCCCATCACCTGGTCGGGATAGTCGGCGCGGTTGGCGAACACCAGCTGGTGGCCGCGCGCGTTCTGGCGGAAGTAGAAGTACAGGTGGGCCTTGCCCATCAGCCGGCGGACGAAGTCGTAGTCCGATTCGCCGGCCTGCAGCCAGTCCTGCTGGCGGCTGATGGCCAGGCTGTCGGCCGCGGCCATGTCGGGCACGATGTGGTGGTAGGCCAGCACGTCGGTCAGCGCCTGCACCACCGTGCGGTCGTCGTAGATCTGGTAGCGGTTGGCCAGCGTCAGCCGGTGCAGCGCCGGCTTCACCGTCAGGTGGTAGACGCCCGGCGCACCCATCGCCAGGCTGGCGACGATGCCGTTGAACAGCGACAGGCTCGGCGCCGGCTTGCCGGCGATGGCGTCCTGGAAATCGCGGTTGGACTGGGCCAGCTCGGTCTCCGGATCGGCCAGCCGCGCCGGCAGGTCGACCGCGAAGGTCACCGGCTTGCCGATCAGCTCGTCGAAACGCAGCGTCTCGATCCGCGCGCGCGACTGCGGATCGCGCTTCCACTGGTCGTTGGCGTGCAGCTCGAGCTGGTATTCGAACGGCTCGGACACGCTTTCGCTGCCGGTGAAGCTGACCAGCCGCAGCGTTTCGTCGCCGATGACGGTCCGGCTGTCGATGAAGATCGCCAGGTGCAGGAACAGCGCCGGTTCGGGCCGCTCCACCGTCTCGACGCGGCCGACGCCGATGGCTTGGAAAGGCGCGTTCATGCGGCCTGCTCCTCGAAGGCGGCGACCAGGAAGCAGGCTTCGCGCTCGCGCGTGCGGTCGCCGGCCAGCCAGGCGGTCTGGCCCAGCCGCAGGCCGTAATAGATGCCGCCGGGCACTTCGCCCGTGCGGTCGATGCGGCGCTCGCGCGCGGTCAGCAGCGCCGGCGGCGCCTCGCCGGCCTTCAGGCGCAGGTGGACCCAGGCGTCCTGGCGGCGCTGCAGCAGGAAGCGCAGCAGGCCGGCCAGCTGCGGATAGGCGTCGGAGGCATTGCTGCGCGGCTTGGGCAGCAGGCGGCAATAGCGCGCGTAGTCGAGCGGGCCGAAGGTCAGCCGCACCCGCGCCGCCTGCATCCAGACCCGCCCGCCGAGCCGGGCCGAGCGGCCCAGCGGCTGCGGCGCGCGGCGCAGCGGCGCCGGTTCGGCCGCGGCCTGGCCCAGCACGGTCCGGCCCAGGCCGCCGGCCGGAGGAGCGGAAACCGGTCCGTCGTGCGCCGGCGCGGCGCCGGCCGGCTTGCCGGCCAGCGTGGTCAGGTCCACCGCCGGCCGCTCGCGCCAGGCGCCGACCAGCGATTCGAGCTGCACCGGCGCGCCGACGAAGCGGCCCAGCACCCGGGTCAGCACCGGCGCGCTGTGGCGCGGGTTGGCCAGGAGGCCGGCGAGGCTGAGCCAGCCGCGCTGCGGCAGGCCCAGCTGGTCCAGCTGCGCAGCGAGGCCGGGCGCCGCCATGCCCATGCTGGCGGCCAGCATGTCGGCCATGTCGGTGCGCTCGGGCGGCGCCGAGTTGAGGCCCAGCCGCGGCGCGGCCTTGAGCCGGTAGCGCAGCACGTTGATGCGGTGGTTGAACAGGTCGAGGAAGCGCGCCATCACCGGCTCCTCGTCGCGCATGCGCTCGAGCATGCGTTCGAACAGCACCGAGGGCAGCGGGCCGAGGTAGCCGGCCAGCGCGTAGTTGCCGGTCTCGACCTCGACCGGGCCGGCGCCGCCGGCCGGCTCGCGCAGCACCCGCACCTCGTGGCCGGGGAAGCCCAGCTCGAGGTTGGCGCGGAAGCGCACCGCGGCGTCGAGCGCCTGGCCGAGGTCGCCGCCGTCGCCGCCGCGCTCGCGCAGCAGCAGCCGCACCAGCTGGTAGAAATCGAAGCGCGTCGGCTCCTCGCGCAGTTGCCGCGTCAGAGGACGATCTGGGCGCCGACCATGGGTGGCCATGTCTTCAGCCTTCCTTTGACGTCATGGGTTTCGAGGCTCAGTTCGATCAGCGTGTTGACGCTGGCGTAGAGCGCGAAGAAGCGGCGCAGCACTTCGGCGAACAGGATCGGGCTGCCGCCCTCGAAGCGCAGGCGGTCGATCCTGAGCGTGATCGCCAGGCCCTCGACCGGCACGTAGCGGCCATCGCGGTACAGGTCCTTCACCACCGGCCGCGCTTCCAGCCCGCTCAGGCTGTCGATCTGCTTGGGGCCGACCATGCTGGCGCGGCCCAGGTGCAGGCCCAGCATGCTCTTGAGCGCGTTCATCGCCTGGGCGCCGCCGGTGAGCGAGAGGTGATTGAGCAGCAATTGCGAGATCAGCGCCCAGGGCTGGCCGCCGATCAGCACCGGCGACTGGTGCGGCGTCGGCTTGGCCGCCACCCGCGCGTCGCGCACCGGGCCCGGCCCCTCGAGCCGCAGCTTGTCGCCCAGGCGCAGTTGCTCGGCCAGCCGGCGGTTGGTGCACAGCGCGCGGCCGCCGATGGTCTCGTCGGCCGGCCGCAGCGTGTCGAAGGCCAGGTCGAGGAAGGAGACGTAGGTCTCGGTGCCGGGCACGCTGCGCAGCACGCTCTCGACCCGGCGGGTGACGTAGAAATAGTCCTGCCGCTCGATCAGGCCGAAGTCGTCGAGCGCGAAGTAAGGCGCCACCGGCCGCGCCGGCTCGCCGGGCCGCACCGCGTAGAGCGAATCGACGCGGTAGATCTCGGTATGGCTGTGATGGGCATGGTCGCCGCTGAGCCGGTATTCGTGCTGGGTATGGTCGAGTGCCAGGGGCTCGATCCGCTGCGGGAACAGGTTGATCAGCGGCACGCAGTTGAGCCGCATGGCGTTGGGGCCGGGGTCGAGCGTCTTGTCGACCGCGCTGGTCAACAGGAACAGCAGCTCGGCCTCTTCGCCGAGGTCGCTGAAATCGAGCCCGGACAGCTCGAAGAACAGGAATTTCTCGGGGAAGGCGAAGTACTCCTGCACCAGCCGGTAGCCCGGATGGGTGACCAGGTCGGTCTCCAGCGCCGCCTCGTGTTCCTCGAAGCCGAGCCAGCGCAGCGCGTCGGCGCCGAGCCGGCGCGGCCGGCTGCTGCCGACCGGCAGCGTCGCCACGCCGGCCAGGTTGAGCGCCAAGAGCTCGTACAGCCGCCAGACCTGGGTGTTCTCGATGTCGAGGTAGAAGCGCACCACCGGCATCGACAGCGCCGACAGCGGTTCGGTGCCGATGCCGCGCAGCCGCAGCTTGAGCACCGAATGCACGGCCGGGTCGTCGTCGAGGTCGTAGGCGGTGGTGGAGACCAGGCCGAGCTCGACCACCCGCAGCGGCACCAGCGGCGTCTCGAAGCAGGTGCGCAGGCGGCAGCGCACGTCGCGGCCGTCGTCGTCCTGCGCCACCGCGTGGAATTCGCGGCCGCGTTCGAGCCAGGCGCCGGTGGCGAAGTTGGCGCCGTCCGGGCGCAGCGTGAGTTCGGCCACCGTGAGGCTGGGGATCGGCGCCTCGAGGTGGGGATAGAGCTGGGCCATCAGCGCGTTGGGCAGCAGCGCCGCGTCGCGGTCGAGCTGGTGGCGCAGGCGGCCGGTCAGGAAGGCGAACGACTGCATCATCAGCTCGACCTGCGGATCGCCCGAACGGCCCTGGCCCAAGGCCAGCGCCTGCGCGGCGGCCGGATAATCCCGGCCGAATTCCACCGCCTGTTCGCGCAACTGCGCCAGTTCCGCCTCGAAGTAATCGCGGAACTCGCTTGCCGTCTGCATGTTGACCCCGTGAAAGGTGAAACGTGATGCGCCGCTGCGCGGCGCGGTGAAACGTGATAAAGCCCTTACCTCAGCCCTCCTCCCAAGCTGCGCCGATCCGCCAACCGAAAACCGTCGACCCCACGCGTCGCAGCCGCACCGATCAGCCCGGCGCCAGCCTGCTCCACGTTTCACCTTTCACTTTTCACGTTTCACAGGCCACACGTTTCACCGCCGTTCCGCATCCACCTGCGTCTCGAACCGCACCACCCCATCCGGTCCGCCCTGGTCCAGCACGCCGGACACCACCACCCGGTAGGGCGACAGCGTGCGGCCGGTTTCCTCGAGGCTGATCTCGATGCCCTTGAGGCGCGGCTCGTAGCGCTCGATCAGCCGCTTGAGCCGCTCGGCGTAGCGGGCGATCGGCGCGCCGCCGGCCGCCAGCGCCGGCGTCTCGGGCATCGCGATGTCGATCAGCGCGGTACCGCCCTGCTCGGCCAGCCACTCGCGGCTGCCGACCAGCCACTCGAGCTGGTCCAGCACCGCCTGCGGCAGCATCGCCTCGCGCGAGCGGGCCCGCGGCGGCGACAGGCGTTCGAACAGGAATTCCATGGCGTGCTTTCCCCTGCTGCGGCGGCAGGCCGGATTCGGCGGCCGGTCGGCCATCGAACGCAGGTCGGGCTTCATGCCCGACAGCGAGCTCGATCGCCGGCGCTGTCGGGCATGAAGCCCGACCTACGGTGATACCCGACCTACGCCGATACCCGACCCGCCGAGCGCCGTCGATCAGTCGGTGAAATCGCCGATCGGACGGTTGCGCGCGATACTCCAGCCGGCCGGCACCACGCCGGCCGTCTTGGTATCGGCCAGCTGCACCGTGTACTTCCACAGGATCTCGGTGAAGTTGAGCTTGAACTGCTCGGTCGGCATGTCGTCGGGGTTCGACTGGAACTGGATCTCGCTGATCATGGCGTCGCGCAGGGCCATGGTCAGGATGTTCGCGGTCTTGTCGCCCGAGTTGCGCATGATGTAGATCATGGTCGGCTGGGTCTTGCCGGCGCCGAGCGGCTTGGCGCGCAGGCACAGGTCGAAGAACTTCACCGACAGCTTGTCGACGTACTTCACGCAGGTGAACTCGGTGATGATCGGCCGGCCCGAGGTGCGCGCCGAGTTCGACACGTCGGTGGTCATCTGCTGCTTGATGCCCTGGTGGATCGAGACCAGCTCGATGAAGGCGTTGCCGCTGAAGGGAATGGCCGGGGTGCCGTCGAAGTTCTGCACCGTCGGGTCGCCGCCCGAGCCCCAGTCGGTGGTGTTGACCAGGCTGCCGCCGGTCGCCCAGCCGTTCGCGCCGCCGCCGCCGGGCCCGGTGAACAGCGTCGCGTCCCCGGGTTGTAACAGGATCAAGTCCATGGTTCTGCCCTTTTCCTAGATTCGTAGATGGGGATGGCCGGGATCAGGCCGGCAGCTCGGCGACCAGCCGGATCGAGGTGGTGAGTTCCTCGAGCTGGAAGTGCGGGCGCAGGAACAGGGTGGCCTTGTAGCTGCCGGGCTTGCCGGGCACCTCGGTGACGCTGATCTTGGCCGCGCTGAGCGGATAGGCCGCCTTCACTTCCTGGGCCGCGTTCTCGTCGAGCAGCACGTACTGCGCGATCCAGGTGTTGAGGAAGGCCTCGACGTTGCCGCGGGTGAGGAAGGAGCCGACCTTCTCGCGCATGATCACCTTGATGTAATGGGCGAAGCGCGAGGCCGACAGGATGTAGGGCAGCATGGCCGAGATCTGGGCGTTGGCGTTGGCCAGGTCGGTCAGGTACTTCTTCGGCTGGTTGGCGCTCTGGCCGCCGAAGAAGGCCGCCTTGCTGGTGCCCTTGCAGTGGCAGATCGCCATGAAGCCCAGATCGTTGAGCTCCTTCTCGCGCCGGTCGGTGATCGACACCTGGGTCGGGCAGATCATCTGCACGTCGCCGTCGTCGCTCTTGTAGGTGTAGACCGGCAGGCCCTCGACCAGGCCGCCGCCCTCGACGCCGCGGATCGCCGCGGTCCAGCCGTACAGCGAGAAGGCGTTGGTGATGCGCTCGGCCAGGATGAAGGCGGCATTGCCCCACAGGAAGTTGGCCGCGGCCGGCACGATCACGCCGTCCTCGTCGACCGGGCGCGGCGGGCTGCCGGGCGGCTGTGCGGCGCTGACGTCTTCCTTGTAGTTGACGCCCTCGCACGGCAGCGTGTCCGGACCGTAGGGCAGCCGGATCAGCACGCGCGGCAGCGCCAGCGTGACGTAGCGCGAGTCCTCGCTCTGGCGGAAGGCGCGCCAGTTGGTCAGCTCGATGCTTTCGAAGATCTTCTGCAGGTCGCGCGGCTTGGCCAGGCTCTCGAAGCTCTCGAGGTCGAACAGCTTGGCGTAGGCCGAGGCGATGAAGGGCGCGTGGCCGGCGGCGGCCACTTCGGCGATCTTCGACAGCAGCGTCATGTCGTCCGGATGGCGGCCGAACTCGTAGTCGCCGACCAGCATGCTGAACGGCTGGCCGCCGTAGGTGCCGTACTCGGCCTCGTAGATCATCTTGAACAGGCCGCTCTGGTCGAACTCGACCGCCTTGGTCAGGTCGTCCAGGAGATCCTTCTTCGAGGCGTTGAGCACGCGCAGCTTGAGCATCGTGCTGGTCTCGGTGCGCGAGACCAGGTAATGCAGGCCGCGCCAGGTGGCCTCGAGGCGCTGGAAGGCGGCCGAATGCATGATCACGTCGAGCTGCAGGCCGAGCGCGCGGTCGACTTCGGCGACGCGGTCGTCGATCAGCGCGGCGGCGCCCTTCTGGTGGGCGGTCTGCAGCGGGGCGGCGACGTCGACGGCGAACTGGCCGAGCAGCTCCATCAGCGTCTCGGTCGACTCGGCGTCGAGCACCAGGCCGGCCGGGCCGACCAGGTCGGCGACCTTGCCGGCCGGCGTCACCTTGCCCCAGCTCTTGGGCTCGGCCGTCGCATCGAACAGACCGACCAGCTCGGTACGCGCGGCGGTGCCGTCGCTGCCCATGTCGGTGACCAGGTCGAGGTAGGCCGCCAGCGGGCCGGCGATCTCGGCCTTGGACTGCAGGAAACGGATGCGGGCGCGGCCGTCGTACAGCGCCTTCATCGGCGCGACCTGCTGGATCACCGCCACCGGGCTGAAGTCGTCCATCTTGTGGAACGCCAGCACGCCGGCCAGGTTGCCGCTGCCGCCCGGCAGCACGTTGGGCAGGGTGCCGACCTTGACCTGCGGCGCGATGCCCTCGAGCACCTTGTTGAAGTTGTCGCGGTCGATCTCGACGAGCTTGCGCTCCTTGAGCGGCGGCAGCGGTTCGGCCAGGAAGTCGCCGTTCAGTTCGGCCAGGATGCCGACGATGAAGGGCAATTCCTTCTTCTCCAAAGCGCCGCCGGTTTCGACGTCGTAGGTAATGCGCACACGCGGTGGACGAACCCGCATCAACTTGTCCTGGATGCTTCCCAACATGGTTTCTCTGCTCCCGTTTCCTGAAAACACCACATCGACCGCGACGCGGCCCATGCGGACAGGCGCGCCGTTCTGGAAAAGCTGGACCGCACCGCACTGGGCGGCCGAACCACGCTGTGCAAGCGGCTGGCCGTGGGTACGGGAACAGGCTTGCGACGGGGCTCCTTGATACAAGTCCCGTGCCAGGTCGTGAAAAAATTACAAAGCATTGATTTCATTGAACCCGACGATACGGACGGATCGGCGGGCGGGTGGTTTTCGACCCACCCGCCGCGAGCGGCGCGGGGTATTCGCAAGGCGGGACGCGCTCCGTAGCGGTAGGACGGATTTGCCGCAGCCTGGGTCGAAAACGACCCACCCGGGCGTGCGGCAGGGATGCATCGCACCGGGTGCGCGAGGATGCCGAACGGACCAGCGCGAAATGGACGGGAAACCGGGGAGGCGCGCGATGCGGCAAAGCCTCCCGTGCAGGGGAAAGGGACGGTGCGCGATCGACAGCAAGGGGGCATCCCAAACGAAACGGGCCGCGATGCGGCCCGTCCAGGGAGAAAGGAGAAAGCAGCGATCAGGCCGGCCTGGCCGCCCGCCAGATCCGCCGCCCGGCGATCTCGACGCACTCGAGCTGGCCGCGCCCGACCAGCGCATCCAGCGCGCGCTCGGTCAGCTCGGGGCTTTCCTCGCCCGCGGCCCAGTCGATCCACCAGCGGTGGATGCCTTCGAGCGTGTCGGCCGCCTGTGGGCGGATCGTCAGGTAGCGCAGGATGGCCGCGGCCACCGCTTCGACGGCATCGAGATCGGGTTCGGCGTCGGTCATGGCTGGCCTCGGTCGAGCGTAAGCGCCGTCGCGCAGCATCTCGCCGGCACGCGGGCCGAACGGCCGGCCGGCAGCGGAAACCCGGCGCAACGCCGGCAAGCCGGCGGGCCGGCCAGGGAGCAGCCCGGAGGAATGCAATCGATGTAGGTCAAATGGAATGGAAATCGATCGTCGAAAGGAATCGCGCGGCGGCCGGCTTCAACCCGGCGTCAGGTCGCCGAGCGATTCGGCCGCCATGCCGTATTTTCGGACCAGTTTACCGAATGCGCTCCGATCCTTGCCAGCCAGCCGCGCCGCCTGGCTGATGTTGCCGCCGGCGCGCGCCAGCAGCTCGCCGACGAAGCGCCGCTCGAACTCGGCGATCGCGCGCGCCTTGGCGTCCTTGAAGCAGTGCCGCGCCTCCGTCCCGGCCGCCTCCTTGCCCAGCCGCTGGCGCGCCTCGGCGCAGTACAGCAGCTCGCCCTCGCTCAGCAGGAAGTCGCGGTGGATCACGTTCTCCAGCTCGCGCACGTTGCCGGGCCAGCGATAGCTGGCGATGAAGGCCACCGCATCCTCGTGCAGCGCGCGCAGCGGCCGGCGGTACTGGCTGCACAGCCGGGCGACGAACAGCCGCGCCAGCTCGACCGCGTCGCCGGCGCGCTCGCGCAGGGGCGGCATCACCACGCTCAGCACGTTGAGGCGGTACAGCAGGTCGGTGCGGAACTGGCGCGCCTCGGCCATCGCGGCGAGATCGGCATTGCTGGCCACCACCACCCGCACGTCGGCGCGCGCCTGGCCGCTGCCGCCGACGCGGCGATAGGTCTTGTCCTGCAGGAAGCGCAGCAAGGCGCCCTGGGCGCGCGGGCTCAGGGTGTCGATCTCGTCGAGGAACAGCGTGCCGCCCTGCGCCTCGCCGACCAGGCCGCTGCTGCTGCGCCGCGCATCGGTGAAGGCGCCGCGCTCGTGGCCGAACAGCTCGCTCTCGAGCAGCGTGTCGGACAGCGCGCCGCAATTGACCGGGATGAAGGGCCGGTCGCTGCGCGGCCCGAGGTAGTGCAGCGCCCGCGCGGCCAGCTCCTTGCCGGTGCCGGTCTCGCCGCCGATCAGCACCGTGGCGTCGACCTCGGCCAGGCGATGCAGGCTGTGCAGCACCTGCTGGAATACCGGCGACGAGCCGGCCAGGTTCAGACGTGACAAGCCATCCATGCTTTCCTCCTCGCCCGCGTGGACCCGCATCCCGCGCAGCGCTTTTTAGTCATCCCGCTTTTCCCGCGCCATCGCCCGATTGCCGGTGTCGATTACGCCGGGAAAACAATCCCTGAAGACGGCGCAAGCGCCGCCTTGTTTTTAAAGAATATCGACGGCGATCTGTCAAATAATCAGTAAGGAAAAAAAACGGACAAAGGTAAAAAGAGGTAACACGAATGGGAAAATCGGCCATGCCGAACGGCCGGCCGATTCGGCGCGAAAGCACCGTTGTCGGACAAGCGTGCGATTCAATCGGGGTCGGCCGCCTTGCCCGTGCGATGTATCGACACGGCCGGCCGAATCGCGATTCGAAACAATTCGGAAACATATTTCATGCCGGCCGCCGCCGACATCGCGCAATCCAATGCGCTACCAGGTCTCGCCGATCGCCGCGTAACTGCCGTTGTTGTTGCGATCCCATTTGCGCTCGCCGGTCATGCCGATCTGCAGCTTGCCGTCGTTTTTCTGCTTGCCGGTGGCGATCGGCGTCAGCTCGATATTCACCGGCGTGGCGCTATCGTTGAGGGTGACCGTGTAGTTGGCGGTCACCGAAGCGAATACCGAATCGGTCGGCGCGATACAGCCGACATAGCTGCGGTTCAGCGTGTAATAGCGCTCGCACAGCTGGCTCGCGGCCATCAGCGCCGCCTGGGCGTCGCTGCGGCGCGACTTGGTCAGGTAGGCCAGGTAGTTGGGCACCCCGATCGCCAGCAGGATGCCGATGATCGCCACGACGATCATCAGCTCGATCAGGGTGAAGCCGCGCGCCATCCGTTTCATCGTTCCCGCTCCATTCCGCATGGGGCCGCGGCGCGGCCAGCCTATCGGATCAATCAATGGACTCCGAAGGATCAATAGACCCTGACGTATTCCTGCAGCACCGTGACGCTGTCGCCGCTCTTGCCGTAGCCGATCGCGGTGACCACGTAGTAGTCCTCGCTGTCCGCGCTGCCGCTCGGCAGCTTGCCGATCACGAAGCTCGGCTGGGTGCGGCTGCCGCTCACGGTCGGCGCATTGGTCTCGCCGCTGGCGAGCTTGCAGTTCTCGCTCGCCGGCGTGGCCGCCAGCGTGCAGGACAGCTTGGCGCTCTGGCCGATCGCCTCGCTCCAGTTGGCCGGCACCCCGCTCAGCGCCGCCAGGCCCAGCTCGTCGCCCTTGGCCGACAGCAGCTTCTCGGCGCGCCGCAGGGCGAGCTCGGCGGCGTAGAACGACAGCGTGCGCTCGTGGTTGGCGCCGGCGATGCGCTCGCTCAGCGTGGCGATGCGGGCGGCGAACAGCACGTACAGCGTCAGCGCGATCAGGAAGATCAGCGTGACGATCAGCACGAAGCCGGCCTGGCCGCCGCGCGATGCGGTCCGATGCCTCATGTCGCCCCCCATAGGGTTTGTTGCGCAGGCTGATGGTGGTGGTGAAGGCGCGCCGCAGCTTGGCGCTGCTGACGGTGGCGACCGCGCCGTCGCAGTCGACCACGGTGTAGCGCTGCGCGCCCTGGAACACGTCGCGGCGGCTTTCCAGCATGAAGCAGGCGCGTACCGACACCACCTTCTTCCACATGTCGGTGCCGGCCATCTGGCTGGCGTCGGGCGCGTAGTAGTGGTCGGCCACGCAATCGCCCTTGGTCGAGCCGTAGTTGCAGAACACTTCGCCGGTGCTGGCCGTGTCGTCGACGCCGAGCTTCCATTGCAGCCCCAGCACGTTCACCGGCGAGCCGGTGCCGCCGATCAGGTCCTTCGCCGCGGCGTCGCCGCTGTATTTGCAGGTGATCTTGCCGTTGCCGCTGTCGTAGGCCAGCGCGATGGTCTGGTTGGCCGGCGGCGATGCGGCGGCGAGCGTGCCGTCGGCGCAGTCGCGCATCGCGGCGTCGGCCTGGAAGGTCAGGGTCAGGGTCTTGCTGCCGGCGGCGTACTGGATCGGGCTGGCGTTCAGCGCGGTCGGCAGCAGCTTGCTCTTGCTGGTGTCGGTGCCGAGGTAGCCGGCCTGGCCGACGATGCGCTTGAGGAAGTCCACGCCGAAACGGCCTTCCTCGGCCAGTTCGGCCTGCCGCGTCTGCAGCGAGAAGGCGCCCTGGGTCTTGAGGAAGACCAGCGACACGATGCCCAGCACGATCAGGCCGACCACCATGCCGACCAGCATCTCGGACAGGGTGAAGCCGCGCTGGCGCGATTTCTGGATGAGATGGGTCATGGCGCGGGGAACTCGACGGAGAAGGTGGCCTGGCTGGCGCCGCTGTCGCCGCTCTTCCAGCGCGTGTTGTCGGTCCAGCTGATCGACACGGTGTAGCGCCCGTTGGCGCGCGCGACCGTGCTGCTGGCGTTGGGCAGCTGCTTGATCGACTTGAGGAACTCCTCCTTGTCGGCCTTGGCCACCGCGGCCGTGGCATAGCCGGCCTCGGCGCTGGCGGTGGCGCAGCTGCCGCCGGTGCAGGGCAAGGCGGTGTCGTCGTAGTGTGCGACGGCAGGCACGCCGGTGGTGTCCGAACCGGCCGGCACCGCGAAAGGCGAGCGGTTGGCGTCGATGCGGTCGGCCAGGTCGGCCGCGATGTCGGCCGCGATGCTGCGGTAGTAGGCACTGGAGCCGGCGGCCAATACCCGGGTCTGGATCGAGGCCAGGCCCAGCAGGCCGATGCTGAAGACCGCCAGCGCGACCATCGATTCGAGCAGCAGGCTGCCTTGCTGATTGTTCATGGAATCGTTCTTCATCGGGATCGCTCAGCAGCTCGGCGTCGCGCTCGCGGCGCTGGCAGGCCGCTGCGGGTCAGGCTGATGGTCCGCGCCGCGCCCTTGCGGCAGACGGTGAGCGCCGGCACGGTGCCGCTGGCGGTGCCGACCGCGCCCTTGAACAGCGCGCGGTAGGACGCGCCGGAGGTCGGATCGCTGAAGGTGTAGCCGTCCAGCGGGCCCGATTTCTTCAGCACCGTGCCGCCGTTGTCGACCACCAGCCAGCCGTTCTTCCAGGCCCAGCCCGAGGCGCCGCTGCACTTGCCGGCATTGGTGCCGCTGGCCGCGTCGGCCGCGCAGAAGGTGACGTCCCGGCCCGAGCGGATCGCCTCGGCCCGCGCCACCCGCATCGCGGTGACGATCTCGGCGCTCAGCCCTGCCACCTGCGCATTGCTGACGTAAGCCGTCATCGCGGGCGCGGCGATCGCGTAGATCACCGCCAGGATGCCGATCACCGTCATGGCCTCGATCAGCGAGAAGCCGGCCTGGCCGGCGCGCAGGGTCACGATGGCCGGCTTCATTGCAGGATCTCGCGCCAGGCCACCGGTGCGACCACGCTCCCGAAGTGCAGGCAGATCTGCTTGCCGCTGACCGGATCGACTAGCCAGGTGCAGTCGCCCGTGCTCTCGGTGGTGCAGCCCTTGATGGCGTTGACGGCATAGCCCTTGCGGCAATCGCCGCTGCTGCCGCCGCCCCCGCTGGCCGCGTCGCTGAGCTTCACCACCCCGACGCTGCTCACGGTCTGCCGGTTGCTGAGCTTGTCGCTGCTGTCGACCTTGTTGTCGCCGTTGATGTCGAAGACGGCCTTGGCCGGCGCCTGCCCGGTCAACAGGTTGAATACCGTCAGCCGCCCTTCGACGCCGGGTGCGCAGGCGTCCACGGTGGTGTCGGCCGGCACCATCGACGGGAACAGCACATAGGGTTCCTTGCGCGTCAGCAGGATCGACGGCGCCGACACGCCGCGCTCGCCGCGGTCGGGAAAGTCGAAGTACCAGCCGACCAGGTCGTTGCGCTGGCTGTCCGGCGCCGTGCTGGTGGTGCGGTCGTAGCCGTCGGCCGATTCGGCCGCCACGCCCTGGGCGGTCAGCTGCGTGCGCGAGCTGGTGATCGCCGTGGCCTGCTCCTTGATCACGTAGGCGGTCTGGACCTGCGAGGCGGTCGCCAGCGTGTCGGCCTTCTCCAGGTACTTGCCGGTCTGGAAGGCGATCCAGATGTCGGGGCTGTCGGTGCCCTTGGTGACCACCTGCGGCTGGGCGGTGATCGGCTGGCGCGTGCCCGCGGCGTCCTTGGCGACGTAGAGCGGGTTGCCGCCGAAGGCGACCTTCCAGTCGGCGGCGCTGGCTGTCGACAGGTCGAACTTCCACAGATTGCCCTGCATGTCGCCGGCGTAGGCGTACTTGGCGCGGCCGGCGGCATCGCGGACGATCACCGGCTGGGCCAGGCCCGCCGGCGCCGCGGCGCTGCCGGCGTTGGTCTCGATCACCTTCTTGCTGCCCGACCATTTGCCGGCCGAACGCGTCAGGTAAAGGATGTAGAGCCGGCCCTTGTAGTCGGCCGCGTTGTGGCCGTTGCCGAACACGATGGCGAGGTTGCCGTCCTGCAGCGTGGCGTATTGCGGCGCGCCGAAGACATGGCCGACATTGACGTCGTCGGCGGCGCCGTACTCGAGCAGGGCCAGCGGATTGGCCGAGGTCTCGGCGAAATTGGCGCTGTTCGACAGATCGAGCACGAACACCCCGCGCGCGCCGTAGCCCAGCCCGCCGGCCAGGTAGCTGCTGCTGCCCGCGCTGTAGCTGGCCAGCCCGCCGTCGACGAAATAGCTGTGGCTGTAGCCCGGCGCGGTCAGCTGGTTGAGCTTGCCGAAGCTCAGGTTGGGCAGGTAGGCCAGCTTCTCCTGCCCGCTGGTGTCGAACAGGTGCAGCATGCCGTCGTTGCTGCCGACCGCGACGCCCTGGCTGCCGGCCAGGCTCACCATCACCGGGCTCGAGTCGACGATGTCGCCGAGCAGCGAATCGCGGTCGCGGAAGCGGCCGCCCTGGCTCATCTCGTAGCTGCGCTTGCCGCCGGTCTGGCTGCCGCGCAGGTAGGCGAGCCGCAGTTGGCCGTCGGCGTCGCTCTCGACCTCGTCGGTCTGCGGGTTCTGCTTCAGCACGGTCTTCTGCGCCGCGGTCAGCGAATTCCAGGCGAACGGGATGCCCTGCCCGATCGCGCTGTCGTAGGTCAGCATCACGCGCTCGGTGGTGCGCGCCGTCAGCAGCGCGCCGGCTTCCCAGTTGGTCTGGGTGTACTGGCCGCTGGCCGGGTCGACCGCCAACTGCTCGAGCGTGCCGACCCAGGTGCCGGGCTTGTAGCCGGCGCGGTAGATCGCCGTATCGGTGCTCAGGCTGCTGCCCGAGCTGGCCGCGACGGTGCCGACCGCCGACGACTCGCCGGCGATCTGGCGGAACATCGCGCGGATGCCGCTGGCCATCAGCGCCGGGCTGGAGACCAGGGTGTAGGTGCTGGCCAGCTTCTGCGACTGGTAGGTCCCCTTGTTCGGGTCGTACCACTCGGTGGTGCAGGCGCTGCCGTCGGCGCAGGTGTTCGGATTGTGGTCGCCGGTCGACAGCCAGGCGTAGTCGCCGGTCTTGGCGGTGGTCTCCGAATCGTCGAAGCCGCCGTACTTGGCCGCGGTCCAAAGCCGCCGCACGTTCAGGTTGTTGCCGGTCGATTCGTTCACGTCGACCACGTAGGTCTTGACCCGGAACGGCGTCTTGCCGTCGCTCTTGAGCCCGTACTGGTTGAGCCAGTAGCTCACGCCGAGCATGCCCATCACGTCGTAGCGCGCGTATTCCGGCGTCTTGGCGTCGGGATTCGAGGCGGCGCTCTTCTCCATGGCGAGCACGTCGGCGGTCCACTGCTCGAGCGTGCGGCTTTCGGTCGCCGATTTCGGCAGCGAGGTCAGCGGGTAGTTCGAGCCGGTCCAGTCGGTCGCGCTGCTGGCACTGCCCCAGGTGTTGTCGTCGCCGAACGAGAGCAGGAAGTTGCGCTGGCAGGCCGGGTAGCGGATCGGCCCCTGCTGCGCGTCGGCGGTGCTGGAATAGTCGGCCGGCGCGGCGACGCTCCAGTCCTTGATGACCGGGAAGCCGTCGGCCTGGGTGGCGGTGGTGCTGCCGACGTAGTCCGGATCGGGCGTCTTCTCGCCGCGGAAATAGCGGGCGATCTCGGCCACCATGGTGCCCATGGGGTCGTAGCTCTTGTAGTTGCCGGTCGCGCCGAAGCGGTTGATGTGGTTGATGATGCCGCTGTTGAGCGCGCCGTCGGTGTAGGCGCTGGCGGTGGATGCGGTCAGCGCCGGGTCGGGGTTGTACCTGAAGCGGCCGTAGGCATCCCATTCGGCGCCGGCGTTGTCGAGGTAGGCGTTCTGCGCCGGCGAGAAGTAGCGCAGGCCCATGTCCTTCACCGGGCTGCGCATCACCCCGCCGTAGGCGTAGCCGTCGCGGCGGTAGCTGAACAGGCCCATGCGCAGCAGCTCGTAGTTGTTCTGGATCTCGCCGACCGGCTTGTAGGCGGTCACCGTCCCGACCTTGTAGCTCTGGCAGTTGGCCTCGTTGGGCAGGCTGGTGGTGGTGTTGCGGTCGCAGACGCGGACCTGCACCCGCCGGCCGTAGACCTTGCTGCCGCCCACTACCGTCACGCTGCTCTTGCCGCTGCTCGGCACCGAGAGGTAGTAGGCCTCCTGGTTCAGCGGCGCGAGGTTGTATGCCCCGAAGGCCCGGTGTAGGCGGCCGACACCGTGCAGGTGTACTTGCCGCTGCCGGCGTCTTTGGACGCACTGCCGGCCAGACAGTAGTAATAGGTCGAGCCGCCGGCCGCGACCTCGGTCGTCACCGCTGCGTCACCGAAATAGGCGGTAGTCTCGCGCGTCTCGACGTAGAGATGGGTCTGGCCCGACTTCAGCAGCGAGGACGGCAGCCACTTGTCCGCATCGAGGATCTTCTGCACGCCGCGGCCGCCGTTGCCGCCGGCATTGGCCGGGTCGAGGTAGGAACGCAGCAGCGCGGTGCGGGTGTCCGAGCCGGCCAGCGGCGTGGTCGAGGTGGTGCCGTTGCTGGTCGCGGCGTATTCGTCGGTGCGGTTGCCGCCGGTCAGCGCCTGGCGGAACAGGTCGATGCCCGACATGGTCAGCCAGTTCATGAAGTTGCCGCTGTAGTAGCTGCCGCCGCATTCGTAGAACTGGCTACCCGACACCGTCGCCAGCGCCGCCGGGACGAACTCGTCGCGAGCAGTGTCGTAGCTGTAGCACTTGGCAGGATCGAAATAGCCGGTCTGGCGCGACTTGTAGGCGGTGCCGCCGCCGTCGTTCCAGTTGCCGCCGGCCCGGTAGGCCAGCATGGTGGTCGGCCATTCGACCGACAGCGCCAGCACCAGGTTGGCGGGAACCTTGCTGTCGGTGAACAGCGGGGTGTTGGAGAAGGTCAGGCCATCGGCGGATACGGCGTGGAGCCAGGGCCCCAGCATGAAGAGCCAGGCGATCGACACGCGAAGCAAGCGATTGGGCATGGGAAAACGAAAGAATATATAGTCGTCGTTTTCGAATCCTAAATGGAAAGGCGTACCACGTGAAGGGTTATCGTTAACAATATATTATTTAATCCCGAACTACACAGGGGGTTCAATGCGTGTGCCGGCCGACCCGCGTGTGGTTCCACACCTGCACCACGCGCGGCAGCGGCTTGATCACCGCCTCGAGCGCGCGCTGCTCGCGCCGGCTGCGCAGGCAGCCGTGCAGCGTGACGTAGCCTCGCAGCGTCTCGACCCAGATGCTGCTGCGGGCGAAGCGCGCATCGGCGCGGATGGCGGCCACCACCGCCGCGTTGGTCGCGTGGTCGTGCTTGTAGGGGCCACCCTCCTCGCACTGGCGGGCCAGCCAGCAGCTCACCCCGCGCTCGTGGCGCTGGTGCGCCTCGCGCCGCAGGTCGGCCTCGTCCAGCACCGGCCGCTTCGGCGCCGGACAGGCCGCGTCGCCGCGGACCGCCTGCTCGAACGGATCGTCGAACGGGTTGTCGTCGGCGAGCGCGGCCGCGCCGGCCGCCACGAAGGCGGCAGCCGCCGCAGCGGCCAGCCGGCACGACAGGGAGCGCGGCGCGCGCATGGCCGGGCCTTACAGGTGGGCGCGGATCACCTCGGCCAGCGTCTTCACGCCCTCCTCGATCTTGTCGGGCGAGGCGTGGCTGAAATTCAGCCGCAGCTCGTTCGACACGCGCGGGTTGGCGTAGAAGGGCTTGCCCGGCATGAAGGCGACCTTGCGGTCGAGCGCGGGCTGCAGCAGGCCATAGCTGTCGATGTCGGCGCGCAGCTTCAGCCAGAAGAACAGGCCGCCCGGCGGGATGGTCCAGTCGGCCAGGTCGTGGAAGTGGCGGTCGAGCGCGGCGGCCATGATGTCGCGCTTCTGGTGGTAGAACTCGCGCAGCCGGGCGATGTGCGCCGGGTACTCGGCCGAGGTCAGGAGCTTGTGCATCGCCCACTGGCCCTGGCGGTTGGTGTGCAGGTCGGCCGCCTGCTTGAGCTTGTAGAAGTGCGGCATCAGGCGCTCGTCGCAGGCCAGGTAG
Organism: Chitinimonas koreensis; assembly: GCF_014353015.1. NCBI lineage: Bacteria > Pseudomonadati > Pseudomonadota > Betaproteobacteria > Neisseriales > Chitinibacteraceae > Chitinimonas > Chitinimonas koreensis. Next base: position 3,835,514 of record NZ_CP060704.1, read on the forward strand.
GCCACGCGCAGGCCGGGGATGGCGGTCTTGGAGAAGGTGCCGAAGTGCACCCACGGCGCCTTTTCGAGCCGGGCGCAGATCGGCGCGCGGTCGCAGTCGTCGTAGACCAGCTCGCGGTAGGGCTCGTCCTCGAGCAGCACCACGTTGTGCTGGTCGAACAGCTCGGCCACGCGGCGGCGCGTGGCCTCGTCGTAGCAGACGCCCGACGGATTCTGGAAGGTGGGGATCAGGTAGGCGAAGCGCGGCTTCTCGCCGACGATCTTGCGCTCGAGCTCGTCCAGATCGGGGCCGTGCGGGGTCAGGCCGACTTCGACGAAGCGCGCGCCGTAGAGGCCGAAGCACTGCACCGCGGCGAGGAAGGTCGGCGCCTCGACCAGCACCGGCGTGCCGTGGTCGACGAACAGCTTGGCCGACAGGTCCAGGCCCTGCTGCGAGCCGGTCAGGATCAGGATGTTGTCGGCGGTGACCGGCACGCCGTTGCGGCTCATCTCGGCCGCCACCGCCTCGCGCAGCCACTTCTCGCCCTCGCTCGGGCCGTACTGGCTCAGGTTGGCGGGCAGGCCGTCGAAGTCGAGCTTGGGCATCGCTTCGGGCGCCGGCAGGCCGCCGGCGAAGGAGATCATGTCGGGCTGGCTGGCGACGGCGAGGATCTCGCGCACCAGGGAACCCTGCAGACGGTCGATACGTTCGGAGAACATGGGCGTTCCGTAGTGGGGGGAATGGGAATGCGCCGGGCCGGTTGCGAGCGTCGTGCCGCGACCGGGCCGGCGGCGTCCCGGCACCCTGCCGCACGGCGCGGCCGGCGGCAAGGGACGGTCGCAGCGCGCTTGGAGGCAACCGTACCGGGCTGGAGTCGAACTACATGATCCGGCCGGTCCCGGACCGGGGATCCGACCCGGCGCGGAAACAGGAACTGGAACCGGTGGAGCGTCGATGGAATGCAGGTCGGGATTCATGCCGGCAGCGCCCTCGATGGCATCGCCGCCGGAATGAATTCCGGCCTACCGAAACCCCCGCCTACCGGGGAAAACAGTCCGCACTCGCCTCAGGCCGCCCTGCCCGCCTCGCTCTGCATGCGCAGCAGGCCCAGGTGCAGCTCGGCCAGTTCCGGATCGGGCGGGCTGTCGGTCACGCTGAGCAGCGTGGCCAGCACCAGGGTCTCGAATTCGCGGCCGAAGCGCTCGATGATGCGGGCCGGCTCGGGCACCAGCTTCTTGTCGGTCATCACGCCGAAATTGACGCGGTTGTTGTACGACAGGATCGACACGCCCATGCCGATCTCGCCCGACTGCGGCACCCAGAACTGCAGGTCGTGCACCTGGGTGCCGGCCAGGTAGATCGGCTCGCGCGGGCCGGGGACGTTGGTCATCACCGCGGTCGACTTGGTGCTGAAGTACTCGATCGCCGGCTGCTCGACCGCGTTGGGCAGCGCGCCGACCACGCTCAGGAGGCCCAGCGTGATGATCGCGTCGTAGCCGCCCTTGATCTCCTCCATCCGGCGCTTGACCTCGTAGACGCGCTCGATCGGGTTGGCCACGCCGATCGGCAGCGGCAGGAAGACCAGGCCGAAATAGTTGCCGAGCCGGTCGAGCTTGCTCTCCGGCCGCAGGTTGACCGGCACCGAGGCGCGGATGTCGAGGCCGTCGACCTTCTGGCCGCGTTCCACCAGATAGGCGCGCAGCGCGCCCGCCACGCAGGACAGCAGCACGTCGTTGAGCGAGCAGCCGAGCGCCTTGCCGACGTGCTTCACCTCCATCAGCGGCAGCGAATCGGACCAGGCGATGCGCTTGGCGGTCGAGAGCTTGCCCTTGAACTTGGTGCGCGGATCGGCCGGCATGGCCGCCAGCTTGGCCAGGCCCTGGGTGATGCCGAGGCCGGTCTGGGTGTACTCGGCGATCTTGCCCGGATTCATCATCAGGCCGTAGCTGGTGCCCAGCACCTTGGCGTAGCTCTTGAGCACCCCGGCGTACATCTTGGCCACCGGCCGGTAGAGCCGCATGAACGGGTCGTCCGGCTCGCGCTCGCCGGCGACGAAGCGCGATTTCCGGGGCGCCGGCGCGCTGTCGCCCTCGGCTTCGCGGTCGGTCATCCCGAGCAGCACCTGGATCAGGGCGATGCCGTCGGCGATGCAGTGGTGGATGCGCGCCACCAGCGCGGCGCCGCCCTGGTAGTTCTCCACCAGGTGGAACTGCCACAGCGGCTTGCCGAAATCGAGCGGGGCGGAGATGTGCTCGTTGACGAAATCCTCGAGCTCGGCCTTGCCGGCCGCGCCCGGCAAGGCCACCAGGTGCAGGTGGTTGGCGATGTCGAAGTCCGGGTCGTCTTCCCAGTAGGCGTTGGCGCCGCTGCGCACCACCCGCTGCTTGAAGCGCGCGTAGCGCAGCAGGCGGTTCTCCATCACGTGGCGCAGCCGTTCGAAGTCCATCGGACCGTCGAAGAACATGATGCCGGTGATCACCATCAGGTTGGTCGGCCGGTCCATCCGCAGCCAGGCCGTATCGACCGCCGACATCGCCTCGCGACCCGAGCCGAATAGATTCAACAGCATATGTTTCCGCCCCTGCTTGATGAGTGTGTCTGTTCTATGCCGGCCTAGCGGCCGCTCGCTTGACGTGCCCTGCCGGCCGATTATAGAACACAGCGTGGCGCTGCCCGCCAGCCCTGGCGCGACCCGCAGCGGCATCATCATCCGACGCACACCCGCATCGCAGCAATCCGAAGGCAAGAACAACGAGGAGCCCCACCCATGACTTATTTCGTGACCGGCGCGACCGGCTTCATCGGCAGCAACCTGGTCCAGACCCTGCTGAAGAAGCGCAAGGGCAAGATCTATGCGCTGGTGCGCAAGGAATCGCTGGAAAAGTTCGACAAGATCAAGGCGCGCTGGGGCCGCGACGCAGACCGCGTGATCCCGGTCGCGGGCGAACTGGGCAAGCCGCGGCTCGGCATTTCCGACCAGGACGTCGCCGAGCTCAAGGGCAAGATCAAGCACTTCTTCCACCTCGCCGCGCTGTACGACCTCAAGGCCACCGCCGAGGAGCAGCTCGAGGCCAACGTCAACGGCACCCGCCACGCGGTCCAGTTCGCCGAGGCGGTCGAGGCCGGCATCTTCCACCACACCAGCTCGATCGCCGCCGCCGGCCTGTACGAGGGCGTGTTCTCGGAAGACATGTTCGACGAGGCCGGCAAGCTCAACCATCCCTACTTCCGCACCAAGCACGATTCGGAAGGCCTGGTGCGCAAGGAATGCAAGGTGCCCTGGCGCGTCTACCGCCCCGGCATCGTGGTCGGCAGCTCGCAAACGGGCGAGATCGACAAGATCGACGGCCCCTACTACTTCTTCAAGGTGCTGCAGAAGATGCGGCGCATCCTGCCGCCCTGGATGCCGGCGATCGGCATCGACGGCGGCCGCATCAACATCGTGCCGGTCGACTACGTGGTCGAGGCGATGGACCACATCGCCCACCTGAACGGCCATAACGGCAAGTGCTTCCACCTGACCGACCCGGACGCCAAGCGCGTCGGCGAGGTGCTGGCGATCTTCGCCGAGGCGGCCCACGCGCCCAAGCTGACCGTGCGGGTCAACCCGGCCATCTTCGGCTTCATCCCCTCGATGGTGCGCCAGGCGCTGACCTCGCTGACGCCGGTGCGCCGCGTGCGCGACGCGGTGATGAAGGACCTGGGCCTGCCGCCCGACGTGATGAACTTCGTCTCCTACCCGACCCGCTTCGACAGCCGCCAGACCCAGAAGCTGCTGGCCGGCACCGGCATCGCGGTGCCCAGGCTCGAGGACTACGCCTGGAAGCTGTGGGACTACTGGGAACGCCACCTCGACCCGGACCTGTTCATCGACCGCTCGCTGACCGGCGTGGCGCGCAACAAGGTGGTGCTGATCACCGGCGGCTCCTCCGGCATCGGCCAGGCCAGCGCGATGAAGCTGGCAGCCGCCGGCGCCAAGGTCATCATCGTGGCGCGCGACATGGAGAAGCTCGAGGCGACCAAGAAGGAGATCGAGGCCGAGGGCGGCCAGTGCTTCGTCTACTCGTGCGACCTGTCCAGCCTCGAGGCGATCGACGGCCTGGCCCAGCAGGTGCTGGCCGACCACGGCCACGTCGACGTGCTGATCAACAACGCCGGCCGTTCGATCCGCCGCGCCATCGAGAACAGCTACGACCGCTTCCACGACTTCGAGCGCACCATGCAGCTCAACTACTTCGGCAGCCTGCGGCTCACGCTGGCGCTGCTGCCGAGCATGAGCGCGCGCAAGTCGGGCCAGATCATCAACATCTCCTCGATCGGCGTGCTGACCAACTCGCCGCGCTTCTCAGCCTACGTCGCCTCCAAGGCGGCGCTCGACGCCTTCACGCGCTGCGCCTCGAGCGAGTTCTCCGACCGCGGCATCTACTTCACCACCATCAACATGCCGCTGGTGCGCACGCCGATGATCGCGCCGACCGACATCTACAAGAACATGCCCTTCATCATCAGCCCCGACGAGGCGGCCGACATGGTGGCGCAGGCAGTCATCTACAAGCCGGTGCGGGTGGCCTCGGGCCTCGGCATCTTCGGCCAGATGATCCATGCGCTGGCGCCGCGCGTGGCGCAGATCATCATGAACACCGCCTACCGCATGTTCCCCGATTCGTCGGCCGCCAAGGGCGAGAAGGAAGGCGGCCGGCAGGAGCTGAGCGCCGACCAGCTGGCCTTCATGCAGATCATGAAGGGCATCCACCTGTAGGAAGGACCGTCGCGTCGCCGCGGCGGCGACCGGGGACCATGCAGCCGAGGCCTCTGCCTCCTCCGCATCCCCGGCGTCCGCTGCGGTGATTCCTGCCACACCTCAGGCCCGTGCGGCGCGGGCGAGGTATCGCGGCAAGACGAAAACGGTGTAGAACGGCAACGCAGGCGATCCCGGTCGCCTGCGTTTTTTTCATCGGCGCCGGCTTCCGCCGGCCAGGGCGCCCCGCCCGTCTCGAGGATCCCGCGTGCAGGACATTACCGGACCCCGCTTGCGCCGCCTGTTCGCGCTCGCCTTCGTGCTGCTCGCCGCGCTCCACGCAGCCGCGCAGCCGCTGGTGCTGCGCCAGGCGCGCTTCTGGCCCAGCCACTGCGACGCGCGGCAGGGGCAAGGCGACCTGGTCGCCCTGCCCGACCTGTGGTCCGCCCGCGGCGTGCAGGGCCCGGGCGCCAGCTGCTACCGGTTCGACTTCGCCCTGGAACAGGCGCCGGCCGGCAACTGGGCGCTCGAGCTGCGGCGCATCTCGCGCGACCATACCATCTGGCTCAACGGCCACCTGCTCAGCAATCGCGGCTCGCCGCACAGCACCGCGCCGACCCGGCTCGGCTCGATGGCGCGGCTGGCCGAGATCCCGCCGGCGCTGTGGCGCGACGGCGACAACCGCATCGAACTCGAGGTCTCGACCGGCCAATGGCCGCGCGCCGGCCTGGCCGAGCCGCATGTCGGCCCCGACGAGGTGCTGCGGCCGCAGTTCGAGCTGCAGCGCTACTACGAGCGCTCGCTGCCGCAGGCGATCAACCTCACCACCGGCCTCTTGGCAGTGCTGACGCTGCTGATCTGGGCCTGGCGGCCGCGCGAGCGCGCGCTGGCCTACTTCAGCGTGCTGTTCCTGCTCGGCTCGGTACGCAACTGGTACTACTACGCCGATCTGCCGCTGGTCAGCGCCAGCTTCGGCAACTGGTTCTTCTATGCCGCCCAGGTCTGGACCGCCACCCTGCTGCTGCTGTTCTCGGCCGAGCTGTGCGGCCGCCGCAACCGCCGCCGCGACCTGGCCCTGGTCGCCGCCGCCAGCCTGCTGTGCACGCTGTCGGCCATGGTGGGCGACTCGGCCTGGCTGGAACGGCTGCGCGCCGTCACCTACCCGGTGCTGATCGCCACCCTGCCCACCACGCTGTGGTGGCTCTACCGCGGCGCGCGCGCCGCCGGCCCGCGGGTGTTCGCCGGCGTGATGGCCGGCCTCGCCGTGGTGCTGATCGGCGCGGCGCACGACTACCTGGTGGTCAACGACCTGCTCGGCCTCGAGGCCAACTACTGGCTACCGTTCTCGATCCCGCTGGTGCTGGCCGCCTTCGCCGTCTACCAGCTGCGCCGGATGGTGTCGGCGCTGGGCGAGGTCGAGGAGCTGGCCGACCTGCTCGAATACCGCGTGCGCGAGCGCACCCACGCGCTCGAACTGGCCAATACCGCCAAGACGCGCTTCCTCGCCTCGGCCAGCCACGACCTGCGCCAGCCGATGCACGCGATCAGCATCCTGGTCGCCACGCTGGACCAGCGCATGCCGCGCATCGAGCTGGGCCACGTGGTCGACCAGCTCAAACACGGCGTGCAGGCGATGGAGGAATTGCTCAAGGGCATCCTCGACCTCTCGCGGCTCGACGCCGGCGGCGTGCACGCGCGGCCGACCGAATTCGCGCTCGGCCCGCTGCTCGATGCGATCGAGCGCTCCGAAGCGGCGCATGCGCGCGAGCGCGGCCTGGCGCTGCGGGTGCGGCCGAGCCGCGACTGGGTGCGCAGCGACCCGATCATGCTCGAGCGCATCCTGCGCAACCTGGTCGGCAACGCGCTGCGCTATACCGAGCGCGGCGGCGTGCTGGTCGGCTGCCGCCGCCGCGGCGAGCGCCTGCGCATCGAGATCTGGGACAGCGGCATCGGCATCGACGCCGAGCAGCTGCCGCGGGTGTTCGAGGAGTTCTACCAGGTCGGCAACGCCGCGCGCGACCGCAGCAAGGGGCTGGGGCTCGGCCTGTCGATCGTCGAGCAGTACGCGCGCCTGCTCGGCCACCGGATCGAAGTGCGCTCGCGCCCCGGGCGCGGCTCCTGCTTCGCGATCGAGGTACCGGGCGTCGAGGCGGCGCTGCCGGCGGCCGAGCGCGCGGTGCCGGGGCTGGCGGCGCTCAGCGGCGCCTTCGTGCTGGTGGTGGAGGACGATGCCGGCGTGCGCGAAGCCACCGCGCTGCTGCTGCGCAGCTGGGGCTGCCACGTCGAGGTGGCCGACGGCGCCGACGCCGCGGTCGAGGCGCTCGACCTCCACCTGCGCTGGCCCGACCTCCTGCTGGTCGACCACCGGCTCGGCGGCGAGACCAGCGGCCGCCAGGTGATCGAACTGCTGCGGCTGACCATCGGCGAGGCGGTGCCGGCGATCCTGGTCACCGGCGACGTCGCGCCCGAGGTGCTGCGCGAGCTGTCGGACAGCGGGCTGCCGGTGCTGCACAAGCCGATCAACGCGCTGCAGCTGCGCGGGGCGATGGCGGATGCGCTGGCGGTGGAGACGATGCCGGCGGCTTGAGCGGCTGCCCCGATCTCCCCCGAAGGCTGTGCGCACTCCAGCTCCACGAAATGCGACGGATCGGCGAACCCGCATGCAGGCTTTCGCAGGTCGGGCTTTACGCCCGACAGCGCCGCCGATGAAGATCGCTGTCGGGCATAAAGCCCGACCTACCCTGCGCGTCTGATCGGTCGACGCCAATACCAGGCGATCATTCGGCGGGTGCATGGGCAACGAGAATGCCCGGGAAGGCCGGCAGACCGCGCCTCAGGCCTCGAACCGCAGCCCCAGCCGGCTCGCCGCGATCACCGCCTGGGTGCGGGTGGTGACGTTGAGCACGCGCAGGATCGCGCTGATATGGCTCTTCACCGTGGCCGGCGAGATGTCGAGTTCGCGGCAGATCTGCTTGTTCGACATGCCCTTGAGCACCCGGTGCAGCACCTCGGTCTGGCGCGGCGACAGGCCGAGCTCGCCCGGCTTGCCGCTGCGCAGCGGCGCCGCCACGGGGCCCAGCGCCAGCGCCTCGCACGGCAGGTAGATGCCGCCGGCCAGGATCAGCCGCAGCGCGGCGATCATCACGTCGCTCGAAGCGCTCTTGGGCACGAAGCCCATCGCGCCGTCGTTGATCGCCGCCAGGATCACCTCGGGCTCGTCGTGGCCCGACACCACCACCACCGGCAGCGCCGGATGACGCGCGCGCAGTTCGCGCAGCACTGCGCTGCCCGATTCGCCGCCGAGCTCCAGGTCGAGCAGCAGGAGGTCGGGCCGCATGCCCTCGTCCAGCAGCGTGTGCGCCTGCTCGGCCTGGCCCACGCCGACGATGGCCGCCTGCGGGTCGAGCTTGTGCAGGAGGCTGACCATGCCCTCGCGGAACAGCGTGTGATCGTCGACCAGCAGGATCTTCACGGGCGGCGCCGGCTCAGCCGAAATGCTGCCGAAGGAAGGCGCGCACCTCGGTTTCGATGCGCGGCTTGAGCGCCGACAGCAGGAACCCCAGCCTGGCTTCCACCACCACCTCGGTCGCCGCCACCGTGAGCTGGCCGCTGACGCCGGGCCGCTGGAAATTGAGCACGTCATCGTCCCACGCGTACTCCATGCCGAACTCCTGCTTCATCTGCCGCGCCACCTGCTCGGCCAGGTCGCGGGCCTGCTCGAGGGGCTTGTCGTGCGGATACTGGATGCGAAGGGACATGTCGGGTTCTCCTCGGGAAATGGAATGGATCACGGCGTTTGGATACCGCTGCGCCGGGCGGTGTTCCAATTCTAATGGACGGCCGGCCCGCATCGAAGCCAGGTTCGGCGGCAGGCAGTATCGGCCGGGCGCCGGGCAGGCACATCAGCCAGATGACCGGCCCGAAAGGCTGATTACTGCGCGACGGGCGCGAACGGCTGCGGATCGCCGGCCAGGATGCGTTCGAGGATCGTGCTCTCGCGCCGGCGGATGGTGGCGAGGAAGTGGTCGGCGCCGCCCATGTGCAGGAAGGCCGCCACCCCGCGCTCGAGAAAATCCTGCAGCTCGCCCAGGCCGGCCAGGTGGGCCGGGCCGTGCGCCAGCTTCAGCGCCATCTGCACCAGCGGCTTGCGCACCACCACGTCGAGCTCGTGGCCGAGCCGGTCGACCAGCTCGATCTGCTCGCGCCGTTCCGCCGCGTTGCCGCAGCGGCGATAGGCCTCGGCATAGCTGTCGGCGTCGATCCCGGTCACGCCCATGCGCTCGAACAGCATCTCGGCCAGCTCGGCGTCGAGCCGGTGGCTGAGCCGGTTCAGGTGCAGCGCGCGCTCGATCGCGTTCATCGCACGCTCGGGCAGCAGCCGGCGCATCTTGCCGACCACGCGCTCGCCGTCACGGTCGCGCTGGGAGAAATCGCGCGGGCCGTACAGGTCGGTCAGGAAGAATTCGGTCGCCTGGGCATAGCGCGGATCGTTCGAAAGATCGGCATAAGTGGCCGCCAGGCGCTCGGCCTGCCAGCACGCCAGCAGGTAGCGCTCGCGCGAAAGGCCGCCGGTATCGGTCGGAGAGTCGGGAGTAAGGGACGTCATTGTGGCAAAAAGGGAATTGGCAAAAATCCGACAGCGTCGCATCGGCGCATCAGTTCAAAGCCCGGCGCCAGCGGGATTTGAGCGGTCGGAAGCACAAAATCGCGACGTTGCAATACTGCAACAGTGTGTTTTCCGCACCCAGGCCGTCGAAAAAATACTCAAGAAAAACTGGCACTTAGCGCAACTTGTCCTGAATAATGCGAACCAAGGACGACGTATGCATCGCCGAATTATGACCCCAACTCGATGGGAAGAGCCGCCGACGAGCGGCACGCGGGAGAAACCGAATCACCGTCGGCCGCAGCGCGGGCGACATGCCGAACACACCGCAATTCAACTTTGTCTAACAGGAGCCCACCATGGCCAAGTCGCTGAAGAAAGCATCGGAAGAAAAGCAGTACGCCCACGTCATCCTCGAATCCGCCAACCAGATCTGGCTGGCCGGCCTCGGCGCCTTCGCCAAGGCCCAGGGCGAAGGCACCAAGATTTTCGACGGTCTGGTCGAAACCGGTAAGCAAGTCGAGGAAAAGAGCCGCAAGTCGGCCGAGGAGAAAGTCGTGGCAGTCACCAGCAAGGCAACCGAGACCTGGGACAAGCTGGAACAAGTGTTCCAGGACCGCGTGGCCCGCGCCCTGAACGCGCTGGGCGTGCCCAGCAACAAGGATCTGGCCGATCTGAACAAGCGCATCGACGAGCTGAACAAGAGCGTCAACGAGCTGCTGAAGAAGCAGGCCGCCAAGCCGGCCGCCAAGGCCGAGGAAGCCAAGGTCGAAGCCAAGGCCGAGCCGAAGGCTGAAGCCAAGCCCGCCGCCAAGGCCTGATCGACGGCACGTTCGACCGCCGCGGCCGGCCCGGTCATCCGGGCCTGGCCGCGGGTCGGGCCCGACGGGGCGGTGCGTTCATCGCCCGCCCCGTCGTCGTTCGGCCCGTCCGGCCGGTGGATCTCCAGCCGGAGAACCGGCGACGGGCAGCGCGGTCACGAATTGAGTGACCTGCGCACAGGCAGCCGCGCCGCCATGCCGCCGGCGGACACCGCCCGCGCGTTTGCCTTGCGACCGGTTTCGGTGGATATTCGCGCCCGCCGCGCGGATCGCCGCCCAGCTTCTTCCCCTCAAACCAGGCTGGCCCAGCCTCTCGGAAAACTTCCGCCATGTCGTCACCCAAACGTCCGCACATCGGTCTGAACCTCGCCGCCGGCGGCCCGCTGGGCGCGATCTACGAGGTCGGCGCCCTGTGCGCGCTGGCCGAAGCCATCGAAGGCCTCGATTTCACCAAGCTCGACGTCTATGTCGGCGTCAGCGCCGGCGGCTTCATCTCGGCCGCGCTGGCCAACGGCATCGCGCCGCGCGAGATGTACCGCATCTTCATCACCAACGATTCGCGCTCGATCCCGTTCGAGCCCGACCAGTTCCTGCGCCCGGCCTACCGCGAATACTTCCGCCGCGCGATGGCCATCCCCGAACTGCTGGTCGAGGCGTTCTGGGAATTCATCACCCATCCGCGCGAAGTCGGCCTGACCGGCGCCTTCATGCAGCTGTCGCACGCGATTCCGACCGGGCTGTTCGACAACAGCGAGATCGACCGCTTCCTGACCCGCGTGTTCACCAGCGGCGGCCGCAGCAACGACTTCCGCTCGCTCGGCACCAAGCTCTACATCGTCGCCACCGACCTCGACACCGGCCGCTCGGTCAAATTCGGCGGCCGCAACCACGACCACGTGCCGATCTCCAAGGCGGTGCAGGCCTCGGCCGCGCTGCCCGGCCTGTTCCCGCCGGTCGAGATCGACGGCGACCATTACGTCGACGGCGCGCTCAAGAAGACGCTGCACACCTCGATCAGCCTCGACGAGGAAGCCGACCTGGTGATCTGCGTCAATCCGATCGTACCGTTCGATGCGCGACTGGCGCCGCACGGCCACCCGAACAACCGCGACCGGCTGATCCGCGGCGGCCTGCCGGTGGTGCTGTCGCAGACCTTCCGCTCGATCATCCACTCGCGCATGCGCGTCGGCATGCAGCGCTACGCCAATACCTACCAGGGCGCCGACGTGGTGCTGTTCGAGCCGAGCCACGGCGACGAGGAGATCTTCTTCTCCAACGTGTTCAGCTATGCCGACCGCGAGAACATGTGCGAGCACGCCTACCAGCACACCCGCGAGGATCTGCGCCGCCGCGCCGACGAACTCGGCCCGATCCTGGCCCGCCATGGCTTGGCGCTCGATCACGCGGCGCTCGAGGAAGACCGCTGGCTGTCGCGCAAGGCCCACGCGCGCTACTGGCAGCGCTTCGACGACAAGCCGCAGCCCGAATCCTCGATCGACAAGCTCTACTTCACGCTCGACCAGCTCGACCACTACCTGCACGCCGAACAGGAACACTGAGCCGCAAGCAGCGGGCACGACACGCAGATCCCATGAAAAAAGCCGGCAGATGCCGGCTTTTTTCATGGCGGACCCGCAGCGGCCCGGGAGGACTCAATCCTCGAAGTGCGCCTCGACGAAGCGCACATAGGCTGCATGCAGCGCCTCCATGTGCGTGGTCAGCGAGTCGATGTCGCGCGCCTTCACGGCCTGCAGATAGGTCTGCCGCGACGGCGCGTCGGACGGGCGGCTGCCGCTGATGCGCACCACCTCGGCGTAGTAGCGCGTGGCGCGCTTGAGGTTGGTCTGGATCATCTCGAGCAGCAGCGGCCGGTTGGCCTTGGCCAGCAGCACCGCGTAATACTCGTTTAGCCGCTCCATGAAGAAGGTCGCGTCGTGGCCGCGCGGCGATTCGAGATCCTCGGTCAGCGCCTCGAGCTTGGCGATCTGCTCCTCGTCGATATCGGGCAGCGCGATGCGGAAAGCCAGCGATTCGAGCGCGTTGCGGATATCGGCGATGTCGGCCGCCTCGCCCTTGCGCATGCGCGCGACGATGGCGCCACGATAGGCGAAATACTCGACCAGGCCCTCGACCTGCAGACGTTGCAAGGCTTCGCGCAAGGGGATCGGGCTCACGCCGTAGCGGTTGGCCAGCTCGACCTGCTTGAGCTGTTCGCCGGCTTCGAGCGTGCCGTTGTAGATATCCTCACGGATCGCCTGGACGATCTTTTCAACCAGTGTGCTCATCGCATTGAGAGGCCGGACGGCCCACTATATTAAAAATTGATTAAGCGGCAAGTCTAACAAACTCGCCAGTATTTCTACCGGTACAGTCGTTCCTAATTTTTCCGGATACGACCAGGTAGTCGAAAGCAGTACAGCTCGATGCGGGCCGACATGCCCGCGGGATGGGCTACGCCATGGATCGCCGGCCGCCTGGCGGGTTCCCGCTGCACGGGGCCCCGGCGGCTCGGAAGATCATGCGCCGATGGATTATATATATGCAAAAGCTTTATGCGGAATGCAAGCCTGCACGCCGCCGGCATGTCGCCCTGACCCGGCCGGCATGATGCCGCCACTGCAGGAAGCGGACCGGCCCACCCGGCGCGGGGAAAGACAAAACCATGTACACGTATGATACAAGTTGCTCCCCCAAATGGGTTAAGCTTCAATATATAATCTTCTGTCCATGACAGTACGCTAGTCGCAAGCCGTAGCTTGCGTTGCCGATCGCAAGATGCCTCGCGCAGGCGGCACAAGCCAAGTAATATTGCGTTCCGCCTAGAGGAATTTCCTTGATTTATGCTATGTGCATGAACTAGAACGAAATAGCGGCGTCAAAACAACAAGAGCCGGCCACGCGAGATGCTGATCGACAGCGCGCAGATGGTCGCCGTTAAGACGATGACAGGTACACCTGCGGGAATAAGCCATGAAACTATTCGAGAAAGTGTTCAATCCGCGCGATATCCGCCGCAAGCTTGGCATGAACCAGCAAGAGTTCTGGACCAAGATCGGCGTCACCCAGAGCGGTGGCTCGCGCTACGAAAGCGGTCGCAACATGCCCAAGCCGGTGCGCGAGCTGTTGCGCCTGGTGCACGTCGAGCAGGTCGACCTGACCCGTGTCTGCCGCGAGGATTTCGAGATCATCGAATACCTCAAGGAAAACCACCCGGACCTCTACAAGAGTCTGCAGAAAGCGGTCAAGAACAAGGCCGAATCCGAAACCGGCGCCTGATCGCCGGCCGGATTCCGCCGCAGGTGCGCCGTGGGGGTGCGCCTGCGGCCCACCGTCCGCCCCGCCGTGCGATCCGCGGCGCGGCGGTACGCGTTACAGGCTGAGCTTGACCGGTAATCCCAGCGTCTCGATGCGTGCGGCAAGTTCGCGCATCCATACCTCCGGCGCGCGCGACAAGCGCGGTGCTTCGGGTTGGGTAGATTCGCGTGCCAGGCCGTAGAGCAGCACGCCGGCCGGTTTTGCTCCTTCCGCCATCGCCTCCCCCAATAGATCCAGCCAGGCCGCGATCTCCGCGTCGGTCGGCACTCGGCCGTCCAGCGCGAACATGCAGGTCTGCAGCCAGGTCGGGCAGCGTTCGGTCGCGGCCCGCAGGTGGCGCTTGATCTGCGCCGCCGTCAACGCGACCTGGTTGACCTCGCTGTAGCCCGCGCTCGGCGCGCGGTCGTACTTGAACCAGACCTCGCCATTGAGTTCGCCCATGCGCGCCACGGCCGCCTGCACGGCCGGCTTGTAGAGCTGGCTGCCGTTGGTGATCAGCACGAACTTCAACTGGCCCAGCAGGCCGGTGCGCTGCAACTGGCGACCGACGATCTCGATCACCTCGCCGAACTGCCGGCTGGAAGTCGGCTCGCCATTGCCGGACAGCGCGATGTCGTTGATCCGGCGCGCCTCTAGCGGCACGTTGTCGGCCATGAAGCTGCCATGGATCAGCTCGTCGAGCATCGCGGCCAGCTCGCGTTCGAGCAGCGCGAGATCGAGCACCGGCGCGTTGCCGCGTACCAGCTCGGGCACCTGGCAATAGATGCAGCGCCAGTTGCAGGCATTGTTGGGATTGAGGTTCACGCCGACCGACACGCCCCCGGCCCGGCGCGAAACCACCGGGTAGATGTAGCGAAAGCCGAGGATGTCGCGGCGATGGTCGGTGACCGCGAGCGGCACGACCGGTTTCAGCAGGGATTCCGACACTTATTTCTTCTGTTTCTCGCGCTTGATCGGGAAGATGAGCACGGGCACCGGCGCGTGGCGCACCACGCCCTCGGCCACGCTGCCCAGCAGCAGGTGATCGAGGCCGGTCCAGCCATGCGAGCCCATCACGATGATATCAGCCGGCCAGTCCTGCGCGTCCTCGATCAGCGCCGTCGAGATCGAGCCGCCCCAGATTTCCAGCAGCGCGGTCTCGGCCTCGACGCCGTTGTCGCGCATCAGGCCCGCCGCCGATTCGAGCACCTTGCGGCCCGCCTCGCGCAGATTGCCCTGCAGTTCGCCGACGTCGACGAACTCGGCGCCGCCCCAGGTGAACTGGGCGAGGTCGATGACGTGCACCAGGCGCGTGCGCCCGTGCTGCTCGCAACAGAACCTGGTCGCTTCGACCAGCGCCTGGCGCGAGGTGTCGCTGTCGTCGACCGGTACGAGGATGCGTTGGTACATGGCTGACTCCTTGGCTGGGTTCGGTCCACCCTGTTCCCACTATAGCTAGCGGCCGGTTGCTCGGCAGGCGCGGCGCGGCTTACACTGGCCCGCCACGCCACCCGTCTCCGCGCTCCATATGGCCCGCGTCAAGCTCGATCTGCCCGATACCTTCCCGTTCTGCACCACGCTCGAGATCGGCATCGGCCACATCAACTACGGCGGCCACCTGGGCAACGACTCGGCGCTGACGCTGGTGCACGAGGCCCGCCTGCGCTTCCTCAAGTCGCTCGGCTTCGGCGAACTCGACATCGCCGGCCGCGGCCTGATCCTCACCGACGCGGTGGTGGTCTACAAGGCCGAAGCGTTCTGGGGCGAGACGCTGGTGGCCGAAGTCGCCGCAAGCGACTTCAACAAGTACGGCTGCGATTTGCTCTATCGGTTCCGCAAACAGGCCGACGGCCGCGACGTCCTGCACGCCAAGACCGGCGTCCTGTTCTTCGATTACGCTGCACGCCGCCCCGCCAGCGTCCCGGCAATCTTCACGGAAGCACTGGGACTCGACCGAGGGTACAAGTCCAGTACAAGCGTGGAAAATACAACTGATTGAATGACCCGCACGTGGTCATCAGCCCCACGAACGAGCGTCAGCGAGGCCCCCTCGCGGCGGCGAGGGCGGGGGAGTCGGAATGAATCAGGGGAGAGCCGCTGGTTCAGCACGCGCCGAACGCGAGCGCCCGGCTTTGCCGGGTGCCTGCTCTGCAGCTTAGATCCACAGCGAACAGAGCCAATACCAAACAGGCTCGACGGAGACAACGAGATGAAGAAATACAGCCCCAACAGTCCCGAAGCGATGGCTCGCCTCCTGGTGATGCTGATCATGAGCGACGGCAACGTGGACCCGCGCGAGATCGACAGCCTCGAGACGCTGAACATCTACGACGCGCTCGACATCAGCCGCACCGGCTTCATCGAGGTGCTGCACCAATATTGCAACGATCTCTCCGACGAGGCCGACGAAGCCGGTCAGATCCACCTGGTCGACCGCGAACGCATCGACGACCTGCTCGAGACCGTGACCGAGCCCAAGAAGCAGCTGCTGGTCGCCACGCTGGCGCTCGACATGACCAAGGCCGACCGCTCGCTGTCCGAGCCCGAGCTCGCCATCTACACCCATATGCTCGAACGCTGGCACCTGACGCTGGACGACATCGAGTCCGCCTACGCCCGCTGATCTCCGCTTCCCGGCTCGTTCCCCGCGGCGCTGACCGCCGCCGGCCGCCATGCCGGCCGGCATCGCCTATGCTGGAAGGCACGGCCCGATCCGTCGGTGCCGGCCGAGCGCCCGCATCCGACGGGCGCCGCGAGACGAGAAGAGGAGACCGGCACGATGAGCACTTTCCGCGCCTTTCACGACAGCCCCGAAGCGGCCGCTTTCGGCACGCTCGGCCGCAAGTTCGCCGTCCTGTTCGCGCTGCTGGCGATCGAGGCGGCGCTGCTCTGGCCCCTGTTCGGCCACGCTGAGGCGACGCTGCTGCTGGCCGCGTCGGCCGTCTTCATCGGCGCCATGGTCTGGTACTACAACCGCCGGATCGCGCTGCCGCTGCGCCGCATGCGCGAGGCGATCGACGAGATGGCGCGCGGCGAGGGCGACCTGTCGCGCGATCTGCGCATCGACAGCCGCGACGAGATCGGCCAACTGGCCGCCGCCTGCAACCGCCTGCTGGCGCGCCAACGCCAGACGCTGGCCGAGGTGCAGGGCCTGACCGTCCGGATCGCGGTCGAATCGGCCCGCTCGCTGCGCAACATCACCGATTCCACCGCCAGCGCCGAACAGCAGTCGCGCTTCGCCGAGGCGGTGCTGGCGGCCAGCGACGCCGCCACCGGCCGGCTCGGCGAGGTCGCGGCCGAGACCCGCCAGATCGCCGCCACCACCACGCAGAACCTCGAGGTCGCCCGCACCGCCCATGCCGAGCTCGGCGAGGTGAGCACCCACATCCACGCGATCGGCGCCGAGATCGGTGAATTCAGCCGGGTGGTCGACGGCCTCAACGGCCGCTCGGCCAGCATCAAGCAGGTGGTCGACCTGATCAAGGAGATCGCCGAGCAGACCAACCTGCTGGCGCTCAACGCCGCCATCGAAGCGGCCCGCGCCGGCGAAGCCGGCCGCGGCTTCGCGGTGGTGGCCGACGAGGTGCGCAAGCTGGCGGAGAAGGTGCGCGGCGCCACCGAGGACATCTCGGCCAATATCGACGCCATGCTCGGCGACGTCTCCACCACCCATGCGCGCACGCTGTCGATCAGCCGGAGCGCCGGCATCACTCGCGCCTCGGTCGAGCGCGCCGCCGGCCATTTCGGCAAGCTGGTGGTCGATTTCGAATCGTCCAGCCAACGGCTCGGCGGCATCGCCGGCCACGTCGACGAGTTCGCCGAGACCAATGGCGAGATCAACCAGCGCGTCGCCCACATCCACGCCGACAGCCGCACCATCGCCGAGCGCATGCAGCGATCGGCCGCCGCCACCCGCGATCTCAGCGGCGTGGCCGACGAGGTGCAGCAGCTGGCCGGCCGCTTCGTGCTCGGCCAGGGTCCGCTCGACGCGGCGCTGAGCCGGCTGCTGGCGGCGCGCGACGAGATGGCGGCCGGCATCGCCGCGCTGGCGGCCGAGGGCGTCGAGGTGTTCGACCAGCGCTACCAGCCGGTGGCCGGCACCGATCCGCAAAAATACCTGACCCGCTACGCCGAGCGCTTCGGCCCGGTGTTCCAGCCGCGCTACGACGCACTGGTCAAGGCCACGCCGGGCGGCAAGTTCTGCCTGCTGGTCGACGGCAACGGCTACGGGCCGAGCCACAACAGCTGGTATTCCAAGCCGCCGACCGGCGACCGGGCGACCGACCTGGTGAACAGCCGCCACCAGCGCATCTTCAACGACCCGGCCGGGCTGCGCGCCGCGCGCAACCAGCAGCGCTTCCTGCTGCAGACCTATGTGCGCGATACCGGCGAGATCATGACCGAGCTCGACGTGCCGGTCTGGATCGGCGGCCGCCATTGGGGCGCGCTGCGGCTCGGCTTCGATGCCGCGACATTGCTGGCCGAGCCGGTGGGCAGGAAGCCGTAGATAGCCTCGTCGCCGTCAAGCGGCAGCAGCAAGCACAACGGCCGGACTTTCACCGCGGAGGACGCCAAGGACGCGGAGGAAGGCGGGCACCTTCCGGACGACGGCTCCTTCTCGCCACGCGCAGGAGCGGCTTGCCTCTGTGTCCTCGGCGTCCTCCTCGGTGCATCCTTGTTGGTCCGGGAGATCTGGACTCAGGCGCTACTCCGAGGCACGCCAAGGCCCGGGCACCGCAGCGGCCGCGGAACACGAGCGATTGCTTGGTAAAATCGGCGGCCTCCGACCCGGAATCCCACCGATGACCTCATCCCCCCGTTTCACCGGCAGCGACCAGTACATCGCCACGCCCGACCTGATGCTGGCGGTCAACGCCGCCATCACGCTGCAGCGCCCGCTGCTGATCAAGGGCGAACCCGGCACCGGCAAGACCCTGCTGGCCGAGGAGATCGCCCGCTCGCTCGGCAAGCCGCTGATCAGCTGGCACATCAAGTCCACCACCAAGGCGCAGCAGGGCCTGTACGAATACGACGCGGTGTCGCGGCTGCGCGACGGCCAGTTGGGCGATGCGCGCGTGCACGACATCGGCAACTACATCGTGCGCGGCAAGCTGTGGGAGGCGTTCGAATCCGATCGGCAGGCGGTGCTGCTGATCGACGAGATCGACAAGGCCGACATCGAATTCCCCAACGATCTCCTGCGCGAACTCGACCGCATGGCCTTCGACGTCTACGAGACGCGCCAGACCGTCAGCGCGCGCCACCGGCCGATCATCGTGATCACCAGCAACAACGAGAAGGAGCTGCCCGACGCCTTCCTGCGCCGCTGCTTCTTCCACTACATCCGCTTCCCCGACCGCGACACGCTGCGCGCCATCGTCGACGTGCACTACCCCGCCCTGCGCGAAGATCTGCTGCGCGAGGCGCTCGAGCTGTTCTACGCCGTGCGCGAACTGCCGGGGCTGAAGAAGAAGCCGTCGACCTCGGAGCTGCTCGACTGGCTCAAGCTGCTGCTGGCCGAGGGCGTCGAGCCGGCCGCGCTGAAGGTGAGCGAAGGGCTGCCGCCGCTGTCGGGCGCGCTGCTGAAGAACGAGCAGGACGCCAACCTGTTCGAGCGGCTGATCAAGATGGTGCGCGCCCGGCAGGGCTGACGCGCGCGGCGGCCCATCGTCGAAACGGCTTCGGCCGCGAGTGGCCGTCGCCGCACCGGTCGCCATTCGCGGCCGAAGCCGCGCCTACAGGGTGCACCGCGTAGGTCGGGCCTTATGCCCGACGGCGACCTCGATCAACGGCGCCGTCGGGCATAAAGCCCAACCTACCGATCGGATCGCAGCCCTGTATTGCTTGCACGGGCAGCCGCACCAAATGCGATCGACAGGGCGGCGCTCCTGGATGCGCGGCGGCGCGACACAGGCAAACTTGGCCGCAATGCCCACGGCAAGCGAGAATACGTCCGTTCTCCAACCCCGCCCCGGCGGCCATGACCGGCACCTTCCGCAAGATCATCCACATCGATTGCGACTGCTTCTACGCCTCGGTCGAGATGCGCGACGACCCGAGCCTGCGCGGCCGGCCGGTGGCGGTCGGCGGCAGGGCCGAGCAGCGCGGCGTGATCGCCACCTGCAACTACGAGGCGCGCGCCTTCGGCGTGCGCTCGGCCATGGCCACCAGCCAGGCGATGCGGCGCTGTCCGCAGCTGGTGCTGCTGTCGCCGCGCTTCGACGTCTACCGATCGGTGTCGCGCCAGATCCACACGATCTACCGCGACTTCACCGCGCTGGTCGAGCCGCTGTCGCTGGACGAGGCCTACCTCGACGTCAGCGAGTCGCCGCAGCACCAGAACAGCGCCACCCGCATGGCCCATGAAATCCGCGACCGCATCCGCGCCGAGGTCGGCATCACCGCCTCGGCCGGCATCGCGCCCAACAAGTTCGTCGCCAAGATCGCCAGCGACTGGAACAAGCCCGACGGCCAGTTCCTGGTGCGGCCGCAGGACGTCGACGCCTTCGTCGCGGCGCTGCCGGTCGGCAAGCTGTTCGGCGTCGGCAAGGTCACCGCGGCACGCATGAACGAACTCGGCGCGCAGACCTGCGCCGACCTGCGCGACTGGCCGCTCGAGCGGCTGACCCAGCATTTCGGCCGCTTCGGCCTGCGCCTCCACGACCTCTGCCGCGGCATCGACGAGCGGCCGGTGAGCACCGACCAGCCGCGCCGCTCGCTGTCGGTCGAGACCACCTATGTGCACGATCTGCCCGACCTGGCCGCCTGCCGGCGCGAGCTCGAACCGCTGATCGCCGACCTCCATGCGCGGCAGAAGCGCAGCAGCGACGCCAGCAAGCCCTACAAGGCCTTCGTCAAGATCCGCTTCGACGATTTCACCCACACCACCGCCGAATGCCTGAGCAGCGCGCCCGACGCCGAGGTCTGGAGCCATCTGCTGCAGGAAGGCTGGCAGCGCCAGCGCAAGCCGGTGCGGCTGCTGGGCGTGGGTTTCCGCTACGAGGACGAGGAACGCGGCATGCACAAGCAGCTCGCGCTGTTCGACGGCGGCCAGGACGAGGCGCTGCCGTGAACGCGCCCAAGCGCTGCTTCCCGCCGGTGGTCGATGCCGGCACGCGGCTGCTGATCCTCGGCAGCCTGCCCGGCGAGGTCTCGCTGGCCCACGCGCAGTACTACGCGCATCCGCAGAACCGCTTCTGGGAGCTGGCCGGCGCGGTGATCGGCCAGGACCTGCGCGCGCAGGACTACGAGGGCCGGCTCGCCACGCTGCTGCGGCACGGCGTCGGGCTGTGGGACGTGGTGGCGCAGGCGCGGCGCGCCGGCAGCCTCGACAGCAGCATCCGCGACCATGTCGGCAACGACCTGGCCGCGCTGCTGGCGACGCTGCCGCAGCTGGCGGCGATCGCCTTCAACGGCGGCACGGCGGCCACCCTCGGCCTGCGCCAGCTGGGCGACACGGCGCAGCGCTACGCGATCTTCCGCCTGCCCTCGTCGAGCCCGGCCCATACGCTGCCGCTGGCCGACAAGCTGGCGGCGTGGCAGGCGCTGAATGCCGTGCTCGCGCCCCGTGGGGCCCAAGATGCCGCCGTCCCCTAGAACCCGGCATGAGCTCGAATGCCGCTGATCGAAGAGCTGTCGAGCGTAGCGAGGTCCCCCGCCGGCGGGCGGGGCGGAGGGGTGGGATTCGATCAGAGCAAGCCGCTGTTTCAGCACGGATCAATGACAAACGCCCGGGTTTCCCCGGGCGCTGCACTAACCGTCGGCCAGGCATGTCAGCTCGTCAAGCGCTCTTAGGCTTGGCGTAGCACATGATGACGCGCCGCGTGGACGAGATGCCGCCCGCGCCGCGCGTGCCGTGCACCAGCGCCGGCGTGTAGCCGGTCGGGCACAGCATGGCGTCGGTGAGCGGGTTCTTCTTGTCGCCGTTGTCGCTGTAGAGCCCGCCGAACAGGTAGGGCACCGCGGCGCCGGCGGTGTGGCGCCGGTAGCAGTAGGACAGCGCGTGCTGGTTGTTCACCGTCTCCGCCGTGAAGCCGGCCGGGCAGCTGCTGCCGCCGGTGATCGAATTGACGATCGCGTAGGCGCCGTCGTTGTGGTCGGTCCGGCCGTACATGCCGCCGAACTCGGCCACCGGCTCGCCGTCGCCGGTCGGGCGGCCGCAGTAGAAGGCCTGCCAGTCGACGTTGTAGGTGCCCTTGAATTCATAGGCGGTGTAGCCGGCCGGGCAGCTGGTGGCGTTGGTGAGCGGGTTGTCGAAGCTGCGCTCGCCGATGCCGAACATGCCGCCGAAATCGAGCCGCAGCATGCGCGCCGTCTTGCCCGGTTCGTTCTTCAGCGCGTCCAGCGACTGCGCCCACTTGTCCAGCACCTCCTCGGTCGCCGGCCAGTCCTTGTCCGCCACCGGCGCCTGGGCCTTGCGCACGTTGTCGAAGTAGGGCTCGCGGTAGCCCTCGCAGCGGGCCAGCGCGATGCCCTCGTCGCCGTCGGCCTGGGAGCCGGGCTGGCGCTTCTGCACCGCGCTGTCGGTGTAGCCGGTCTCGTAGGTGGTGATCAGGTTCCACGGCAGGCCATGCACCCGCTTCTGCTTGACCGCGCAGTCGGAGATCATGCCCAGCCGCTGGTTCATGGTGCCCAGCCGCCGTTCGTTCATGGTCTTGCGCACGTGCGCGCCGGCGGTCTGCAGGTGGGCGATCAGCACGGCGCGGATCGCCGCGTCGTCGCTGGGCTTGAGCTTGCGCCGCAGCTCGAGCCGGTTGGCCTTGATCTGGGCCGCGGCGATGTAGAGCTGCAGGCCCGGCGCGATGTACTCGGCCATCCCCTGCGGACCGGTGCGGGCCAGCGTGGTATTGACGCCGTTGATGGTCGAATCGGCGCTGACGCGTGCTTCGAGCGTGGTCGGATCGGCACCGTTGCGCCATTCGGTCTCGTAGTCGTTGAGGCTGGTGGTGGCCGCGGTCAGCGCCGCGCTGTCGCCGTCGAGCACGCTGGCGATCAGCTCCTTGCGCACGTTGGCGCTGATGTCGGCCAGCAGCTTCTCGGTGTCGATGGTCTTGGACGGGAACAGCAGCTCCTTGGCCGCGCTGCCCAGCACCGACTTGAGCAGGCCGCCGGCCATGTCCTTGACCGCGTCGATGGCCGGGTTCTTCAGCGTCGGCCTGGCCGGGGCCGGCTTCTTCGCCTTCTTGTCCTTCTTCGCGACCTTGGCGGCGGCGACCGGCGCCGGCTGGTCGGGCTGCGCCGGCGGCGTCGCGGCCGATGCGGCGAGGCTGCCCGCGGCCAGCAGGGGCAGCAGCACGGCATGCAGCCTGGTTCGATTGTTTTTTTGCATCGATCGAGTCCTTTTCTCCATCGGGTCATTGCCATTGCCATTGGCATTTCCCGCCGTTTATCCATACGGTGGGTCAATACCGCTTTTTTGACATCGGCATGCAGCGTGGAGAAATTCGCCGTGCCGACATCGATTCGATCGATTGCGCCGCGCCGGTTTATCGCTTGCTCGATAAAAACCGGAATACGCCCGACTGATGTCCAGTCCATGCAATCAGCCGGCCATGCGCGGATTCAAGCCCGGCCGGAACGGCCGGGGCCAGCCTGCAGGCCGGCGCTGAGCAAGGTAGAGGGCGCCCGCGGACGCTGCCGATCCATTCCGCCTATTTATGGAATTCGCAAGCCGGGTTTAATCGGCCCGCTGTTCTATAGCCGGCCCGATCGGCTTATTCAAGCCGGGCAGGTTTCACCGAGGTATTAATACCCGGCCGATATTGTCGGAATGGAAAAACCGGGGCGATTGCCGCGCGAAAGGCATCGGTCGGCAATCGGGCGATCCAACCGTGATACCCGCGACCGCCGCGGACAAGCCGATGGCGGCGCGACCGCCGCGACGGGCTAGAGTGAAGTGAGCCGCCGTTCCGTAAGCGGTCGCGCCGCCGTGCGACCAAGCATCCATCCCCTTGCCGGAGCCTGCCATGACCCGATACGCCGTTCTTCCGCTGCTCGCGCTGGCGCTGCTCGGCCCCGCCTTGGCCGCCGGGCCGATCGACGCCGCCTATGCCGCCTACCAGCGCGGCGACCTCAGCGGCGCGCTGGCGCAGTACCGCAAGCTGGCCCAGCGCGGCGACGGCCTGGCCCAGTTCAACTACGCGATGATGCTCAAGCGCGGCGAAGGCCCCGGCGGCGGCGTGGACTGGTTCCCCTGGCTGCAGAAGGCGGCCGAGGCCGGCGTGATGAACGCGGCCTATGCGCTGGGCCTGGTCTACGAGAACGGCGACGGCGTGAACCGCTCGCAGCCGGACGCCACGCGCTGGTTCCGCGCCGCCGCCGAGAAGGGCCATACCCAGGCCCAGCTGAGCCTCGGCACCCAGTATTTCCTCGGCCGCGGCATCGAGCGGGACTACCGCGAGGCCGCCCGCTGGTACGAGGCGGCGGCCGAGGGCGGCGACATGGCGGCGCAATACCTGATCGCCTCGATGTACGAGCACGGCGACGGCGTCGAGGCCGACCGCGCCCGCGCGCTGAGCTGGTATGCGGCGGCGGCGCGCCAGGGCGACGAGACGGCCAAGCTCAAGGCCGAGGCGCTGGCGCGGGGGAAGTGAGCGGGATGGATATGCGTCGATGCGGCGGTCCGCGTCATCGTCACGCGAACGTAGGTCGGGCTTCAGCCCGGCAGCGACCTCGGTTCGCAGCGCTGTCGGACTGAAGTCCGACCTACGCGGCCAGGCCTTGTAGGAGCGGCTTCAGCCGCGAATCGGCGAGCGCCCGCAGAACCGGTGAGCGATCGCCGATGCGGCAGTAGAACGCTGAACCGGTTCGCGGCTGAAGCCGCTCCTACATCGCTCCTGCATCGCTCCTGCATGGCATCCCAGGTCGCCGGCGCCGCGCCGACGCGGCCCGGATCGCGCGTCAAGCCAGCCGGAAACTCGCCGCCGCCTCGTTCAGCTCGCGTGCCAGCGCATCGAGCTGCTGCACCGATTCGCGGGCCGCGGCGATTGAGGCGTCGGCCTCGTCGACCATCTGGGCGATGCGCTCGATATTGCCGGCGATGCTGGTGCTGGCCAGGCTCTGCTCGCGCATCGCCTCGGCCACCTCGCGCACCTGCCCCAGCGTGCCGTCGACGCTGTGCCGGATCTCGCGCAGCGCCGTCTCGGCGCGCTCGGTGCGCGCCACCCCGCCGTCGACCGAGCGGCCGACCTCGTCCATCTTGCCGGCCACCGAGTCGGTGTCCTGCTGCACCGCCTGGGTGGTGCGCACGATGTCCTGGGTGGCGACGCCGGTGCGCTCGGCCAGCTTGCGCACCTCGTCGGCCACCACCGCGAAGCCCCTGCCCTGCTCGCCGGCGCGCGCCGCCTCGATCGCGGCATTGAGCGCCAACAGGTTGGTCTGGTCGGCGATCTCCTTGATCACCGCGGCGATGCTGTCGATCTGGCGCGAGCTGTCGACCAGGCCGCGGATCAGGTTGGCCGCCGCGGTCACGTCCTCGGCGATGCGGCGGTTCTCGCCGACCACCTGGCCGGCCAGCTGCTCGCCCTCGGCCGCCAGCGCGGCCGAATTGCGCGAATTCTGCTCGGTGGCGTGCGCGCTGTGGTTGACGTGGTCGATGCTGACCGACATCTGCTCGACCGCGGCGGCGGTGGCCGAGGTGGCCTCGGCCGAGGCGTGCGCGCTGTGCGCGATCTGCTGCATCTGGCCGGTCAGCTCGGCCGAGGCGCGTACCAGGATCGCCGAGGCGGCGTTGAAGCGCTCGACCAGCTTGCGCAGCCCCTGCTGCATGCGCTGCATGGCGGCCAGCAGGCTGTCGCTGCCGCCCTCGACGCGGATCTCGCGGCTCAGGTCGCCGCCGGCGATGCGCGCCACGATCTCGGCCGCGTAGCCCGGCTCGCCGCCGAGCTGGCGCAGGATGCCGCGTCCCATCGACAGCGTGAGCCCGCCGACCACCAGCACCAGCACGCCGCCGATCAGCAGGAAGCTCAGCGCATAGCGCCAGAACAGCGTGTCGATGTCGTCGATGAAGAAGCCGATGCCGACGGTCCACTGCCACGGCTCGAACTTGAGCACGCCGTTGAGCTTGGGCAGCAGTACCTTGTCCTTGGACTTGGGCCGCTCGGTCTGGATCACCACCAGCGCCGGGTTGGACTGCTGCAGCGCCTCGGCGTAGACCGCGGTCGAATAGCGGCCGTCCGGCACCTTGGAGCCGAGATCGACCTTGCCGATCCGCTCGGTCTTCGGGTGGATCAGCATCACGTTGTCGCCGTTGCGGGCGAAGAAGTAGTTGTCCTCGCTGCGCAGCGCGCCGAGCGCCTGGGTGGCGCGCGCCTGCGCCTCCTCGCGGCTCAGCTTGCCGGCGGTCTCGAGCGCCTGGTACTGCTTGAGCATGCCCTCGGCCAGGCCCAGCAGCATGGTGATCTGGCCGCGGCGTTCCTCCATCATGGTCTGGCGCAGCTGCGCCAGGCCGAAACCGGCGATCAGCAGCAGCCCGAGCACCGCCGCCGCGATGATGATCCATACCCTTTGCCTCAACAGCATGTCCTTCCCCTCCCGGATTGATCCATGCGTACCCGGGTCGCGCGAGGTGCGGCGCCGGGCCTCATGGATTGAATAGGATATATCCGGGCCGAGGACAAACACGTTTCAGCCGATCGGCCTGCGCGGGCCATCGCAAAAGCAGCCAGGCAAGCCGAACGCGGACGTGCGCGATGCAGGAGCGGCTTCAGCCGCGAATGGCGGTTTCGTCCGCCGGCAGGCAGATCCACGATCCGCGGCTGAAGCCGCGCCTGCGCCGAGCCTCCGTTCGATGTTTCTCGCCGACACGCAATGAGCGCAACGGAACGTGCCGAAGCGCCACTGGCAGCGAGGCTCCCCCGCGGCAGCGGGACGGGAGGGGTCGATTGAAACAGGGGCCGAGCCTTCGTCCAGCACTCGTGGACCGCGAACGCCCGGGTCTCCCGGGCGCGCCCACCGCCGGTAACCCATGACGACCGGTTCAGCCCGTCACGGGCTCAGCCTACCCGGGTAGCACCACAGCGCGGGACCGAGCGCGACGGCCTCGCTCGGCACGAAGCGGTGGACCTTGCCGTCGCGCTCGAAGCTGCAGGCCTCGCCCGGCGCCAGCGCCGCCGCGCCGAGCAGCATGCCGGGCCGGTAGTCGTTGACCGGGCCCGGCGCGAGGTAGAGCGCCGGCAGCGACTCGTGGGCGATGATCAGCCGCACCGCGTCGGCCTCCTGCGCCAGCCAGCGCACGGTGACGAACAGGCCGCCGTCGGCCTCGCGCTCGGCCCGCGCCAGCCGGCCCGGCCACCAGCCGCGGCCCGGCAGATGCAGCGCCAGCAGGCCGCCGGCCAGCAGCGGGCCGGCGTCGGCCGGCAGCAGCAGCGCGGCGCCGGCGTCGTCGGCATCGACGATCCGGACCGGCCGCAGGAAGGGATCGTGGGCCGGCAGGCGACCGCCCTTCTGGCCGAGCAGGCCGCGGATGCGCAGGAAGTCGAAGGCCGCCACCGCGTCGTGGATGCGCGCCACCGCGCCATTGCGCGCACGGCCCGGGCCGTCGCGCCAGGCCGTCGCCAGCCGGATCAGCAGCTTGGCGGTCGTCGCCGGTTCGAGGAAACCTTCCGGCACCCGGCCGAAATCGTAGGCGGCGCTGGCTTCCTCGGCGGCGGCCGCCGCCTCCTCCAGCCCGTAGCACAGCGCCGGCGCGGCGCTGCTCGGCCCGCCCCAGCCGACCAGGCGGTGCGCCTCGGCCGCCTCGATGTCCATCACCAGCGGCGTGGCGCGGTGGAAATCGGCCGCCAGCCGCACCGCCGGCGCCAGCTGGCGGCAGCACCAGGCGACCGGCGCCACCTCGGCCGCCTCGACCACCGCCAGGCCGTCGTGCAGCAACAGCAGCGTGGCCAGCGAGCGGGCCGGTTCGCGGTCGGCCGCCAGCACCGTGGCCGGCAGGCCGCCGTGGCGGACCAGCGCGAGATAGAGGCTGGCCGCGCTTTCCCAGCCGACCTGGGCAGCCTGCGGATCGAGCAGCGCCCGTGCGGTCAGCGCCAGGCCCTGCCACAGGAAGTGGCCGGCGGCCTGCTCCTGCAGTTCGAGCAGCCGGCCGGCGCCCTTCTGCAGCGCCACCGATTCGCGCACCGCCTCGATATAGCCGGTGTTGGCCAGCTGGTCGGCCAGCAGCGCCAGCGCGCGGCCGATCAGCTCGCGCCGCACCGGGTTGTCGCCGCCGCTGGCCAGCTCGGCCAGGCCGCGCTCGGCCCACTCGCGCGCCACCGGGCCCAGCAGCGCCACCAGCCGGCGCGCGGCCGGCCCGCCGGGCGAGCTGGCCAGGCCTTCGCGCAGCACGCGGTTGAGCGCTTCGAGCGCGCCGCTCACCGGCTGGCCGGGCAGGCGCTCGATCACGCCGCGGGCGGCCTTGATCGGCGCATCGGCCTGAAACACGGGCAACAGTCGTTCGAACATGGCGGTATCGGTACGGGGCCGGCAGGCGTGCCCGGCGGCAGTCAGCAGCGCCTGGCCTTGCGGCAGGCCGCGGCGTGGGCGGATTCGTAACGGTCAAGGATAGCGCGGGTTTCGCCTGCGTCCACCATCGCCGCCAGCGCGGCGTCGAGTTCGGCCCGCCGCTCGAGCCAGGGCGAACCGAGGCCGAGCGCCATCCGGCGCATGACCGGATTGGGCCGCACCCACTCGGCCGGCCGCACCCGGCCGGCGAAGCGCGGGTCGCCGACGATGGCGGCCGCCACGTTGGCGCCGACCGGCACCACGTCGAGCCGGCCGGCGGCCAGCTTGCGGAAATTGGTCTCCACGTCGGGCGCCTCCTGCTTGTCCAGCCGCGCGTCGCCGTCGAATTCGTCGAAATAGCGCACGCCGCGCACCACGCCGATGCGGCGGCCGACCAGGTCGTCGTAGCCGCGCAGCGGCCGGCGGTCGCCGACGCGCTGGTAGAAATAGGTTGGAGAGGCGGCCGCGTAGGGTGGTTCCAGCAGCACAATCGACGCCACGCGCTCGGGCGTCATCGCCAGCCCCATGGTCACGTCGGCCGAGCCCTCCTGCAGCATGCGCAGGCAGCGCACCAGCGGGCATTCGACGATGTCGAGCCGTACCCGCAGCCGATCGGCCAGCCGCTGCAGGATCTCGACATGGGCGCCGCCGAAGCCGCCTGGCGTCACCTCCATATAGGGCGGCAAGGGGCGCAGCGCGAACACCAGCTTGTCCGGCCGGGCCGCGTCGGCAGCCGCCGCCGCCATGCTGCCGGCGGCCAGCCAGGCCAGCCAGGCCAGCAGGGCGGCGAGCGCGGGGCGCATGGTCAGGCCCGCAGGAATTCGGCCGCCACCGCGATCTGGTCGGGCTGCAGGAAGGTCGGCGCATGGCCGACGCCGTCGAAATCGACCCAGCGGGCGCGCGGGCCGCGCTCGCTCATGGCGCAGGCGGTCTCGGCACCGAGCAGGTCGGACTGCGCGCCGCGGGTCAGCAGCACCGGGCAGGCGATGCGGTCGTAGAAGGGCCACAGGTCGACGTCCTTGCCGTCGACGCCCTGGCGGAAGGGCACCGCGATGCCCGGGTCGTAGTTGAGCCGCCAGCCGCCGGCGCCGTCGGGCTTGAGCATCACCTCGGTCAGGAAGGCCCACTGCGCGTCGTCGTGGGGGCCGAACGGCGCCGAGACCGCGCGGATGTAGGCCTCGGCCGCCGCCCGCGTCGGCAGCGGCGGCGCCTTGCCGACGTATTCGCCGATGCGCGCCAGCGCGGCCGCCGACAGCAGCGGGCCGACGTCGTTGAGCACCAGCCGCTCGACCGGGGTGCCCGGCAGGGCAGCCAGCAGCATGCCGATCAGTCCGCCCATCGAGGTGCCGAGCCAGGCCACCCGCGGCACGTCGAGCCGGGCGATCAGCACCAGCATGTCCTGCACGTAGAGCGGCAGCTGGTAGCCCAGCGGATCGCGCAGCCAGTCGCTCTCGCCGCGGCCGACCACGTCGGGCGCCACCACCCGGAAGTCGCCCGCCAGCGCTTCGGCCAGCCGCTCGAAATCGCGTCCGTTACGGGTCAGGCCGTGGGCGCAGACCAGCACGCGCGGATTGGCCGGGTCGCCCCATTCGCGGTAATGCATGCGGTAGACGCCGCTGTCGCGGCCGACGAGCACGTGGGACTGGCGGGGAGCGGTCATGGCGGACTCCTGAGGAATGCTCCGTTATAGCCGGTCTCGCTGGCCGCAGCGATAGGGGACATCCTGATATGGTTGATTAGCGCAACCAAATGGTTGCAATATACAACCATTGCTTCCCCCGCTCGAACGCCGGTTCGAGCCCCCGCCACCGCTCAAGGAAAACCGCCATGCCCACGCCCGCCCCGGAACAGGTCGAACAGATCCGCCACGCCTCGCGCCGGCTGGTGCGCGAGCTCGGCTTCATGCACGACGAGCTGGCCGAATCGGGCCTGTCGGCCTCGCAGGTCCATGCCCTGATCGAACTCGACGGCGGCGAACCGCTGCCCGCCTCGGTGCTGGCCGAGCGGCTGATGCTCGACAAGTCCTCGATCAGCCGGCTGGTGACGCGGCTGGCCGAACTCGGCCTGATCGCCAGCGGCACCAGCGAGGCCGACGGCCGCCAGCGGCCGCTGAGCCTGACCGAGGCCGGCCACGGCCGGCTGGCGCGCATCCATGCCTTCGCCCGCCGCCGGGTCGAGGGCGCGCTGGCCAAGCTGGCCGAGCCGCAGCGGCAGGAGATCGAGCGCGGCCTGGCCGGCTACGCCGCGGCGCTGGCCGACGCCCGCGAGTCGGCGCCGGCCGCCGCGACCGAGCTGATCGACGGCTACCGGCCCGGCTGCCTGGGCCGGATCGTGGCGCTGCACATG
This sequence comes from Chitinimonas koreensis, assembly GCF_014353015.1. Classification (NCBI taxonomy): domain Bacteria; kingdom Pseudomonadati; phylum Pseudomonadota; class Betaproteobacteria; order Neisseriales; family Chitinibacteraceae; genus Chitinimonas; species Chitinimonas koreensis. The sequence continues at coordinate 3,865,776 of NZ_CP060704.1, forward strand.
CGCTACTACGCGCGCACCATCGGGCTGGGACGGGTGTTCGAGAGCCGGGTGGCGGCCGGGCTGGCCGAATTCCTGCCGCGGCTGGAGCGGCCGGGCAACCGGCTGTGGACGCTGTGGCAGGGCGGCCACCTGGCCGGCTCGCTGGCGATCGACGCCGAGGATCCGGACGGCGCCCACCTGCGCTGGTTCATCGTCGACGACGCGCTGCGCGGCCAGGGCTGGGGCCGCCGCCTGCTGGCCGAGGCGCTGGCGCACTGCGACCGCATCGGCTGCGCGCAGACCTGGCTCGATACCTTCGCCGGGCTCGACGCCGCCCGCCACCTGTACGAGGCGGCCGGCTTCGAGCTGACCGAAGCGCGGCCCGGCACGCAATGGGGGCTGGCGCTGACCGAACAGCGCTTCGTGCGGCCCAGGCCCGCCGCGGCGGGCCGCTGAGCAGGGCCCCGGCTCAGCCGCCCTGCCCCGCCTCGCCCAGCGCGTAGTCGGCGGTATCGCGCTGCAGGCTGCCGTGCGGCGCCGCGCGCAGGTATTGCGCCGGCCAGCCGGCCGCCACGCCGAGCTCGGCCGCCGCGTGCAGCGGCCAGTACGGATCGCGCAGCAGTTCGCGGCCCAGCAGCACCAAGTCGGCCCGGCCGCCGGCGACGATGGCCTCGGCCTGGCGCGCCTCGGTGATCAGCCCGACCGCGGCGGTGGCGATGCCGGCCTCGGCGCGCACCCGCTCGGCGAAGCCGACCTGGTAGCCCGGCGCCAGCGGGATGGCCGCCTGCGCGGCGCTGCCGCCCGAGGAGACGTCGACCAGGTCGACGCCGAGCGGCCCGAGCCTGCGCGCCAGCGCCACCGTCTCGTCCACGCTCCAGCCGCCGTCGACCCAGTCGGTGGCCGACAGCCGTACCAGCAGCGGCAGATGGGCCGGCCAGACGCCGCGCACCGCCTCCACCGTCTCCAGCAGCAGCCGGATGCGGTGGTCGAAGCTGCCGCCGTAGCCGTCGTTGCGGCGGTTGCTCAGCGGCGACAGGAACTGGTGCAGCAGGTAGCCGTGCGCCGCGTGCAGTTCGACCAGCTCGAAGCCGGCCGCCAGCGCGCGCCGGGCGGCGTCGGCGAAGGCCTGCGGGATGGCGGCCAGCGCGGCGCCGTCGAGCGCGGCCGGCTGCGGGTAGTGATCGGCGAAGGCGATGGCCGACGGCGCCACGACCGGCCAGCCGCCTTCGGCCGGCGGCACTTCGCCGCTGCCCGACCACGGCCGCCGGGTGCTGGCCTTGCGGCCGGCATGGGCCAGCTGGATGCCGGCCACCGCGCCCTGCGAGCGGATAAAGGCGGTGACGCGCGCCAGCGGCGCGACATGGGCGTCGGACCAGATGCCGAGGTCCTGCGGGCTGATGCGGCCTTCGGCCAGCACTGCCGAGGCCTCGAAGATCACCAGGCCGGCGCCGCCGACCGCACGACTGCCGAGGTGGACCAGGTGCCAGTCGTTGGCCAGGCCGTCGTGGGCGGCGTACTGGCACATCGGCGAGACGGCGATGCGGTTGGGCAGGGTGACGTCGCGCAGGGCGAGCGGCTGGAACAGGGCGGACATGGCTGGGATCGAGGGCAGGTGAAGGAGACGGTTGGAGCGTAGCGCGCCCGCCGAGTTGCCGGACGGCCGCGACGCCGGGCGCCCGACTGGCCGGGTCGCCGCGCCGATACAATCCATACCCGGCGGGCTGCGCTGTATCGTGCGGCGGCCGGGGCGATCGGCGATGATGCGGCCTCTTCCCTCGCTCCCCGGAATCCCCATGCGCACCGGCATCCTGTTCGCGTCCGCCGCCTATTTCATCTGGGGCCTGCTCCCGCTCTACCTGCGCGCGCTCAAGCACGTGCCGGCGATGGAGATCCTGCTGCACCGCATGATCTGGTCGCTGGTCTTCCTCGCCGTGATCCTGGCGGTGAAGAAGCACTGGGCCTGGCTCAAGCCGGCGCTGTCCGACCGCCGCGTGATGGGCCGCTTCCTGGCAAGCGCCGCGGTGCTGTCGGTCAACTGGTTCATCTATATCTGGGCGGTCAACGCCGGCCGGGTGGTCGACGCCAGCCTGGGCTACTTCATCAATCCGCTGGTCAACGTGATGTTCGGCTACGTGCTGCTGCACGAGCGGCTGCGGCCGGCGCAATGGGCCGCCATCAGCGTGGCCGCGCTCGGCGTGCTGTGGCTCACCGTGCAGGCCGGCCAGCTGCCGTGGATCGGCCTGTTGCTGGCGGCCAGCTTCGGCACCTACGGCTTCCTGCGCAAGACCGCGCCGCTCGGCGCGCTCGAGGGCCTGTCGATCGAGACCCTGCTGCTGACGCCGTTCGCGCTGGCCTGGCTGGGCTGGCTGACGTCCCAGGGCCAGAGCGCCTTCGTCAACGGCGACGCCCATACCCACTGGCTGCTGATCGCCGCCGGCCCGATCACCGCGATCCCGCTGCTGCTGTTCGCCGCCGGCGCGCGGCGCATCCCGATGACGCTGCTGGGCCTGCTGCAGTACATCGGCCCGACGCTGCAGATGGGCCTCGGCGTGTTCCTGTGGCACGAGCCGTTCAGCCAGGCCAAGCTGATCGGCTTCGCGCTGATCTGGTCGGCGCTGGTGCTGTATACGCTGGAGAATTTCTGGGTGGGGCGGCGGCAGCGGCTGGCGGCTGCTTAGGCGGCGGCCTGGATGGCCATGTCGGATGTCATCCCCGTCGATCGATCGGCGACACGCCTGGTAGGTCGGGCTTTATGCCCGACAGTGCTGCCGATCGAGGTCGCTGTCGGGCATAAAGCCCGACCTGCCAGGATTTCTCCGTAGGAGCGGCTTCAGCCGCGAATCGCCAAGTATCCGCCACCGGCCGGGCGCCCGCCTCGGCCATGCGCGGCTGAAGCCGCTCCTACAACTACCGCTCTATTTCCAAGCCGCTGTCGGGCATAAAGCCCGACCTGCCAGGATTTCTCCGTAGGAGCGGCTTCAGCCGCGAATCGCCGAGTATCCGCCACCGGCCGGGCGCCCGCCTCGGCCATTCGCGGCTGAAGCCGCTCCTACAACTACCGCTCTATTTCCAAGCCGCTGTCGGGCATAAAGCCCGACCTACAAGGATTTCTCCACAGGAACGGCTTCAGCCGCGAATCGCCGGGTATCCGCCACAGGCCGGGTGCCTGCCTCGGCCATGCGCGGCTGAAGCCGCTCCTGCAACTACCGTTCTATTCCTAGGTGGATCGTGCCGATCACTGCTCGCCCGGCCGGTACCACAGCTCGGCCCGGTTCAGCGGCGTGGCGGCCGGCAGCAGCGGGTTGCGCAGCTCGATCACCCGCCGGCCGGCCACGTCGAGTTCCTTCAGCGTGCCGCTGTAGGCCTGGCGGAACAGCGCCTGCAGGCTGCCCTTCTTCACCGCGCGCTCGAGCCCGGTCTGCAGCGCCTGCGCCAGTTCCGGCCGCTGGCGGCTGACGAAGAAATACATCGCGGTCGGATAGCGGATCAGCACCGAGGGCTCGATCGCCAGATCGAGGTCGCGGTGATTCGACCACTCGTCCTTCACCTCGATCAGCGAGCGCGGGAAATAGTCGAAGCGGTCGGCCGCCAGCATTCGGAACAGGCTTTCGTACTGGTCGGTGGTCGCCACCTTGAGGCCGTTGTCGCGCAGGATCGCGGTATCGGGCCAGTCGTGCATCTGGCCGGCCTCGAAGGCCTTGAGATCGGCCAGGCCGTGCACCGCGCCGAACAGGCCGATGCGCGCGCGCCGCACCAGGCCGACGCGCCAGCCGAGCAGGCCGCGGTCGAGCGGGATGCGCACCGGCAGCAGTTCACGCTCGCGCTCGACGCTGGTCATGGTCCAGACCAGGTCGACGATGCCCGAGTTGCGCCGCATCTCGTCGAGCGCGCGGCTCTGCACCATCACCATCTCGCTCGGCCGCGGCTGGTAGTCGGTGCCGCTCTCGCGGATGGCCAGGTCGAGCACCGCCTGCATATAGGCGTAATGCGGGTCGCCGGCCTGGGCCTGGTGGCGCAGGTAGATCAGCGGCCGCGCCGTGGCGGCCAGGCAGCAGGCCAAGAGGCACAGGGCCAAGCAATAGCGCATCGCAGTCTCCTCGGTCGGACTGCTTCACACTATAGCCGCACGCCTATAATCGGCCGACCGAAACCCTTTGGATGCCCCGTACCGTGCATTTCGAACACCTGGTCCAGATCAACGATCCCACCAACCCGCTGCTGGCCCCGATCAGCCGCGACCAGCTGTGGCGCGGCCTGATGCGCCGGGTCGAACAGCCGGGCGAATTCCTGGTCGGCGTCGAGCACGTCGCACTGGCGGTGCGCAGCGCGCAACTGATCGAGCGCGAGATGCTGCTGGGCAAGCTGCGGGTGGTCGACCGCATCAGCCTCGAGCCGGGCCGCAGCATCCACTTCGATACCGCGCCGAGCGAACAGCACCAGGGCGGCAGCTTCACCATGACCATCGAGGAGCCGAACCCGGGCGACCTGTTCGTGCGCTTCTCCTACCGCACCGCGCTGCCCGACGGCGTCGGCACGCCGGACAGCGCGGCCGGCGACGCCTATTTCGCCGACTACGTGAAGGCGGCCTACCGCGACACCGACGTCGACGGCATCCGCTGGATCCGCGAGCTGGTCGAGACCGGCGAGCTGTAAGGCCGCGCGCCGACAGCCGCCCGGTTTGCCTCGTAGGTCGGGTTCTACACCCGACAGCGACCTCGGCCGGCGACGCGGTCGGGTATAGAACCCGACCTACCGGCCGCCACCATTGCCGATTCTTGCTGCCGTAGATCGGACTTCAGTCCGGCAGCGCCCTCGACCACCGGTGCTTTCGGGCATAAAGCCCGACCTACGAGTGCGCAACCGGCCTGCGAATCGGGGCGGCAAACGCGCCCTCGTCAATTCCATCATGCAAAGCGAACGGCCCGCCGAATGGCGGGCCGTTCGCATGCTCGAATCGCAGCGATCACTTCTCGACGAAGGCGCGCTCGATCACGTAGTCGCCCGGCTCGCCGATGCGCGGCGAGACCTTGAAGCCGCGCGCATCCAGCAGCGCGGCGGTGTCCTTCAGCATGCTCGGGCTGCCGCACAGCATGGCGCGGTCGGTCTCCGGGTTCAGCGGCGGCAGGCCCAGGTCCTCGCACAGCTTGCCGTTCTCGATCAGGTCGGTCAGCCGGCCCTGGTTGCGGAATTCCTCGCGCGTCACGCTCGGGTAGTAGATCAGCTTGTCGCGGATCACCTCGCCGAAGAATTCGTTCTTGGGCAGCTCGTGCTGGATGTAGTCGGCATAGGCCAGCTCGTTCACGAAGCGCACGCCGTGGAACAGGATCACCTTCTCGAAATGCTCGTAGGTGTCCGGATCCTTGATGATCGACATGAACGGCGCGAGGCCGGTGCCGGTGCCGAACAGGAACAGGTTCTTGCCGGGCTTGAGGTCGTGGATCACCAGCGTGCCGGTCGGCTTGCGGCTGACCAGCAGCTCGTCGCCGACCTTGAGGTGCTGCAGCCGGCTGGTCAGCGGGCCGTTGGGCACCTTGATGCTGAAGAACTCAAGGTGTTCCTCGTAGTTGGCGCTGGCGATCGAATAGGCGCGCATCAGCGGCCGCTCGTTCACCTGCAGGCCGATCATCACGAAGTGGCCGTTCTCGAAGCGCAGCGCCGGATCACGCGTGGTGGTGAAGCTGAACAGGGTGTCGTTCCAGTGATGGACGCTGAGGACGCGTTCGGTGGCGATCGTGGACATGGGCGAAGATGAGAATGGCTGTTATTAGGCAGACCGCGATTCTAGCAAAACATTAGAACTTTCCTCCACACATTCAGGTATTTGCAATCGCCCGAATGGAATAAAAGGCTCCACCTTGAGCAAGATCAAGCCCATGCGACGGGCAATAAAAAAGGCGGGAAATCATCCCGCCCCAGCTTGATCGCCCGTTTCAGGGCCTGTTTCGCGTCGCGCCGCCGCGTCTTTTCGTCCTTGTCGTGCACCCCGGCATTGCGCTGGCGCGCGGCCAGCGCGACGGGGTTTCTCGGCTTCGGCAATTTGATCTTGATCTTCATGGCTTTCTCCTGAGTATCGGACACCGAACGCGCGGCCGCGTTCAGCCCTTCACGCACAGCACCTGCTTGAGCGTGTGCACCACTTCGACCAGGTCGGCCTGGTTGGCCATCACCGTGTCGATGTCCTTGTAGGCGGCCGGGATCTCGTCGACCACGCCGCCGTCCTTGCGGCATTCCACCCCTTCGGTCTGGGCGGCCAGGTCGAAGCGGTCGAAGCGCCGCTTGGCCTCGCTGCGGCTCATGCGGCGGCCGGCGCCGTGCGAGCAGGAGCAGAACGACTGCGGATTGCCCAGGCCGCGCACGATGAAGCTCTTGGCGCCCATCGAGCCGGGGATGATGCCGAGCTGGCCGGCGTGCGCCGCGATCGCGCCCTTGCGGGTGATGAACAGCTTCTCGCCGAAGTGGATCTCGCTCGCCACGTAGTTGTGATGGCAGTTGATCGCCTCGTCGTCGAGCGTGAAGGCCGGCAGGTGCGGCCGGATCGCGTCGACCACCCGCCGCATCATCTCGCGCCGGTTGGTCATGGCGTAGTCCTGGGCCCAGTCGACCGCTTCGACATAGTCGTCGAACAGCGCCGAGCCAGCGCCGAAATAGGCCAGGTCGCGGTCGGGCAGGTTGAGCTTGTGGCGCTGCATGTCCTTCCTGGCCGCCTCGATGAAGTAGCGGCCGATCACGTTGCCGGTACCGCGGCTGCCCGAGTGCAGCATGACCCAGACGCGCTGCGCCTCGTCCAGGCACAGCTCGATGAAGTGGTTGCCGCCGCCCAGGGTGCCGAGCTGGCAGATCCAGGTCTGGGCGAACTGGCGCTGCATCTTCATCAGGCCCGGGTGCTTGCCGACGATGCGGTCGAGCCGGTCGTCGAGCGGCCGCGCGGCGCGCTGGTGGGCCGAGCCGCGCACCTTGTCCCAGGCGTGCTGCTCGAAACCGGCCGGCACGGCGGCCTCGATCGCCGAACGCAGGCGGGCCAGCGTGTCGGGCAGGTCGGCCGCGGCGAGCGAGGTGCGCACCGCGTTCATGCCGCAGCCGATGTCGACGCCGACCGCGGCCGGGATGATGGCGTCGCGGGTCGGGATCACCGCGCCGACGGTCGCGCCGATGCCCAGGTGCACGTCGGGCATGGCGGCGACGTGGCCGCGCACGATGGGCAGCGCGGCGACGTTCTTCAGTTGACGGATGGCATCGGGTTCGATGTCGTCGGTCCAGATTTTCACCGGTACGCGGTCGCCGGCGAGGGTCTTGAGGATAGGCATATGGTCTTGATTCCTGCCGCCCCGCCCGCGTTCATGCGGTTGGGCGGGACATGAAAAAGCCCCGGTGGTGGCCGGGGCTCTTCGGAGCGGCCGGCGCAAGGGGCGATGGACCCAAGCGCCGCAGGCGGAATCGGGGTCAGCGCGTGTTGGCGGGAGAAACGGGGTAGTGCATCGGCGGGGTCTCCTCTATGGCTGGGGCGTTGATCGGAAGCGCATTTATCTACGAGCCTGCTCGATCGGTCAAGTGTTGCAGTGCAGCATTCAGCCCGCGCCCCGCGCCAGCGCCGCCACCAGGTAGTCGATGAAGGCGCGCAGCTTGGCCGGCGGCAGGCGGTTCGGCGGGTAGAGCAGCCAGGCGGTGCCGGCGTAGCCGGTCAGGTGTTCCCACTCCTCCAGCACCACCTCCAGCTCGCCGGCGGCCAGCGCCCGGCGCGCGGCGAACTCCGGCAGGCTGGCGATGCCAAGATGGGCCAGCGCGCCTTCGAGCCGGATCTCGCTGTGGTTGGCCACGTAGCGGCCGCGGACCTTGACCGCCACCTCCTCGCCGCCGCGGCGGAAGCGCCAGCGCCGGTCGCGCTCGTCCTCACCGAGGTAGAGGCAGCTGTGCGCCGCCAGTTCGCGCGGATGCGCCGGCCGGCCGTGTTCGGCCAGGTACTGCGGACTGGCGCAGGCCAGGTGGCGGACCGGCATCAGCGGCCGGCCGGCCAGGCCCGGCGGCGGCGCGTCGGTGATGCGGATGGCGAGGTCGATGGCCTCCTGGTACAGGTCGACCGTGCGGTCGGTCACCACCAGTTGCAGGTCGACCGCAGGATGGGCGCGCAGGAAGGCGGGCACCAGCGGGTGCACCACCTGGCGGGCGAAGGCCTTGGGCAGGCTGACCCGCAGCAGGCCGCGCGGCAGCGCGCCGTCGGCGTCGCCGAGCGCCAGCACCTCGCGCGCGGCGGCCAGCAGGTCCTGGCAGCGCGCATGGGCGATCGCGCCGGCCTCGGTCAGCCGCAGCTTGCGGGTGGTGCGCTCGAGCAGCCGCACCTGCAGCCGCGTCTCGAGCCGCGCCACCTGGCGGCTGACCGCCGACGGCGTGATGCCGAGCCGGCGCGCGGCGGCCGAGAAGCTGCCGGCCTCGACCACGCAGGCGAAGGCGGCCATGTCGGGCAGGCTGTCCCATTGCTCGTTCGTTCCCATGGCGCACAAGTCTCGTTCCGGATGCACGGATTATCGCCTTATCGGGCGCAATCGATAATCCCCTCCTCCTCATCAGTATCGGAATCCGCCATGACCACCCTCCGCCTGCCCGCCCCCGCCGCGCTGCTGCGCCTGTCCGACGCCCTGCTGCTGCTGGTCGCCCTGGTCTGGGGCACCAGCTACGGCGTCGCCAAGGGCGCGCTGGCCCACTACCCGGTGCTCGGCTTCCTGGCCGTGCGCTTCGTACTCACCTTCGCGCTGCTGCTGCCCGCGCTGCTGGCGGCCAGCCGGCGCGAGCGGCGCGATGCGGCGGCGGCCGGCCTGCCGCTCGGCGCGCTGCTGCTGGCGATCTTCCTGTGCGAGACCTTCGGCGTGGCGCTGACCCAGGCCGCCAACGCCGCCTTCCTGATCAGCCTGTGCGTGGTGTTCACGCCGTTCGCCGAATGGTGGCTGCTGCGGCGCCGGCCCGACGCGACGGCGTTCGGCTTCGCCGCCGTCTCGCTGCTCGGCGCGGCGCTGCTGGCCGGCGGGCTGGAAGCGCGCTTCGGCCTGGGCGACGCGCTGATGCTGGCGGCGGCGGCGCTGCGCGCGGTCACGGTCTGCCTGACCGCCCGCTGGCTGCAGGGGCGGCAGGCGCCGGCGCTGGCGCTGACCGCGGTGCAGTCCGGCGTGGTGGGCCTGGGCTGCCTGACCCTGGCCGCCCTCACGCGCCCCGGCTCCGCCGGATGGGGCCTGCCGCCGCTGCCGGCGGCGCCCGGCTTCTGGCTGGCCGCCGTCTACCTGGTGCTGGGCTGTACCGTGTTCGCCTTCTTCGCCCAGAACTGGGCGCTGCGCCACTGCGCGCCGAGCCGCGTCGCGCTCCTGATGGGCAGCGAACCCTTGTTCGGCGCGCTGTTCGCCTTCCTGTGGCTGGGCGAGCGGCTGAGCCCGGCGGCCTGGTGCGGCGCCGGCCTGATCGTGGCGGCCAGCGGCTGGGCCACGCTGCAGCGGCGCCCGGCGGCCTGAACGGCGCGCTTGCGGCGCTCCGGCGCAGCGGCTATAGAAGGTTTGACCAAGCGCCGAGGCTCCTTGCAGCGCCGCGGCCACCAAGAACCGGTGATCGATCCCGTCACCAGGAGGATTTACCGTGGACACGCCGTCGCCGACGGCGGCTCGAACGCTCCTTCCCCGCCCCCTCCGCCGTGCCGCGAACCTGTCCTGCGCGCTCGCCGTCGCCGCCGGCCTGGCGCCGGCCGTGCCCGCGGCCGTACCCGCGGCCGAGCTGGCCGACCTCTCGCTCGAGCAACTGGCCAACATCACCATCGCCTCGGTCTCCAAGCGCCAGCAGCGGCTGGCCGAGACGCCGGCCTCGATCTATGTGATCACCAACCAGGACCTGCGCCGCGCCGGCGTGGCCAGCCTGCCCGAGGCGCTGCGGCTGGCGCCCAATCTGCAGGTCGCCCGCAGCGGCGCCAGCCAGTACGCGATCAGCTCGCGCGGCTTCAATGCCACCACCGCCAACAAGCTCCTGGTGCTGATCGACGGCCGCGCGGTCTACACCCCGCTCTACGCCGGGGTGTTCTGGGATGCGCAGGACGTGGTGTTCGAGGACATCGACCGCATCGAGGTGATCAGCGGCACCGGTTCGACGCTGTGGGGCGCCAACGCGGTCAACGGCGTGATCAACGTGATCACCCGCCGCACCGAGTCCACCCTCGGCGACTTCGTCCAGTTCGCGGCCGGCAATACCGAACGCCGCTTCTCCGCCCGCCATGGCGCGGCATTCGGGCAGGGCGGCAGCTACCGGCTGTACGCCAAGCGGATCGACCGCGACGCCGGCGAGCGCGCCGACGGCAGCGGCCAGTCCGACGGCTGGCGCCGCAGCCAGGCCGGCTTCCGGGCCGACTGGGGCACGACCCGGTCCGGCGTCACGCTGCAAGGCGACGCCTACGCCGGCACGCTCGGCCAGCCGCAGTCCGACGGGCTGGACATCGGCGGCGCCAACCTGCTGGCGCGCTGGCGCTGGGCCTTCGACGCCGGCGCCAGCCTGCGGCTGCGCGCCTATCTCGACCACACCTCGCGCGACTACTCGGGCAACTTCAGCGAGAAGCTCGATACCGCCGACCTCGACGGCCAGTACAACCGGCCGATGTGGGACGGCGGCATGCTGACCGTCGGCGGCGGCATGCGCCAGGCGCGCGACCGGGTCGAGCACGGCGCGGCAGGCGCCTTCCTGCCCGAGCGGGCCACGCTGCGCTCGGCCAATCTCTACCTGCAGGGCGAGCTGCCGCTGGACGAGGCCTGGCGCCTCACGCTCGGCGGCAAGGCCGAATACAACGGCTACAGCGGCATCGACTGGCTGCCCAGCGCACGGCTGGCCTGGCAGCCCGAGGAACACCTGCTGCTGTGGGGCTCGCTGGCGCGCGCGGCGCGGGCGCCGTCGCGCATCGACCGCGATTTCTACGTCCCGGCCCAGCCGCCCTACCTGCTGGCCGGCGGGCCGGATTTCGAGTCCGAGATCGCCAACACGCTGGAGCTCGGCGGCCGCGCCACCTTCGCCGACGACCTCAGCGGCTCGCTCACGCTGTTCTACAGCGACTACGGCAAGCTGCGCAGCGCCGAGCAGGTCGCCCCCGGCCGCTACGTGTTCGCCAACCGCATCAGCGGCCGCAGCTACGGCCTGGAAGCCTGGGCCAACTACCAGCTCGACGCCGACTGGCGGCTGGCGCTGGGCCTGGTCACGCTGCACCAGCGCTTCCGCCACGACGACGGTGGCAGCCCGCTCAAACAGGGCAACGACCCGCGGCTGCAGTGGACCGCCCGCGTCTCGCGCAATTTCGACGCCAATACCGAGTTCGACCTGATGCTGCGCCGCGTCGGCGCGCTGCCGAGCCCGGCGGTGCCGGCTTATACCGCGGTCGACCTGCGCCTGGGCTGGCGGCCCGATCCGCGCTGGGAACTGTCGCTGACCGCGCAGAACCTGTTCGACCCGGGCCATCCCGAGTTCGGCACCCGGCCAGCCGCGGCGAGATCGCCCGCAGCGTGACCGCCGGCCTGGCGGTGAGATTCTGATGCGCGCCGCCGCCCTCGTCCCGCGCCTGCTGCTGCGCCTCGTGGGCGGCTTCGCCGCGCTGCTCTGCCTCCTGGCGCTGCCGGCCGCCGGCGCCGCCGAGGCCAACAACGAGTACCAGCTGAAGGCGGCCTACCTGTACAAGTTCGCCGGCTATGTCGAATGGCCCGCCAGCGCGCTGCCGCAGGGCGACATGCCGATCGCCATCGGGGTGATGGCGGCCGACGAGCTGGCCGCGGAACTGGGCCGCCTGCTGCCCGGTCGCACCATCAACGGTCATCCGCTGGAGCTGCGCCGGCTCAAGGCCGGCGACCCGCTGACCGGCTTGCACATGCTGTTCGTCGGCCGCGCCGAAGCGGCCCGGCTCAAGCAGCTGCTGGCGCCGGCGCAGGCCCTGCCGATGCTCACGGTGACCGAGAGCGAGGGCGCATTGGGCCAGGGCAGCATCATCAATTTCGTCCAGGTCGACCGCTACGTGCGCTTCGAGATCGCGCTGTGGCCGGCCGACCGCGGCGGACTCAAGCTGAGCGCGCGCCTCCTGGCGGTGGCCCAGCAGGTCAGGACCGAGGGGCCTTGATGTCGAACTTCGGTATCCGCTCGATCCGCTTCAAGCTGGTGCTGACGGTGCTGGCGACCACCTTCGCCGCGCTGGCGGTGGCCGGCGCGGCGCTGATCTACAACGACGTGCGCGAATACCGCCGCGAGCTGGAAAGCGAACTGATCACCCAGGCCGACATCCTCGGCCAGGCCAGCGCCGCCGCGCTGGAATTCGACGACGCCCGCGTGGCGCAGCAGAACCTGGCCCTGCTCAAGGCCAAGCCGGCGATCCAGGCGGCCGCGCTGTACACCGCGCGCGGCAAGCTGTTCGCCCAGTACCCGAGCGCCACCGGCGCCCAGGCCTTCCCGGCGCTGCCCTCGCTCGACGGCTTCCAGCAAGGGCCGCAGAGCCTGTCGCTGTACCGCCGGGTGGTGAACCGCGACGAGATCCTCGGTACCGTCTACCTGCGCGCACGCTACGACCTGAGCCAGCGCCTGCGCGACTACCTCGGCATCCTGGCCGGCGTGATGCTGGCCAGCCTGCTGGTCGCGCTGGCGGTGGCGCTGCGGCTGCAGTCCTACGTGGCGCGGCCGATCCTGTCGGTCAGCGCGGTGGCGCGCCAGGTGGTGCAGCAGCGCGACTTCAGCCTGCGCGCCGCGAAGAACAGCGACGACGAGATCGGCTACCTGGTCGACGCCTTCAACGACATGCTGGCCGAGATCGGCCGCCGCACCGAGGCGCTCGAGACCGCGCGCCATGCGCTCGAGCACGAGATCGCCGAGCGGCGCGAGGTGCAGAAGGCGCTGCAGGACAGCGAGCGGCGCAACCGCCTCCTGGTGTCGGCGATGTCGTCGGTGGTGTGGAACTGCGACGCGATCGGCTGTTTCGCCGGCGAGCAGGCCTCGTGGTCGGACTACACCGGCCAGAACCAGGACGATCACCACGGCCTGGGCTGGCGCCAGGCCTTCCACCCGGAGGACCAGGCCGCGCTCGACCGCGCCTGGGCGCAGGCGCTGGCCCAGCCCGATTCGTTCGAGCTCGAGGCGCGGCTGTGGCACGCCGCCTCGGCGCGCTACCGCTACGTCAGCCTGCGCGCCGTGCCGTTCACCCAGGACGGCGACCGCGTCAACGAGTGGCTCGGCACCATCACCGACATCGACGACCGCCGCCACGCCGAGGCCGAGGTGCGCACGCTGAACGCCGAGCTGGAGCAGCGGGTGACCGAGCGCACCGGCCAGCTCGAGGAGGCCAACCGCGACCTGGAGAGCTTCAGCTATTCGGTGTCGCACGACCTGCGCGCGCCGGTGCGCGCGGTGGCCGGCTTCTCGCACATGCTGGAGAAGCGGCTGGGCGACAAGATGGACGAGGAGAGCCGCCGGCTGTTCGGCATCATCGTCAGCGAGGCGGCCCGCATGGGCCAGCTGATCAACGACCTGTTGGCCTTCTCGCGGCTGGGCCGCCAGGCGATGCAGTTCAAGGAGGTCGACATGCGCACGCTGGCGCGCCAGACCTACGAGCAGCTGCGCGGGCCGCAGCCCGATACGCCGATCCAGTTCCAGCTCGGCGCCCTGCCGCCGGCGCAGGGCGACCATGCGCTGCTGGGCCAGGTCTGGGTCAACCTGCTGTCCAACGCGATCAAGTTCAGCAGCAAGCGCGAGCAGCCGGTGATCGAGGTCGGCGCGATCGCCGACGACGAGAAGTACACCTACTACGTGCGCGACAACGGCGCCGGCTTCGACGCCACCTACAAGGCCAAGCTGTTCGGCGTGTTCCAGCGCCTGCACGCCGGCAGCGAATTCCCCGGCACCGGGGTGGGCCTGGCGCTGGTCCACCGCATCATCACGCGCCACGGCGGCCAGGTCTGGGCCGACGGCGCGCCGGACCAGGGCGCCACCTTCTATTTCACGCTTCCGAAGGAGTCCAGCCATGGAAGAGTTTGAGCAGATACGCATCCTCCTGGTGGAGGACAACCCGGTCGACGCCGAGCTGACCATGTACGGACTGCGCAGCGACAATCTTTCCAACACCATCGTCTGGGTCAAGGACGGCGACGAGGCGCTGGACTACGTGTTCCGCCGCGGCGCCTACGCCGGCCTGCAGGACCCGCTGCCGGGCCTGGTGCTGCTGGACCTGAAGATGCCGCACGTGAGCGGCACCGAGGTGCTGGCGGCGCTGAAGGCCGACGAGCAGACCCGGCGCATCCCGGTGGTGGTGATGACCTCGTCGCAGGAGGAATGCGACATCATGAAGAGCTATGACCTCGGCGCGAACAGCTACGTGGTCAAGCCGGTCGATTTCGAGGGCATCACCAGCGTGGCCAAGCAGACCGGGATCTACTGGATGGCGGTGAACCGCCGGGCGCCGCACTGAGCCGCCCGCCGGCCGCGGCGGGCCGGTCGATGAGCTAATCTGAGCCGAGCAAGGCGCGCAGGATCGGCGGCGCCGACCGCGGCCGCACCGGAGGATGCCATGGAACTCTCGCTGGACTTCACCCGCAAGCCGACCATCCTGGTCGTCGACGATACGCCGGACAACCTGTTGCTGATGGCCAATCTCCTGAAGGAGCACGGCCGCTACGTGGTCAAGGCGGCCAACAACGGCGAGAAGGCCTTGCGCATCGCCCGCGCCGATCCGCCGCCGGACCTGATCCTGCTCGACATCATGATGCCGGGCATGTCCGGCCACGAGGTGGCGCAGACGCTGAAGGCCGATCCGGCCACCCGCGACATCCCGGTGATCTTCCTGACCGTCATGTCCTCGACCGCCGACGAGACGCGCGGGCTCGAACTCGGCGCCGCCGACTACATCACCAAGCCGATCTGTCCGCCGGTGGTGCTGGCGCGGGTCGAGACCCAGCTCAAGGTCAAGGCCGCGGCCGATTTCCTCAAGGACAAGAACGACTACCTGGAACAGGAAGTGGCCCGGCGCACGCGCGAGGTCATGGCCATCCAGGACGTGACCATCCACGCCATGGCCTCGCTGGCCGAGACGCGCGACAACGAGACCGGCAACCACATCCGCCGCACCCAGCACTACGTCAAGGTGCTGGCCGAGCATTTGCGCGACCACCCGCGCTTCCGCCACTTCCTCGACGACGAGACCATCGGGCTGCTGTACAAGTCGGCGCCGCTGCACGACATCGGCAAGATCGGCATCCCCGACCGCATCCTGCTCAAGCCCGGCCGCTTCACGCCGGAAGAGTTCGAGATCATGAAGACCCACACCACGCTGGGCCGCGACGCGATCGCGCACGCCGAGCAGCAGCTGGGCGCCGACGTGGATTTCCTGCGCCTGGCCAAGGAGATCGCCTACGGCCACCAGGAGAAATGGAACGGCTCGGGCTATCCCGAGGGCAAGGCCGGCGACGACATCCCGATCTCGGCGCGGCTGATGGCGGTGGCGGACGTCTACGACGCGCTGATCAGCCGGCGCGTCTACAAGGAAGGGATGTCGCACGAGGACGCCGTGCGCATCATGCTCAACGGGCGCGGCAGCCATTTCGACCCGACGTGCTGGACGCCTTCATGAGCTGCCTCGACCGCTTCCAGGCCATCGCGGCGCAGTTCGCCGATTCCGACCACGACATCGCCCGGAAGGCCGAGGCGCTGCAGTTCATCGCGGAAGCGCCCTGACCGGCGCAACCGGCATCCCTGGCGGCCCCTCTCCTTCGCGGACCACACGGCGTACCCATGCGTTCACCCCTGCAGATGCTGGAGCGCCTGCCGCTCCGCCACAAGCTGGCCGTCGGCTTCGTCTCGCTGCTGCTGCTGTCGCTCGCCCTCGGCATCCAGAGCCTGCAGACGCAGTCCGACCTGAACCGCGACCTGCAGCGGCTGCGGCAGGAGGGCATCGGCGGCATCGCCCGCATCCAGGAAGCACGCATCCACTTCTCGCGGATGATGCTGGCGATGCACCGCGCGGTCGGCGCGAGCTCGGAGGGCGAGCGCGAGGAAGCGCTGCAGCAGATGGACGAGGCCCGGCAACAGGTCCGCCATGCCCTCGAACTCACCCGCCCGACCCTGTTCAAGCCGGAGAACGTCAAACGGCTGGAGCAGTTCGAAATACGCTTCGCCCGGATCCAGCGGACCGTCGCCGAAGCGCTGGACCTGGCCAGGCAGGGCATGCCGGCCGAGGCCGCGTCGCTGGTCGAGAGCGTCGGTTTCCGGGAGCTCGACCGCGGCGCCGACCGGCTGCTCGGCGACATCGCCGCCGTCAAGGAATACGGCGCCGAAGATACCACCCAGGCCATCCAGGACTTCGCCAGCCGCCGCAGCAACCTGACCTATGCCCTGCTGCTGGGCGGGCTCGGGCTGGCGCTGGCCTTCGCCTGGCTGATCAGCCGCTCGATCCGCCGCCCCATCGGCCGCGTCAGGAACGCGGTCGAGGAGCTGGCCGCCGGCCGGCTCCAGCAGGTCATCCCGCATACCGACTACCGGAACGAGACCGGCGACCTGGCGCGCGCCATCGCCGCGCTGCAGACCGAGTCGATCCAGCTCGAGGCCCAGCGCTGGATCAAGGCGCAGGAGGCGGCGATCCAGGCCGAGCTGCAGCAGGCCGAGACGACCGAAGAACTGGCGGCGCGCTTCTTCAGGCCGCTGGCGCCGCTGCTCGAGGTCGGCCAGGGCGTGCTCTACCGCTGGGACGGCGAACGGCAGCGGCTGCTGCTGGCCGGCAGCTACGCCATCGGCGCCGATCACGTACCGGCCGGCGAGATCGAGCCCGGCGCGGGCCTGCTGGGCCAATGCGCCAGCGACCGGCAGCCGCGGTCGATCAAACAGGGGGAGAACGGCCGGCGCCTGCGATCCGCGCTCGGCGAGGTCGCCCTCGGCGAAATCCTGGTCCTGCCCATCCTCAGCGGCGACCGGCTGGCCGGCGTGCTGGAACTGGCCTGCTTCGACACGCCGGACGGCACCGCGCGCGCGCTGCTGGAGCAGGTGCTGCCGCGCCTGGCCGTCAGCATGGAGATCCTCGACCGTTCGCTGGCGGTGCAGAGCCTGCTGGCGCAGACCCGCCAACAGGCCGACGCCATGGAGGCCCAGGCGGCGCGCCTGGAGGAGCAGGCGGTCGAGCTGGAGGCCCAGCAGGCCGCGCTCAAGGAAACCGAGGTCTGGTTCCGCGGCGTGGTCGAATCCGCCCCGACGGCATGCTGGTGGTGGACGAGCGCGGCAAGATCGTGCTGACCAACACCCAGCTCGACGGCCTGTTCGGCTACGCCCCGGGCGAGTTGACCGGCCTGGCGATCGAACAGCTGGTGCCGGCCGCGGTGCGCGCCCGCCACGTGCAATTGCGCGGCAGCTTCATGGCCGAGGGCAGCACCCGCCAGATGGGCGGCGGCCTGACGGACCTGCAGGGCGTGCGCAAGGACGGCAGCACCTTCTCGGTCGAGATCGGGCTGGCATCGCTGCCCGCGCTGGGCGGCCAGGGGCGGTGCGTGTGCGCCTCGGTGCGCGACATCAGCGAGCGCAAGCGCGCGGAAGAAGAAGTGCGGCGCGCCAAGGAGATCGCCGAAGACGCCACCCGCGCCAAGAGCGAATTCCTGGCCAATATGAGCCACGAGATCCGTACCCCGATGAACGCCATCATCGGCATGAGCCACCTGGCCCTGCGCACCGAACTCGACAAGAAGCAGCGCAACTACATCGAGAAAGTCCACCGCTCGGCCGAGAACCTGCTGGGCATCATCAACGACATCCTCGACTTCTCGAAGATCGAGGCCGGCAAGATGACGATCGAGCACACCGACTTCCGGCTCGAAGACGTGATGGACAGCTTCGCCGGCATGGTCGGCCTCAAGGCCGAGGACAAGGGGCTGGAGCTGCTGTTCGACACGGCCCCGGACGTGCCGACGGCGCTGACCGGCGATCCGCTGCGGCTGGGCCAGATCCTGATCAACCTGGGCAACAACGCGGCCAAGTTCACCGAGCACGGCGAGATCGTGGTCGGCATCGAGCTGGCATCGGCGGAGCCGGATTCGGTGGAGCTGCATTTCCGGGTCCGGGACACCGGCATCGGCATGACGCCCGAGCAGTGCGAGCGCATGTTCCAGTCCTTCAGCCAGGCCGACAGCTCGACCACCCGCAAATACGGCGGCACCGGGCTGGGCCTGGCCATCTCGAAGCGGCTGGCCGAATTGATGGGCGGCCGCATCTGGGTGGAAAGCGAGCTGGGCAAGGGCTCCACCTTCCACTTCCACGCGCGCTTCGGCCTGCAGCGCGATCCCGCGCCGCGCCGCATGTTCAAGGCCGACGAGCTGCTCGGCCTGCGCGTGCTGGTGGTGGACGACAACGCCAGCGCGCGCGAGATCCTCTCGACCATGGCGCGCAGCTTCGGGCTGGAGGTGGACATGGCCGGCAGCGGCCCGGCCGCCCTGCAATCGCTGAGCGAGGCCGAGCGCAAGCAGCTGCCCTACGACCTGGTGCTGATGGACTGGAAGATGCCGGGCATGGACGGGGTGGAAACCGTGCTGCAGATGCATGCCGCCGCGGTCGGCGCGGTGCCCTCGGTCATCATGGTCACCGCCTTCGGCCGCGACGAGGCCCAGGAGGAAGCGGCCCGCAAGCGGGTGCGGCTGTCCTCGGTGCTGACCAAGCCGGTCACGCCCTCCACCCTGCTCGAAGCCATCGGCGAGGCGCTGGGCAAGGGCCAGGTGGCCGAGACGCGTTCGGCGGAGCGCGACGACCGCAGCGCCGCCGACATGGCCCGGCTGGCCGGCGCGCGCCTGCTGCTGGTCGAGGACAACGAGATGAACCGGGAACTGGCCAGCGAGCTGCTGACCCTGGCCGCCATCGAATTCACCATCGCCGGCAACGGCCGGGAGGCGCTCGACATCCTGGCGCGCGACGCGGCCTACGACGGCGTGCTGATGGATTGCCAGATGCCGGTCATGGACGGCTACACCGCGACCCGCGAGATCCGGGCGCAGCCGCGCTTCGCCCGGTTGCCGGTCATCGCGATGACGGCTAACGCGATGGCGGGCGACCGCGAGCAGGCGCTCGCCAGCGGCATGAACGACCACATCCCCAAGCCGCTGCACGTCGCCTCGATGTTCGCGACGATGGCGAAATGGATCCGCCCCGCCGCCCCCCGCCCGCCCGCCGCGGCGCCCGCCGCGGCGCCGGCGGCGTCGCAGCCGGGCCGCGCCGCGCTGCCGCCGCTGCCCGGCATCGACCAGGCCGCCGGCCTGGCGACCAGCGCCGGCAAGCCCGATCTCTATCGCCGCATGCTGCTCAAGTTCCGCGAATCGCAGCAGGGCTTCCCGCAAGCGCTGGCCGCGGCCCTGGCGGCGGACGACCGGGCGACCGCCGTCCGCACCGCGCACACCCTGCGCGGCACGGCGGGCAATATCGGCGCCCTGGCGCTGGCCGCGGCGGCGGCCGAGCTGGAAGCCGCCTGCAAGCAAGGGCTGGATCGCCCCGCGCTGGAACCGCTGATCGCAGCCGGCTGCGCTGAACTGGCCAGGGTGCTGGAGGGCATCGCCCGGATCGGGCAGGTCGAGCAAGCTGCGCCGGTGGCCGCCGTCCCGCTGCGGCAGATCGAACGCTGCAGGGACCAACTCAAGGCGCTGCTGGCGGCCAGCGATACCGGCTCGCTGGACCAGCTCGAAGCGCTGGAAGCGCTGCTCGCCGGCCGCCCGGCGGCGGCCCAGCTGCGCAAGGTGGCGGACAAGATCGAGGCGTTCGACTTCGACGAGGCCCTGGCGCTGCTCGAAGCACTCCCGCTCGCCGACCGGGACGGCACGCCGGACCTGCACGCGGACGCCGGCCGTGGAACAATGGCGCCCCTCACGCATCCAGGAATCAGCGGACCATGATCAACAACGACGTGCTGCGCAGCGTGCGCTACATGCTCGACATCAGCGACGCCCGCATCGGCGACATCATCCGGCTGGCCGGCTACGAGGCGAGCAAGGCCGACATCGTCGCCTTCCTCAAGCGCGACGACGAGGAAGGCTACCGCGACTGCAGCGACGAGGTGCTGGCGCACTTCCTCGACGGCCTGATCTTCCACCGCCGCGGCCGCGACGACAGCCGGCCGCGGCTGCCGGTCGAGCTGCCGGTCTACAACAACACCGTGCTGAAGAAACTGCGCGTGGCCTTCGAACTCAAGGAAGAGGACATCCTCGAGATCATGTCGCAGGCCGGCTTCGAGGTCTCCAAGCCCGAGCTCAGCGCCTTCTTCCGCAAGCCCGACCACAAGAACTACCGCCGCTGCGGCGACCAGTTCCTGCGCAATTTCCTCAAGGGGCTGACCCTGCGTATGCGGCCTAGCACAAGGTAACGACCATTGTGATGAAGCCGCCATGGGCGCGGCACCCGGCAAAGCCGGGTGTTCAGGGCCTGCTTCCGGCCCAACCTGCGGCACGCCCCTGATTCATCCCGACTCCCCGCCCTCGCCGCCACCGGGGCCCCGCAAAGTCGAAGACTTTGTGGGGTGGTCCAGAGGGAGCCTCGCCGCGCTCGTCAGCGGTTTGATGAATCAGTGGTGCGGCATATCGCTACGCTTACGCGACTACCGAAGCTAGGGCTCGAGAAGCCGAGCGCAGGCTGCCCGGCTCTTCACCACCTTGCGCCCCAGCAGCGACAGCAGCAGGCCGTTCACCAGCGCCGCCGACTCCGCCCCAGGCCCCACACCGCCGAACGACACGCTGTCCGGCAGCCCGCACTCGTGCACGATCTCCATCGCCAGGTGGGCCTCGCGGCAGGTCAGCCCGGCGCCGGCCAGCACGTCGAGGTCGAAGTGCAGGTGCAGCCGCCGCAGGCCCGCACGCACGCGGGCGATGGCGGCCGGCAGGCAATCGGCCAGGCCGTGGCGGTCGATGTCTTCCATCGTCAGCACCAGTTCGCCGGTCGCCGCGCCGGCCGGCAGGAACAGGTCGCGCAGGCCGACTGCCAGCGTGTGCTCGGCCGGCCAGCCGTCTCCCGCCACCACGCCGTCGGCCTGGCCGGCGAACAGCAGCAGCGCCTCTTCTTCGCCGCCCGGCCGGCCATGGGCCCGGCGCCCGCTCTGCCGGCCCAGCCGCACCGGCAGCACGGCCGGGTTGCCGGCCGCGGCCAGGTCGGACTCCGGTCCGACGGCGATCTCGATCAGCGGCGCCGCCGGACCGGAGTCCGACCTGCCGGGCCCGGCGGGAGCGGGATCGGCCAGCGCCAGGCCGATCGCCGCCAGCGCCGGCGCCAGCCCCTGCTCGAGCAATTGAGCGGCCGGCGAATCCATCGCCGTGGCGCCGCCGTCGTCGGCATCGATCAGCGCCACCCCGGCCAGCGTCGGCCGCTCGGGCAAGTCGCGCAGGTAGCGCTTGTCGACGTAGGGCGAGGTCATCGCCGCCAGCAGCGCCGCGTAGTCGGGCGTGAACGCGACGTGGGCGCCGAGCCGGTAGTCCTCGCCGGCGGCGGTGGCGTCGACCACCAGGTGGTCGCTGCTGGCGCCGACCACCCGCAGCCGCGCATCGCACGGCGCGAGGCCGGCCGGGTCGACGTCCTCGCGGCCGATCGCCAGGATCAGCCGGCGCGCCGGCCGGTCCTCGACCGCGTCGAACGACGGCCGCCGGCCGAAAGCGTCCTCGCCGGCCAGGCCGTAGGGCCGCGCCGGCTTGATCTTGTCCTCGATCACCGGCGCGCCGAGCGTGAAGGCGTGCGGGTCGAGCGCGCCGTGCAGGCCGGCCGGCGTCGGCGGCGCGGCCAGCAGGATCGAGGCGCCGAGCCGCAGGTGGTTGATGCCGGCCGGCAGCTGGCCCGCCTCCAGGAGCGGCAGCGAGAAGGTGTTGCCGCCCGACACGATGGGCAACGCGATGCCGAGCCGGCGCCGCAGCTCGGCGGCGAGATCGGCCAGGCCGGCCAGGTTGTCGATGGTCGGCTGGATGCCGCTGATGCAGGCCAGGTTGGCGCCGAGCCCGAGCAGCTCGACGCCGTCCAGCGCCAGCACCGCCTCGGCGTGGCGCAGCGCCTCGGCCGGCAGGATGCCCTCGCGCAGGTCGCCCAGGTCCACCATCAGCACCACGCCGTGGCGGCGGCCCTGGGCCCGCGCGGCGGCGGCCAGCCGGGCGATGGTGGTCGGCTCGCTGTTGAGGCTGAGATCGGCCAGCCGCACGGTGCGCTCGGCCTCGTCGGGCGCCGGCGCGCGCAGCAGCATCAGCGGCGCGCGGATGCCGCCGCGGCGCAGCCGCTCGAGGTTGTCCAGCCGCGAATCGGCCAGCTGCGCCACGCCGCCGCGCAGCATGGCGCGCGCCACCGCCGGCGCGCCGCAACAGGCCTTGCCGACGCCGGCCACCGCCACGCCCGCGGCGGCGCAGGCGGCCACCAGCCGGCGGGTATTGGCCTCGATGCGGTCGAGGTCGATGTCGATGCGGGCGCCGTGCATGGGGCTACTTGCCGTAGATGTCGAAGTCGAAATACTTGCGCGCGATGGCCTGGTAGCTGCCGTTGGCGCGGATCGCCCGGATCGCCTCGTTGAGCCGGTCGCGCAGCTCCGGGTCGCTCTTGCGGACGGCGATGCCGGCGCCGGGGCCGAAATAGGCGATGTCGTCGACCTGCGGCCCGACGAAGCGGAAGGCGCGGCCCTCGGCCAGCTTGAGGAAGTCGTTCTGGCCGACCACGGTGTTGACCAGGGTGGCGTCGAGCCGGCCGGCCTTGAGGTCGAGGAAGGCGTCGTTCTGCGAGCCGTAGGCGCTGACGGTGGCGCCGGCCTTGGCGTAGACGCCGCGCGCATAGCGCTCCTCGGACGAGCCGCGCAGCACGCCGATGCGGCGGCCCTTCAGGCTGCCTGGGCTGCCGTCGAGGCCGGCGGCGTTGCCGGCGATCAGCCGCGACGGCACCTTGTAGTACTTGTCGGTGAAGTCGACCGCCCGGCGGCGCTGCTCGGTGATGTCCATCGACGACACGATGGCGTCGAACTTGTTGGCGTTCAGGCCGGTGATGATGCCGTCCCAGTCCTGCTCGACGAAGCTGCATTGCGCCGCCAGCTGGCCGCACAGCGCGCGGGCGATGTCGACGTCGAAGCCGGCCAGTTGGCCGTCCGGCGTCTTGTAGGTGAACGGCTTGTAGGCCGCTTCGAGGCCGATGCGGATGGTCTTCCATTCCTTGGCCTGCGCCGCGCCGGCCAGGGCGGCGGCGACGAGCAGGGCGATTGCGGACAAGGGCTTCATGGCTGTGCTCCGGGACGGGGGATCGTCGGCCGGTCGGGCGAGGACCGCCGGCCTGTCGGTCGCCATCGCCGCCGAGGCATGCGCATACGCATGGGCAGGTACTCGTGCAGCGGGTGGCTGACGCCGAATCTAGAGACGAAGCGCGACCGCCACAAACGACCATTGCTCAAGCGTGCCATGCAAAAATGCATGGCTTGCCTCGTCCATTTCCCGCCGGTGCCCGCGATGAAACGCCTGCCCTCCTTCGATGCCCTGCACACCTTCTCGGTGGTCGCCCGCGCCCGCAGCATGAGCCGCGCTGCCGACCAGCTGTGCCTGACCCAGAGCGCCATCAGCCGGCAGATCCGCCAGCTCGAGGCCCACCTCGGCACCGCGCTCCTGCTGCGGCAGGCGCGCGGCGTCGAGCTGACCGCCGCCGGGCGCGACTTCCTGCCGGCGGTCGAGGCCGCCTTCGACGGCCTCAAGCGCGCGGTGGACCGGCTGGCCGGCCAGCCGGCCGACCTCAAGCTCAAGCTGCCGCCGACGCTGGCGCTGCGCTGGTTCATGCCGCGGCTGCCGGGCTTCCAGCTGAGCCATCCTGGCATCGGCATCCGGCTCAGCACGGCCGAGTTCAGCCGCATCCATTTCGAGCGCGAGGATTTCGACGCCGCCATCGTCTATGCGCGCGAGGCGCCGGCCGAGGCGCTCGGCGCCGCGCTGTTCGAGGAACGGCTGGTGCCGGTATGCACCCCGGCGCTGGCCGAGCGGCTGCACACGCCGGCCGACCTGGCGAGCGAGGCGCTGATCCACCTGAGCCCCGACCATGCCGACTGGCGCGCCTGGCTGGCGCGCCACGGCGCCAGCCACCCGGCGCTCGAAGCCGGCGCCAGCTTCGAGGCGGTCGACATGGCGCTGCACGTGGCCGGCCGCGGCCTGGGCGTGGCGATGGCCGACCCCTTGCTGATCGCCGACGACATCGCCGGCGGCCGGCTGGCGGCACCCTTCCCCGCCGAGCCGATCGACAGCGGCCACGCCTACTGGTTGGCCTGCCCGCGCGCGCGCCAGGGCGAGGCGGCGATCGAGGCGCTGCACGGCTGGCTGCGCGAGGAGATCGCGGCGACGCGGGCGGCGCTGGCCGGCCTGGGCTTTGCCGGGCCGGCCGGCTGAAGCGGCTCGCCCACAAACGGACACGGCCCGCGCGAACCGCCGCGGGCCGTGTCCGTTCATGCGCTGCGCCTTATTCGGCGTAGGCCCACAGATCGACCAACAGATTGCCGTCGTCCGCCACCAGTCGGAAGCGCGCAGGCGCGTAGTCCGGGTCGGCCGCCAACACGCCGCTGGCGCTGGCCGGCAGGTTCGGGCAGTCGGCCGCGGTCAGCGCCAGTTGCAATGTGCCGGGCAGCTTGCCGGCGCTCAGCTTGCCGCCGAGCTTGCAAGCGCTGCCCGCCGCAGCCGCGATGGTTCCGTCGGCGGCGACGGTGAACACCGCCGGCTTGCCCGCGACGTCGGCCACGTAGCGGCCGGCCATGGCGGCGACCGTCGGCGCCGGCAGGGCGACCGCATCGGCGCGCAGCAGCGTGACGCTGACGTCGGCCTTGGCCGCCGGCACCGCCACCCAGCCATGGCCGGCGGCCTGGCGGTACAGCGCCTGGAGGCGGCCGTCGGCGTCGCCGACCAGCAACAGGCGGCTGCCGTCGGCGGCCGCGTAGTAGCGGCCCACGGTCGGCGCGGCGGCGTCGCCGAGGCTGACGGTGTAGCTGCCTGCGGCCAGCGACTCGACCGCGACCTTGGGCGCCACCGGCAGCGCGTCCGCATTATTGTCGTCGCCGTCGGAACAGGCGGCCAGCAGCGCGGCGGCCAGCATGGGAAACAGGATGCGTTTCATCGGCGGCGTCCTCACTGGACCAGCAGGTCGCGCAGCCGCAGGCGCAGCCATTGCTGGGCGGCCGGGCGGGCTTCGAAGCCGACCTGCATGGCGGTGACGGCGATCCTGCCGGCGGCGTTGACGGCCGCCTCGTCGCTGGCCTGCTCGGCGCTCGGCGCGGCGGCCGGCGGGTACAGCGAGAGGCCCGGGTAGGCATAGGCGCCGAGGCCGTAGGCCTTGGCCACCGGGTCCTGCGACAGGTCGGCGACGAACTTCAGGTTGTAGGCGTTGTAGCTGCCGTGGCGCGAGAAGCTCCAGGCCAGTGCGGCCGACTTGCCGGCCTCGAACTTGGGGAAGTTGACGTTGAGCGCCACCCCGGCCGGCAGCAGCGGGCCGCTGCCGGCGCGGGCCTGCAGCGCCGCAACCAGCTTGAGCGTGAGCTTGGCGGCCTCGGCCGCCAGGCCGTCCTGGTCGGTGGTGTTGGTGTCGGCGCTGACCGCGATGGCCGGCAGGCCGCGCGAGGCGGCGATCTGGGCGTTGCTGACGGTGCCCGAGCTGTTGACGATGCTGCCGGTGTTCTGGCCCTCGTTGGGGCCGGACAGCACCAGGTCGGGCGCCTTGTTCCAGCGCGCCGCGGCCAGCACGTCGATGCCGTACAGGGTGGCCATGACCGGCGTGCCGTCGACGTAGTGGAAGTCGGTCAGGCCGGCGATCGGGCCGACGCCGGGCGCGCCGACGGCGGCGGCGGCGTTGCGGCAGGCCTTGGCCAGCGGGGTGATCGGGGTGAGGAAATTGGCCGAGGCGCCCTTGCCGCTCTGGTTCTGGCACGGCACCGACACCACCACGTCGTGGCCGGCCGCCTTGAGCTCGGCGTAGAGCGCCTTGACGTTGGCCGACAGGCCGTCGTCGTTGCTGAGCACGATGTTGAGGGCGAAGGCCGGGCCGGCGAGGCCGGCCAGCGACAGTGCGGGCAGGATGAAGCGAAGGCGCATGGGGACTCCGGAGCGAGGAAGGGATGGACGGCGCGGAGGTGCCGCGCCGGTCGGCCAGCATCCATTCCGGCCGTTGCCGGCGTATTGCGTGGAGATGAAGTTATCGTTAACTCAATCGAAAATCGTCCCACTCGGAATCTATGCACTGTCCGTCGTCTCCCCTCTCCCTCCGGGAGAGGCACCCGTTCCTGCTTGGCAGAAACGGGGAGGGGTGAGGGAGCGACGATTCAGAGATCGCTGCCCGCTCCTGCGTGCCCAGGCAATGCGGTCCTCGTTAGAACCGGTAGCGACAACTGAACCGTCGCTCCCTCACCCTGCCCTCTCCCGAAGGGAGAGGCTTACGTCGCATCAACTCGTATGGCAGTTCATATCCATACTTTGCCAAGATCGCTCCACCCGCGGCGGCGATCCTTACATCGAGGACAAGCGGCGACGGTCTCCCTCTGAAGGACCGGGCCGGCTACCAGGCCTGGCAGGCCCCTTTCACCGCCGCAACGGCACCGCCACCACCACCGTCCGCCGCAGCGCGGCCGGGTCGTTCAGCGAGCCGTCGGGCTGGTAGTGGCCGACGAAGGAATTGGCGATCACGTACAGCGCCGAACCGGCGATGGCGCCGGTGGTCGGCTCGGCGAAATCGGGATGCAGGTGCGACTGCAGCACCGTCAGCCCGTCGATGCGCGTGCCGCCGTCGGCCAGCGCGATGCGCACCACCCGGCCCGGATTGGTCGAATTCTGGATGCCGAGCAGCGCGCCCTCGTGCCAGTAGAGGCCGTCGATGCCGCCGGTCACCACCGTATCGGGCTGCGGCAGCCGCTGCATCTCGGCGCTGGCCGGGTCGACCCGGGCGATGCCGGTCGACAGCGTGACGTAGACCGTGCCGTCCGGCGCCACCGCCACGCCATTGGCGCCGCGCAGGGCGCCGGCCTCGCCGAAGCGGTGCAGCGAGACCTGGCCCGGCCGCATGCGGAACAGCGTGCCGGCGGCCGAATCGGTGGCGTACAGCGTGCCGTCGGCAGCCACCGCCACGTCGTTGAGCTGGCTCGCCTCGGGCGCCTCGTGGCGCGCCGCCCGCTTGCCGCGCGCCAGGTCGTAGCGCAGCACCGCGTTGCGCCGCGGCGTGGCGCCGGCCAGCAGGGCATTGCTGCTGACCGCGTAGAGCGCCTTGCGCGGCGCGTCGACGGCGAGGCCCAGCACCGCGTCGAGCCCGTCGCCCGGCTGCGAGAAATCGCGCGCGCGGCCGTTGCGGTCGACCGCCAGGATCTTGCGCTGGGCGATGCTGCCGACGAAGAAGCGGCGGCCGGCCGGGTCGTAGGCGATGCCCTCCGGGATCAGCCGCGCGTCGCGCAGGCGGAAGCCGATCGGCGCTTCGGGCGTCTTCGGCTCCTCGTCCTCGAGCTTGAAGCGCAGCACCTGGAAGGCCGGGTCGTCCCACAGCGCGTCGAAGCCGAGCCCGGGCGCCGGCAAAAGGCCCAGCCGGCGCCCCTGCAGGCTGCCCAGCGCGGCGAGCGCCTTGTCGCGCTCGCCGAGCCCGGCGTAGGTCATCGCCTGGTAATAGACCAGCAGGCCGTCGCCGGGCCGCTCGGCGCGCAAGGCGTCGAGCCGGGCCAGCCGCGCCCGCAGCGCGGCCTGCGGATCGTCGGCGGCCGCGGCCGGCAGATGGCTTGCGGCCAGCAGGGCCAGGGCGGGGATCAGGGTGCGCAGGAACATGGCGGGGGCTCCGGGTTGGAGGTGGCCGCGTCGGAACGGACGGCGGCCGGATCGATTGCAGGCCGGGCGTGGCACGGACGTAGGTCGGGCTTCATGCCCGACGGCGCCGCCGGCCGAGATCGCTGTCGGGCATGAAGCCCGACCTACGCCCTCGGAACCGGCCGTGGCCGCCGCGATACGGGATGGCTTCCTGCCGCCCGGTTCAGCTGCCGGCGTCGGCCGCCGCCGGGTCCGGCCCGTAGCCGAACAGCATCAGCACCTCGTCGCTGCCCGGCAGCGTCACGGTGCGCTCGAAGGCCAGGCCCAGCTGGCCGAGCAGCCGGATCGAGGCGGCGTTCTCCGGCAGCGTGATGCCGACGATGCGGGTCAGGCCCAGCGGGCCGGTCGCGTGCGCCATCACCGCCTCGGCGGCCTCGCTGGCGTAGCCCTGGCCGCGGTGGCGGGCCAGGAAGGCGAAGCCGATGTCGACGTCGGCCAGGCCCGCGCGCCGGATCAGGCCGCACAGGCCGAGCGCCGCGCCGTCTTTGGCGCGCTCGACCAGGTAGAGACTGAAGCCGTGGCGCAGCTGCATCGCCGCCGGGCCGTCGACGATGTAGCGGCGGGCGTCGTCGAGCGTGCGCACGCCGCGGTCGCCGATATAGCGCAGCCAGCCCAGATCGTTGAGCAATTCGAGGATGAAGGCCGCGTCGTCTTCGGCCAGCGTGCGCAGGGTCAGGCGGCTGGTTCGGAGTATCTGCATGGGTGGATTCACCGGTTGCGCCGGCGGACAGTCCGCCGGGCGATTGATGCCGGGGGCAATCATACCTGCGCCGTGGACGGTACCGCAGGAGCGGCTTCAGCCGGGAATGGCGCCGGTGGGTGCTCGGCCCATTCGCGGCTGAAGCCGCGCCTACGCGCGCCTATGGCGACGATCGGATGCCTACGCCGCCTGCAATAGCCAGTCGCGGATGAAATCGGTGATGGTCCGCGCGTCGCCGGGGCGCGAGAAATAGTAGCCCTGCATCACCTCGCAGCCCTCCGCGCGCAGGTAGTGGAACTGCGCCTCGCGCTCGACGCCCTCGGCCACCAGGTCGAGCCGGAGGCTCTGCGCCATCTTGATGATGGCCGAGACGATGGCGGCATCGCTCGGGTCGGTCAGCACGTCGCGCACGAAGGACTGGTCGATCTTCAGCACGTCGATCGGGAAGCGCTTGAGGTAGCTCAGCGAGGAATAGCCGGTGCCGAAGTCGTCGATCGCGATCGAGATGCCGAGCCGCTTGAGGTCGTCCAGCACCGCGCGGGTGCGCTGGGCGTCGATCAGCAGCGTGCCCTCGGTGATCTCCAGCTCGAGCTGGCTGGCCGGCAGGCCGGTCTGCGCCAGCGTCGTCGTCACCATCTCGACGAAACCCTTGTCGACGAACTGGCTGGCGGCGATGTTGACCGCCATCCGCATCGGCGGCAGGCCGGCGTCGTTCCAGGCGCGCGCCTGGCGGCAGGCCTCGCGCAGTACGAACTTGCCCAGCGGCACGATCAGGCCGCATTCCTCGGCCAGCGGCACGAACTGCGCCGGCGGCACCAGCTGGCCGTCGGCGCGCACCCAGCGCACCAGCGCCTCGACGCCGACGATACGGCGCGAGCCGGCGTCGATCTGCGGCTGGTAGTGGACGGTGAACAGCTGCTGGTCCATCGCGTCGCGCAGATGGCGCTCCAGCGCGTGGCGCGCCAGGATCAGGTCGCCGATCTCGGCGACGTAGAACTGGTAGCGGTTGCGGCCGGCCGCCTTGGCGCGGTGCAGCGCGGCGTCGGCACGGCTCATCAGCGTCTCGTGGTCCTGGCCGTCGTCCGGGTAGAGGCAGATGCCCATGCTGAAGGTCAGGTCGAAGCGCTTGCCGTCGATTTCGTACGGCGCCGAGACCGCCGCCAGCAGCTTGTCGGCCACCTGCACCACCATCTCGTCCGAATCGGCGTGCTCGAGCAGGATCACGAACTCGTCGCCGCCGGGCCGGCCCACCATGTCGGCCGCGCGCAGGTTCAGCGACAGCCGCTCGGCCATCGCCTGCAGCAAGAGGTCGCCGGTGGCGTGGCCTTGCGAATCGTTGACGTACTGGAAGCGATCGACGTCGAGCACCAGCACGGCGAAGCGGTAGCCATCCTGCTGCGCGCGCAGGATGGCATTGCCCAGCCGCACGTTGATCAGCGTGCGGTTGGGCAGGTCGGTCAGCGCGTCGCGCTCGGCCAGCTGCACGATGCGGCTGGCCATCAGCCGGGCGTTGTCGTGCAGCGCCTGCTCGGCCTGGCGCCGCGCGGTGATGTCGGTCATCAGCGCGAAGAAGCCGTGCACCCGGCCCTCGCGCACGTCGGGCACCAGGCTGACCTGGCCGAAGCGGACCTCGCCCGACGGCGTCAGCACCTCGCGCTCGAACAGCTGCGATTCGCCGCGCAGCGCGCCCTGGATATGCGGCGAATCGGCGATGAAGCGTACGTCGCCGATCACCTCGCGCAGGTGCTTGCCGCGGATCTGCGACGGCGGCAGGCCGAACCACGGCGTGTAGGCCGAGTTGGCGAAGCGGTTGCGCAGTTCGGCGTCCCAGTAGCCGATCAGCGCCGGCACGTGGTCGATGATGGCCTGGATGTCGGCCTGCGAGCGGTGCAGCGCGTCGAGCTGGCGGCGCAGCCTGAGCTGGGTCTCGACCCGGGCGCGCGCCACCGGCATGTTGATCGGCTTGTGGATGAAGTCGACGCCGCCGACGTCGAGCGCGGCGAGTTCGTTGTCGTGGTCGGCGTGGGCGGTGACGAAGATCACCGCGCAGTGGGCGTTGCGCGCCTCGGCGCGGAGCCGGCGGCAGACCTCGAAGCCATGCACGTCGGGCAGTTCGAGGTCGAGCAGCACCAGGTCCGGCTGCAGGCTGCGCGCCAGCGCCAGGCCCGTTCGCCGTCGGTGGCGAAGGCCAGCTCGCCGCAGCCGTCGAGCCCGGCCTTGAGCAGTTTGATGTCGTCGATCCGGTCGTCGATGATCAGGATGCGGCTCGGCCGCTCCAAAGCGTCGCGCAGCATGGCTTCGTCCTCGGTGCTCGGGTGCGCTCGGCCGGCGTCGGCGGCCGGTCGGCGTGGATATGTAGGCGTCGTTGTCCCGGCGCCCGGCGCGATTCGATCGCCGATCCCGCGATCGGGTGCCTCGCCGGGCGCGTTTTTATCCTAGTTTGAATGGGTCCGCCATGCCGGGTTTCGCCTTGCCCCGCGCCGCAGCCGGCGCCGGCGCGGTGAACGCGAGGCGGCGGGCCGGGGTCGAACCGCTCGCCCCGCGGCGCCGGCGCGCAGGCCCCGGCCAGGCGCCCGCCCGGCGCATCCGCGGCGGCAAGGACGATCGCCGCCGGCCCGCCCGGCCGGCATCCCGCGCGCGTGTACGAGTTCCCTGAACGAGGAGAAGGCGCATGCCCGACGCGCCCACCCGGCCGCCCGCCGCCGCGCCGGTTTCGCCGTGGCTGCTGGCCGCGCTGACCTTCGCGCTGTCGCTGGCCTGCATCAAGCTGTCGCGCACGGCCGGCCCGATCGCCTTCATCTGGGTCGCCAACGCGGTCGGCTTCGCCGTGCTGATGCGCGCGCCGCGCGCGCGGCTGGGGCGGCTGGCGCTGGCCTTCGCCGCCGGCAACCTGCTGGCCAGCCTGGCCGCCGGCGACGCCCCGCCGCTGGCGCTGGGGCTGTGCGCCGGCAACCTGGCGGTGGTGCTGCTGGCCACCTGGCTGGTGCGGCGCCAGCTGCCGCAGGTGATCGCCGGACCGCTGCGGCTCGACGACAGCCTCTGGATCCTGCCGATCTACGGCGTGCTGGCCGCCACCGCCGGCGGCCTGGTGGGCAGCTTCGCGCTGTGGCTCTGCACCGGCGCCGACCCTACCCGGCCTTCATGAACTGGTGGGTCGGCGACGTGGTCGGCCTCGCCATGATCGGCCTGCCGGCGCTGAGCCACCGGCCCGCCGCCTCGACCTCCGGCATGCCGCGGACGAGCCTGCGCCGGCTGGCCGCCTACCTTGGCGGCACCGGCCTGTTCGCGCTGCTGGCGCTGCACTTCCTGCCCTACCCCTTCGTCTACATCGCGCTGCCGCTGATGCTGATCGGGCTGCGCGACGGCGTGATCGCGGCGGCCGTGGTGTGCAATCTGTGCGTGCTGCTGCTGGGCTTCGGCATGCTGGCCGGCTGGGTGCCGATCGAGCCGGTGATCGCCGCCCACGGCGCGCTCGAGACCTGGGCCGCGGTCGGCGTGACCAGCCTGTTCCCCACCCTCCTGGGCCTGGCGGCCGAGGAGATGCGGCGGCGCCAGGCCAGCCTGCGCGCCAGCGAGCAGCGCTTCCGCGGCGCGCTCGAATGCGCCGGCACCGGCTTCGCGCTGGCCGACATGCAGGGCACCATCCGCGAGGTCAACGACGCGATGTGCCGCATGGCCGGCTACCGCCGCGAGGAACTGCTGGGCCGGCGCGGCGAGGACTTCTCCCATCCCGACGACGCGCATACCTCGCGCGAGGTGCTGGCGCGGCTGCAGCGCGGCGAGATCGCCCACTGCACGCTGGAGAAGCGCTACCTGCACCGCGACGGCCATCCGATCTGGACCCGCGTCAACGTCTCGCTGCTGCTCGGCGCCGATCCGCGCGCCGAGCGCGAGCTGATCATCCAGGTCGAGGACATCTCCGAACGGCGCCAGCACGAATGGTCGATCCGCCAGCTGTCGGAGCGGCTCGAGCTGGCCACCCGCTCGGCGCGGCTGGCGGTATGGGACTGGAACCTGGTCGACGGCAGCCAGCTGTGGACGCCGAGATGGACCGGCTGTACCAGACCGACGCCGCCGACGAGCCCGACCGCTACCAGGCCTGGCGGCTGCGCGTGCATCCGGACGACCTGGCGCCGACCGAGGCGCTGCTGGCCGACGCGCTGGCCGGCCGGCGCGAATTCGCCACCGATTTCCGCATCGTGCTGCCCGGCGGCGCGGTGCGCGACATCCGGGCCGCCGCGCTGGTGCAGCGCGACGCCGCCGGCCGGCCGGTGCGGATGGTCGGGCTCAACTGGGACGTGACCGACCGCAAGTCGACCGAGGCGCGCTTCCGCAAGCTGATCGAGGATGCGCCCGAGGCCATCATCGGCATCGATTCGGCCGGCCGCATCAAGGTGGTCTCCAGCAGCGCGGTGCGGCTGTTCGGCCATCCGCAGGAGGCGATGATCGGCCAGTCGATCGACATGCTGCTGCCGCCGGCCGTGCGCGCCGGCCACCAGGCCCAGGTGGCGCGCTACATGCAGAGCCCGAGCCAGCGCTACGTCGACGCCCGGCTCGACCTCAAGGGTTGCCGCGCCGACGGCAGCGTGTTCCCGGTCGACATCGCGCTGGGGCCGGTCGAGGGCGCCGGCGAGGTGCGGGTGATCGCCATCGTGCGCGACATCTCGGCGCAGAAGCTGGCCGAGCAGCGGCTGGTGGAGACGCGCAACCAGCTGCAGGGCGTGATCGACGCCGCGCGCGAATTCGCCATCGTCGCCACCCGGCCCGACGGCGTGATCACGCTGTTCAGCAGCGGCGCCGAGCGCATGCTCGGCTACGCCGCCGACGAACTGGTGGGCCGCGCCACGCCGGCCGTGCTGCACCTGGCCGAGGAGCTGGCCGAGCGCAACGAGGCCGACCGCGGGCCGATGGAAGAAGCGGCGCCGGCAGGCTTCGAGGCGGTGGTGCGGCGGGCGCGGCGGCACGAATCCGACGCCGGCGAATGGACCTACGTGCGCAAGGACGGCAGCCGGCTGAGCGTGAGCCTGGTGGTCAGCGTGATCCGCGACGCCGACGGTGGGGTCGCCGGCTTCCTCGGCATCGCCCGCGACGTCGGCGCCGAGCGCGAGGCCCAGCGCGCGCTGGCGCGCGCCAAGGAGCAGGCCGAGGCGGCCAGCCGCGCCAAGAGCGAATTCCTGGCCAACATGAGCCACGAGATCCGCACCCCGCTCAACGCCGTGCTGGGCATGACCCAGTTGCTCGAACACACCGGGCTGGACCACGACCAGCGCGAATACGTGCACATGATCAACGTGTCGGGCCGCTCGCTCTTGGGCATCCTCAACGACATCCTCGACTTCTCCAAGATCGAGGCCGGCCGGCTCGAGCTGGTCAACGAGGCGTTCGACCTCGGCGAGGTGATCGACACCGTCGCCACCATCATGTCGGTCAACGCCGCGGCCAAGAACCTCGAGCTGATCATCCACGTCTCGCGCGAGATCCCGCGCACCCTGGTCGGCGACGCGCTGCGGCTGCAGCAGGTGCTGGTCAACCTGGTCGGCAACGCGATCAAGTTCACCGAGGCCGGCGAGATCAGCCTGTGGGTGCAGCTGGTCGAGGCGCTGCAGGACGTCGTGACGCTGCGCTTCGAGGTCTGCGACACCGGCATCGGCCTGTCGGCGGCGCAGCAGGCGCGGCTGTTCGCGCCGTTCACCCAGGCCGACAGCTCGACCACCCGCCGCTTCGGCGGCAGCGGGCTGGGCCTGGTGATCTGCAAGCGGCTGGTCGAGATGATGGGCGGCCGCATGGGCGTGAACAGCACGCTGGGGCGCGGCAGCGAATTCTGGTTCGACGCCCCGCTGCGGCGCGACCGCGGCAGCCAGCCGCGGCAGCTGCGGCGCGGCCTGGAGCGGCTGCGGGTGCTGCTGGTCGACGACAATCCGCGCTCGCGCAACGCCATCCGCGAGACCGCCGAGGCGCTCGGCTGGCAGGTCGAGGCCGCCGCCGACGGCGGCCAGGCGATCGCCGCGCTGGTCGGCGCCGCGGCGCGCGGCCAGCGCTACGACGTGGCGCTGCTGGACTGGCAGATGCCGGGCCGCGACGGTCTCGAGACGCTGCGCGCGCTGCGCGAGGCCGCGGCCGGCGAGGGCGCGCCGCCGGCGGTGCTGATGGTGACCGCCTTCAATCGCGAACGCATGCTCGAAGCCAGCGGCGGCGAACGGATCGACGCCGTGCTGAGCAAGCCGGTGACCGGTTCCTCGCTGTTCGACGCGGTGCTGCAGGCCTGCGCGCTGGCCGGCGAGGACATCCTGCCGGCGCCGCGCGACGCCCAGGACCAGCCGGGCGTGCGGCTCGACGGCCTGCGCCTCCTGGTGGCCGAGGACAACGCCTTCAACCAGATCGTGGCGCGCGGCGTGCTCGAATCGCTCGGCGCCGCGGTCGACATCGTCGGCAACGGCCAGCTGGCGGTCGATGCGCTGCGCGCGGCGCCGACGCGCTACGCCTGCGTGCTGATGGACGTGCAGATGCCGGTGATGGACGGCTTCACCGCCACCCGGCTGATCCGCGAAGAGCTGAAGCTGACGCTGCCGGTGATCGCCGTCACCGCCGGCGTGATGGAATCGGAACGCGCGCAGTGCTTCGCCTGCGGCATGGACGAGATCGTGCCCAAGCCGATCGAGCTGGCCCAGCTGCTGGCGGCGCTGGGCCGGCGGCTGACGCTGGTGCCGGCGCCGGCCTCGCTGGCCCGGCTCGACGAATGGCTGGCCCAGGCCAATGCCGACAACCGCACCGCCCACCTGCTGGTCGACAGCTTCCTCGGCGAACTGCGCACGATCGAGGCCAGGCTGGCCGGCCATTTCGCCCGGGACGAGACGCCGGACGCGCAGCGCGCGCTGCATACGCTCAAGGGCACCGCCGGCGCCTTCGGCGCGCTGGCGATCGCCTCCTGCGCCAAGACCATGGAGGCGCTGCTGCGCGAGGGCGAGGCGGGCCAGGCCGCGGCCAAGCTGCCCGAACTGGCGCGCGAGATCGCCGGCTTCGAGCCGCAGCTGGCGCGCTGGCTGGCCGACCACCCGCTGGCGGCCGAAGCGCCGCCGCCGACCCCGCCCGAACCGCCCGCCGCGGCCGAGATCGAGGCGCTGCTGGACCGGCTGCATGCGCGCAACCTGGCGGCGCTCGACGCTTTCGAGGCGCTCGCGCCGCGCCTGGCTGCCGTGCTGCCGGCCGGCGCGCTGGCCAGCCTGCGCCAGGCCTTCGACCGGCTCGATTTCGAGCGGGCGGCGCAGGAGATCGAGCGGCTTCTGCCCGGCGGCGCGGCGGCACGGCAAGACTAGCAGGCGCTCCGTCGATCGGCGGCCGCACTGTATCTACCGCCGCCGCCGCGCAGGCCCTACCATCGGGCCCTCCTCCCCGCCGTGCCCCGCCATGCCCGAACTCGCCCTGCTCGAATTGCTTCCCCTGGTCCTGCTCTCCTTCGCCGCCGGCCTGATCGACGCCGCGGTCGGCGGCGGCGGGCTGGTGCAGATTCCCGGCCTGTTCGCGGTGATGCCGCAGCAGCCGCCCGCCACGCTGTTCGGCACCAACAAGTTCGCCTCGGTGTTCGGCACCCTCACCGCCACCTGGCGCTACGCGCGCCACGTCGACATCGCCTGGAAGCTGGTGATCCCAGCCGCGGTCACCGCCTTCGCGCTGTCCTTCGCCGGCGCCGCCGCGGTCAGCTACCTGCCCAAGGAGCTGATGCGGCCGCTGGTGCTGGTGCTGCTGCTCGGCATGCTCGGCTACACGCTGTGGAAGAAGGATTTCGGCGCGCTGCACCGGCCCAGCCGCATCGGCCGGCGCGAGCTGGCCATCGCGCTGGCGATCGGCGGCGCGATCGGCTTCTACGACGGCTTCTTCGGCCCTGGCACCGGCAGCTTCCTGATCTTCCTGTTCATCCGCTTCTTCGGCTTCGACTTCCTGCGCGCCTCGAGCGCGGCCAAGGTGGTCAACGTCAGCACCAACCTGGCCGCGCTGTGCTTCTTCATCCCGCACGGCAACGTGCTCTA
Source organism: Chitinimonas koreensis (assembly GCF_014353015.1). NCBI lineage: Bacteria > Pseudomonadati > Pseudomonadota > Betaproteobacteria > Neisseriales > Chitinibacteraceae > Chitinimonas > Chitinimonas koreensis. Next base: position 3,902,273 of record NZ_CP060704.1, read on the forward strand.
CCACTACGCGATCCCGATGGCGGTCGCCAACATGTCCGGCGCGCTGGTCGGCACCCGGCTGGCGGTGGCCGGCGGCACGGCGCTGATCCGCAAGCTGTTCATCGCGCTGGTGACGGTGCTGATCGCCAAGCTGGCCTGGGATGTTGTAGGGCTGTGAAAAGTGAAAGGTGAAATGTGAAACGTGGACCCCATCCCCGCCCCAGCCCTCCCCTTGAAGGGGAGGGAGTCGCATTGCGACACGTTTAACGATCACGGCCCCTTGAAACGGGTGCGCCCTGCTCCTCCCCCTTCAAGGGGGCGGTTGGGGCGGCCGGCGTAGGCCGGGGATGGGGTCCGCATTTCACGTTTCACCTTTCACATTTCACTGCTTCTCAACACCGTTCGTCGCACCGAATTCCTTTTCGAATCAATCCGGATTGACCAATGACCAGTGGTCATTTATGGTTCGCACCCATCAAATGACCATTGGTCATCAACACAGGGGACAATCGGACATGCAAGACCTCAAGGGAAAATGGGCGCTGGTCACCGGCGCATCGAGCGGCTTCGGCAAGGACTTCGCCGCGCTGCTGGCCGAACGCGGCGCCAACCTGGTGCTGGCGGCGCGCCGTACCGAGCCGATGCAGGCGCTGGCCGACGAATTGCGCACCCGCCACGGCGTCGAGACGGTGGTCGAGGGCATCGACCTGGCGCGGCCGGGCGTCGGCGCCGAGCTCAAGCAGCGGCTCGACGCCCGCGGCATCGCCGTCGACGTGCTGATCAACAACGCCGGCTTCGGCGTCTACGGCCCCTTCCTCGACCAGCCGCTCGAGAAGACGCTCGAGATGCTGCAGCTCAACATGCTGAGCCTGACCGAGCTGACCCACGCGTTCGCCGGCGACATGGCGCGCCGCGGCGGCGGCCACGTGCTGCTGGTGGCCAGCATCGGCGGCTACCAGGCCACCCCGACCTACGCCGCCTACTCGGCCAGCAAGGCCTACGTGCTGCTGTTCGGCGAGGCGCTCCACACCGAGCTGGCGCCGCGCGGCGTCACCGTCAGCGTGCTGTCGCCCGGCATCACCGCCACCGGCTTCCTCGACGCCTCGGGCCAGCGGCCGACGCCCTACCAGCGGCTGATGATGATGCAGTCGCGGCCGGTGGCGCAGATCGGCCTCGCCGCGCTGTTCAAGGGCGTCCCCAGCGTGGTGCCGGGCCTGGGCAACAAGCTCACCATCCTGTCCAACCGGCTGGCGCCGCGCTCGCTGCAGAGCAAGGTGGCCTACCAGCTGATGAAGAACTAGCCGGGCCGCGCCTCCCGGCGAAGCTACAATCGCGCCCATGACCCAGCGCGCCCTTGCCCAAGACGACAAGCTGGCCCGCCGCGCCGCCATCCTGGCCGCCGCGCGCGGGCTGTTCCTGGCCGACAGCCACCAGCTGCCCTCCGCCGCCCGCATCGCCGAGGCGGCCGGGCTGGCCAAGGGCACGGTCTACCTGTACTTCCGCACCAAGGAAGAGATCTTCGTCGCCCTGCTGAGCGAGGAGCTCGGCAGTCTGCTGGCCGAGACCGCCGCGGTGTTCGAGGCGGCCACCGGCCGGGGCGAAGTCGTGCTGGCGCGCTTCATCGACCACTTCGTCGCCTACCTCGACGCCCACCCCGAGCTGATGCGGCTCGACGCGATGGCCTACAGCGTGCTCGAGCAGAACCTCAGCGACGAGCAGCTGCGCGTCTTCAAGCTCGACCTCACCCACGCGCTGGCGCGCGCCGGCGCCGCGGTCGACCGCGCGCTCGGCCTGCCGGACGGCCGCGGCGGCAGCCTGCTGCTGCGCAGCTACGCGCTGACCCGCGGGCTGTGGCAGTCGCTCGACTACCCGTGCAAGCTGCGCACGCTGCTGGCCGACCCGGTGTTCGCGCTGCTGCGGCCCGATTTCCGCAGCGAGCTGCCGCAAGCGCTGGCCGAGTACTGGCGCGGCGCGCTGGCGGCACCCTAGGGACATCGATTCCAAGGTTGCACCGCGGAGGACGCCGAGGACGCGGAGGGAAAAGCTGTCCCCCGTCCGTTTTCCTCCGTGTCCTCGGCGTCCTCCATGGTGAAAGCCTTCCCGGCCAGTGCAAGCGCGGCGAGGGTCGCTACAATGGCGCGGTCCGCTTCCCGCCCTGCCCTTCCCATGAACAAACCCTACAAACGCCCGGAATCGGTGCTGGTGGTGATCTACACCCGGCGCTGGAAGCCCTGATCATCGAACGCGCCGACGTGCGCCACGCCTGGCAGTCGGTCACCGGCAGCCTCGAGGCCGACGAACTGCCGCGCGACACCGCGCTGCGCGAGGTGAAGGAGGAAGTCGGCCTCGACGCCGCGCCGGCGCAGCTGCAGGACTGGGGCATCGTCAACGAGTGGGAGATCTACGAGGTCTGGCGCCACCGCTATGCGCCGGGCGTGTTGCGCAACACCGAGCACGTGTTCGGCCTCTTGGTGCCGGCGCGCTTCGAGCCGGTGCTGTCCGAGCGCGAGCACGTGCAATACCAGTGGCGCGACTGGCACGCCGCGGCCGAGGCGGTGTTCTCGCCCTCGAACGCCGAGGCGCTGCGGCTCTTGCCCGAGATGGCGGAGAAGTTCGCGATCGGCCTGGCGACGCAGGGCAACGCCTGAACGGGCCAGCGATCGGTGTCCGGTGATCGGCCATCGATCGATCATCGGCGACGCTGGAAATTTCATCCCCTAGGTCGGGCTTTACGCCCGACAGCGCCGCCTACCGAGGCCGCCGTCGGGCGTAAAGCCCGACCTACGACGAGCGTCGGCCATGCCGGAACGGGCTTGCGACGACACGGCGGCAAACAGGTCGCCGCCACGGCCGAGCGCAAGGCTTGATCCACCTCAAGGACCCCTCCGGCGGAACGCGGTTCAATGGTCACGTACCTTTCCGACCGGAGATGACCATGAACGTCCCGCTGCAAGACCTGCTCACCACCGATATCGGCATCCTCAGCCTGCTGACCATCGGCTTCATCGTCGGCATGGCCAGCTATATCGGCTGGTACGTGCGCAAGCATGTGCTGGCGGAGGAAGCCCGCATGGCCCATGACCCGCAGGCGCAGCAACGCCGCTGACGCCAGCCCGAACGCCGAACGCCGAACGCCGAACGCCGAACGCACATCATTGTAGGAGCGGCTTCAGCCGCGAATCGTGGAGACCGCCACCATCGGCGGCATTGCGACGATTCGCGGCTGAAGCCGCTCCTACGCATTCACGCCCACGCCTCGGCCGATCCGGCCGGGCCCGTACGTTCAAGCCGACGGCCCGCCTTTCGGCCCGCGGCCGTCGGCGTCCGGATCGACCTTATCGCCGCCGTCCGGACTGGCGCTGTCGTCATCCTGCAGGATGCGGTGCGCCGGCCCTCGAGGTCGTCGAACTGGCCGGCGCGCGTGGCCCACCAGAACAGGAGGCCGCCGCCGAGCGCGATCAGCACCGACAGCGGGATCAACAGGTAGAGGCTTTCCATGGCCGCTATTGTCCGCGCCCGGCGGCCGGCCGCGCCAGCCCCGTCGGCGCCGCCAGCCGGATCGCGTTGAGCACCACCAGCAGCGAGCTGGCCGCCATGCCGAGACTGGCCAGCCACGGCGTCACCCAGCCGGCCAGCGCCACCGGCAGCGCCACCAGGTTGTAGCCGAGCGCCCAGCCGAGGTTCTGCCGGATCACCGTGCGCGTGCGCCGCGCCGTGGCGACGCCGTCGGCCAAGGCGCCGAGCGGGCCGACCAGCACCAGGTCGCCGGCCGCCTGGGCCGACTCGGCGCCGCCGCCGACCGCCACCGAGACGTCGGCCGCCGCCAGCACCGGCGCGTCGTTCACCCCGTCGCCGACCATGATCACCCGCCGCCCCTGCGCCTGCAGCGCCTGCACGTAGGCCAGCTTGTCGGCCGGCAGCGCGCCGGCGCGCAACTGCCCGATGCCGAGCGCGGCCGCGACTGCGCGGGCCGGGCCTTCCGCGTCGCCGCTCAACAGATGCAGGCGCAGTGATTCGCCACCCGGTAAGGCAACCAGCTCGCGCAGCGCAGCGGCCGCCTCGGGCCGGATCGCGTCGCCGAGCGCGAAGCCGGCCAGCCAGGCCTCGGCGCTGGCCAGCCAGACCACGGTGTCGTCCCTGCGCCAGCCATCCGCCGCCGCCGGCCAGGGCGCGGCGCAGAAGCCGGCCACGTAGTCGCGCCGGCCGAGCCGGTAGCGCATGCCGTCGACGCTGGCCTCGACGCCGCCGCCGGCCTCGTTCAGGTAATCGGCGGCCTGCAGGCCGTCGGTGGAAACGTCGGCGCGCAGCGCCAGCGCCAGCGGGTGCTCGGACGCCGCCTCCAGCACCGCCGCCAGCCGCCGCGCCGGCCCGGCGCCGAGCGCCAGCGGCAGCGTATCGAGCAGCGCCGGCCGGCCCAGCGTCAGCGTGCCGGTCTTGTCGAACACCACGTCGGTCGCCGCCGCCAGCGTCTCCAGCGCATGGCCGCGGGTGACCAGGAGGCCGGCGCGCGCCAGCCGGCCGGTGGCGGCGGTCAGCGCCGCCGGCGTGGCCAGCGACAGCGCGCAGGGGCAGGAGATCACCAGCACCGCCACCGTGACCGGCAGCGCGTGCGCCGGATCGTGCGCCTGCCACCAGGCCCAGCCGGCCGCGGCCACCAGCAGCAGCGCCGCCACGAAGCCGCCGGCGACGCGGTCGGCCAGCTGCGCCAGCCGCGGCTTCTCGGCCAGCGCGCGGTCGAGCAGGCGCACGATGCCGGCCAGCTGGGTCTCCTGGCCGATGCGCAGCACCCGCAGCACCAGCGGCGCCGTGCCGTTGACCGCGCCGCCGATCACCGCGTCGCCGGGCCGCTTGGCCACCGGCCGGGCCTCGCCGGTCAGCAGCGCCTCGTCGGCCTCGCCCTCGCCTTCGAGCACCGTGCCGTCGGCCGGGTAGCGCTCGCCGGGCCGCACCAGCACCACGTCGCCGACCGCCAGCCGCGCCACCGGCGTCTCCTCGGCCTCGCGCGCCGCCGGCCAGCCGGCCAGCCGGTGGGCGAAGGCCGGGATCAGCTTGATCAGCGATTCGGCCGCCTCGCCGGCGCGGCGCCGCGCCATGCCCTCGAGGTAGCGGCCGCCGAGCAGCAGAAAGACGAACATCGACACCGAATCGAAATACACCTCGCCATGGCCGGTGAAGGTGGCGAGGCAACTGGCGAGGAAAGCGGCCCAGACGCCGATCAGCACCGGCACGTCCATGCCGACGCGGCCGCGCTTCAGATCGCGCCAGGCGCCGAGGTGGAAGGCCTGGCAGGAATACAGCACCACCGGCAGCGTCAGCACCAGGCTGGCCAGCTGCATCAGCTGCAGCATGCGCGGCGGGATCTCGTCGGCGCCGGCCAGGTAGACCGGCACCGCGTACATCATCACCTGCATCATCGACAGCCCGGCCAGCCACAGCCGGTTCAGCGCCGCCTTGCGCTCCTTCTGCCGCAGCGCGTCGTGCCGGCCCGGATCGTAGGGATGGGCGCGGTAGCCGATCGCGGCGACCGCGGCGAGGATGTCGGACAGCCGGATGCGCGCCTCGTCCCAGCGCACCCGGGCGCGCTGGGTACTGTAGTTGACGCTGGCTTCGAGCACGCCGGGCAGGCTCGCGAGATGGCGCTCGTTGAGCCAGATGCAGGCGGCGCAGGTGATGCCTTCGAGGATCAGCGCGGCCTCGCGCACATTGCCCGGCTCGGCCTTGACGAAGCTGGCCTGCACCTCGGGCGCGTCGTACAGCCGCAGCTGGGCCTGCAAGGCGTCGGGCAGGGGCGCGGCGCGGTCGGCCGGCTTGTCGCGCTGCTGGTAGTAGCCGTCGAGGCCGGCCGCGACGATGGTCTGGGCCACCGCCTGGCAGCCGCCGCAGCAGCACGGCCGCACGGCGTCGCGATAGGCGACGGGATAGCGCGGCGGGGCGAGGTCGGCCGTGGCGACCGGCTCGCCGCAGTGGAAGCAGGGTTCGGACATGGGGGCGATTTTACCGGGCGGCGCGGCATTCGCCCTGCGTTGCGTCAAGACGACGCGGGTGCGCCGGCCGGCCGCGCCGCCTATCATTCAGCCACAAGCACCGCGGCGACGGCCCGCAGGTGCGGCGGATTTCACGAAGAGACAAGCAGCATGCAACTGGAACGCGTCAAGGCGGACGACCTGGTGGCGGGTGACCGGGTACTGTGGGACCTGCACGACGAGAACGGCAAGCTGCTGATTCCCAAGGGCAAGATCGTCGGCAACGCGGCGCTGCTCGAGCGGCTGCTGGCGATGGGCCTGTACGCCGACGAGCTGGAGCTGTTCCGCACCCGCGGCGACAGCCGCGATGCGCGCCAGCGCGCGCTGCAGAAGGCGGCGCAGGTGCCGCTGTCGACGGTCGGGGTGCTGATGGCGGCGCGGCGCAAGCTCGATGCACTGATGCAGCAGCTCGACCGCACGCTGGCCGCCCGGCTGATCGGCGAGCGCGTCGGCGAGATGGCCGACCAGGTGATGTCGGCCTGCGAGGCCGACGCCGACGTCGCCATCGCCATGGTGCTGCTGCGGCAGGAAGGCAAGTACGCGGTGCGCCACATGGTCAACGCCGCGGTGGTGGCGGCGCTGGTGTGCCGCTCGCTGGGCAAGCCGGCGGCCGAGATGCGCTCGATCGTCTCGGCGGCGCTGACCATGAACGTCGGCATGATCGAATTCCAGGAGCAGCTCAAGGAACAGACCGGCCCGCTGAGCGCGGCCCAGCGGGCGCGGCTGGAGCGCCACCCGATGATGGGCGCCGACATGCTGCGCGAGGGCGGCATCAACGATCCGATCTGGCTGACTGCGGTCGAGCAGCATCACGAATGCATCGACGGCAGCGGCTATCCCGACGAGCTGTACGGCGCCGAGGTCGGCGAGGCGGCGCGCATCGTGTCGCTGGCCGACCTGTTCTGCGCCCGCGTCACGCCGCGCGCCTACCGCACCGCGGTGGCCTCCAACGTGGCGCTCAAGGGCATCCTGCTCGAACGCGGCAAGTCGATCGACGAGACCATCGCCGCGCATTTCATCCGCACCGTCGGCATCTTCCCGCCCGGCATGCTGGTGCGGCTGGCCAACGGCGAGGTCGGCGTGGTGACGCGCACTGGCGACAAGGTGAACACCCCGCAGGTGAAGAGCATCCTGACCGCCGACGGCCAGCGGCTGATGCTGGCGGTGGCGCGCGACACCGCCCAGGGCGAGTTCGCCATCCGCGAGACGGTCGATCCCAAGCAGCTGGCGACCTTCGTCAATATGGAAGCGATCTGGGGGCGTCGGCGGCTTACAGAGGCTGAGGCCGTCGGCCTCAGCCGGTGAAACGTGATGCCGCTGCGCGGCAGCGTGAAACGTGAAATGTGGAACCCCATCCCCGCCCCAACCCTCCCTTGAAGGGGAGGGAGTTCGATTGCGACACGTATGACGGTCACTGCCGCCCGGAGTCTCTGCGCCCTGCTCCTCCCCTTTCAAGGGGAGGTAGGGAGGGGGATGGGGTCACGTTTCACGTTTCACGCTGCCGCGCAGCGGCATCACGTTTCACCTGTCTTAACAGGCATCAGGTTTCACGTGCCCTGACCGCCACATAATCGCCGCGGAATCGCGCCACCACTTCATCGGCGCAATGCAATTCCACCGCCACCACCAGCCGAGCCACTCCGCGCCGTTCGAACTGGCGCACGAAGCGCTCGACCGCCTCGGCCTCGATCGGCAAGGGCACGGCCGAGAAATCGCCCGCCGCCGGCAGCAGGTAGTCGGTCTCGCCATGCTGGATCACGATCTCGACTGCCGCCACGACGCCCGCTTCGTCGAGCCGGCGCTGGGTCTCGACCCAGCCGGCCAGCGTCGCCAGCGTGGCCAGGCTGCCGCCGAAGGCAGTGCCCTTGTCGTTGACGTTGGGCGCCAGGGGCACCTGTAGCCGCTGGCGGCCGTCGGCCTCGGCGGCGGCGCTCACCTGCATGGCGCGCGCCAGCGGGATGGTGGAATGCAGCAGGGTCTGCCAATCGCGCGGCATGGCGGCTCCCGGGAAACGAAAAGGCGGCCATTGTAGGCCGGCCGCAGCGGTGGCGAAGCGTTAGCGCCGCACAAAACGAAAGGGCGCACCCACGGGTGCGCCCTCTTTCCGTCGGCTCGGCGGCCATCAAGCCCGCAGAACCGCGGCTGCAAGACATGAACACGTCGGGCGCTCACTGCCCCGCGTTTCACATTTCACTTTTCACCTTTCACGGCATCTCACCGCTCGCGCTTCGCGATCTCATAGCGCGGCGGCAGCAGCAGCGCCGGCAATTCGCGCGCCACTTCGCGGGCGCGGTGGAAGTGCTGGATCGCGCCGGCCACCCGGCCGCCGAGCGCGGCCTGGTCGGCGCCGTTGCGGCGTTCGACCAGCGGCGTCTCGACCTGCAGGATGTCGCTGCGGCGGCCGCCTTCGCGCGGCGGACGCGGCTCGCGCTCGGCGCGCGGTTCGCGGCTCTCGCGGTATTCGCGCTGCGGCGCCTCGCGCCGTTCGCGCTCGCCGCGGCCGTCGCGCAGCTCGCCCGGCACCGGGGTCAGCTCGAGCGGCTTGCCGGTCAGCCGTCGGATCAGCGACAGCGACTTGTCCTCGTCCGGCCCGACCAGCGAGATCGCCACGCCGGTGGCGCCGGCCCGGCCGGTGCGGCCGATGCGGTGGACGTAGTCCTCCGGATTGGTCGGCAGCTCGAAGTTGACCACGAAGGGCAGCTCGTTGATGTCCAGCCCGCGTGCCGCCACGTCGGTGGCGACCAGCACGCGCAGCTTCTGTTCCTTGAACGCCGCCATGGTGTCGAGCCGCGCCTGCTGGGTGCGGTCGCCGTGGATCGCCTCGCAGTCGAAGCCGTCGCGCTTGAGCTCGCGCGCCAGCCGCTCGGCCATCAGCTTGGTGCGGGTGAACACGATCACCTGCTGCATCTCGTGATGGCGGATCAGGTGGGCCAGCACGCGGCGCTTCTTGTCGGGCTCGGCGGCATGCAGGCACTGGGTCACCGATTCGTTGGTGGCATTGCGGCGCGCCACCTCGATGGTTTCCGGGTTCTGCATGAAGTCTTCGGCCAGCTTCTTGATCTCGGGCGCGAAGGTAGCCGAGAACAGCAAGGTCTGCCGACGGGCCGGCAGCAGACCGAGGATGCGGCGGATGTCGAGGATGAAGCCCATGTCCAGCATGCGGTCGGCTTCGTCGAGCACCAGCATCTCGACCTGCGAGAGGTTGATGGTCTTGTTCTGCACGTGGTCGAGCAGGCGGCCCGGCGTGGCCACCACGATCTCGGACCCTTTGCGCAGCGATTCGATCTGCGGATTCATGTCCACCCCGCCGAACACGGCGGTGGCGCGCAGCGGCAGGTACTTGCCGTAGGTGTTGACGCTCTCGAACACCTGGTCGCACAGCTCGCGCGTCGGCGTCAGGATCAGCGCGCGCACCGGGTGGCGCGCCGGCGAGGCGCTGGTGTTGGCATAGGGCTGCAGCTTGTTCAGCATGGGCAGCGTGAACGCCGCGGTCTTGCCGGTGCCGGTCTGGGCGCCGGCCAGCACGTCGCGCCCGCTCAGCACCACGGGGATCGCGCGGGCCTGTACCGGCGTCGGGTTCTCGTAGCCGGAATCGAGCACGGCGCGGAGGATCTCGGCATGCAAGCCGAGGCTGTCGAAGGACATTGGGATCGTTTCTCCAAACACAAAATGGGCAAGGGTGCCGCCGACACTCGTCCCGGAAAGCGGCTGGAGCCGGCACATCGAAACGAAATACGGCGGGCCCGGTGCCCGCGAGGCCTGCACTATACGCGTTCGCCTACCCGATGAAAACCGCTAAGCCGTGAATTCCAAAGGAGAATCCGGCCCGCCGCCGAGGCCGGCGGCCTGATCCGGCCCGCGCTCGCGTAAAATGCCGTTTTCACCCGCTTCCCGCCCCCATGTACAACGCCGCCCGCGCCCACCTCCAGACCGTCCGCGACCTGCTCCGCTTCGCCGTCTCGCGCTTTTCCGAAGCCAAGCTGTTCTTCGGCCACGGCAGCGACAACGCCTGGGACGAGGCGGTCTACCTGACCCAGCACGCGCTGCACCTGCCGCTGGACCGGCTCGATCCCTTCCTCGACGCGCGCCTGACGCCGGCCGAGATCGACGCGGTGCTCAAGCTGGTCGAAGCGCGCGTCACCACCCGCAAGCCGGCCGCCTACCTGACCGGCGAAGCCTGGCTCGGCCCGTGGCGCTTCCATGTCGACGAGCGCGTGATCGTGCCGCGCTCCTTCATCGCCGAGCTGATGCCCGAGTCGCTCGAACCGTGGATCGAATACCCGGAGCTGGTGCACCGTGCGCTCGACCTGTGCACCGGCTCGGGCTGCCTGGCCATCCTCTTGGCCCAGCACTATCCCGATGCCGAGGTCGACGCGGTCGACCTGTCGCCGGACGCGCTCAAGGTGGCCGCCATCAACGTGGCCGAGTACGGCCTGCAGTCGCGGCTGCGGCTGCTGGAATCGGACCTGTTCGACGCGGTCGAGGGCGAGACCTACGACCTGATCGTGGCCAACCCGCCCTATGTCGACGCGCCCTCGGTCGCCGCGCTGCCGGCCGAATACCTGCACGAGCCGGAACTGGCGCTCGGCAGCGGCGAGGACGGCCTCGACGCCACCCGCGCGATCCTCGAGAACGCCAGCCGCTTCCTCGAGCCGCAGGGCGTGCTGGTGGTCGAGATCGGCCACAACCGCGCAGTGCTGGAGCCCCAGTTCCCCGAGCTGCCGTTCACCTGGTTGCAGACGCAGAGCGGCGACGGCTTCGTCTTCCTGCTCACGCGCGAGGAGCTGGTCGAGGCCGGCTACTAGGCGGATCGACGTCCGCCAGCGCAGACCGGCCGGCTGGGCTGGCGGTTTGCCGTAGGAGCGGCTTCAGCCGCAAATCGTCTGCGTGGCCGCGATAGCCCCGCTCCTGCGGGGCGCCAGCGCGCATTTCGCAGGCCGGCAGGCAAATCAACAGAAAAGGGGCCGCCGGCCCCTTTCTCCTTGTGCGAGCCGCCCGCCTCAATGGCCGGCGAAATCGCACACCGTGAACAGCGGAATCCCCTGCTCCTGCACCCGCTTCGAGCCGCCGAGCTCGGGCAGGTCGACGATCGCGGCCGCCTCGATCACCTCGCCGCCGAGCTTGCGGATCAGCCGCGAAGCCGCGATCAGCGTGCCGCCGGTGGCGACCAGGTCGTCGATCAGCAGCACGCGCTGGCCGGGGCGGATCGCGTCCGAATGCAGCTCGACCGTGGCCGAGCCGTATTCGAGCTCGTATTCCTCGGCCACCGTGTGGTAGGGCAGCTTGCCCTTCTTGCGCACCGGCACGAAGCCGCGGTTGAGCTCGTAGGCGATCACCGCGCCGAGGATGAAGCCGCGCGCGTCGACGCCGGCCACCACGTCGATGTCGTAGTCCATGTAGCGGTGCACGAAGCAGTCGACCAGCACGCGGAAGGTCTTCGGATCCTGCAGCAGCGGCGTGATGTCGCGGAACTGCACGCCGGGCTGCGGCCAGTCGGGCACGGTGCGGATGCGGTCGCGGATGTAGTCGGGGTCGATGAGCATGGGCAGGGCCGAAAGCGATTGCGGGCGGCCGGTGCGCCGAATGCGCCCGTACCGCCCGCAGGGGTGGAAATCAGAACAGGGCGAACTTCACGATCCACAGCACGGCGATGATCACCACCGCCGGCGACAGGTCGCGCCCGCGGCCGGCCAGCAGCTTGAGGCCGGCGTAGCTGATGAAGCCGAAGGCGATGCCGTCGGCGATCGAGAAGGTGAACGGCATGGCCAGCGCGGTGATCACCGCCGGCGCCGATTCGGTCAGGTCGTTCCAGTCGATCTCGGCCAGACCGCGGGCCATCAGCACCGCCACGTAGAGCAGCGCCGGCGCGGTGGCGAAGGCCGGCACGGCGCCGGCCAGCGGCGACAGGAACAGCGCGGCCAGGAACAGGATGGCGACCACCACCGCGGTCAGGCCGGTGCGGCCGCCGACCGCGGTGCCGGCCGCCGATTCGATGTAGGCGGTGCAGCTCGAGGTGCCGAGCGCGGCGCCGGCCACGATGGCGCTCGAATCGGCCAGCAGCGCGCGCTTGAGGCGCGGCAGCCGGCCTTGCGAATCGAGCAGGCCGGCGCGGTGCGATACGCCGATCAGCGTGCCGGTGGTGTCGAACAGATCGACGAAGAAGAACACGAACACCACGCCCAGGAGGCCGGCGGTGAGCGCGCCCTCGATGTCCATCTTGAGGAAGGTCGGCGCGATGCTCGGCGGCATCGACACCACGCCGTCGAACTTCTGGTAGCCGAGCGCGATCGCCAGCACGGTGACGGCCAGGATGCCGAGGATCACGCCGCCGGTGATCTTGCGGTATTCGAGCGCCACGATCAGCAGGAAGCCGAAGGCCGCCAGCAGCACCTTCGGGTCGTGCACGTTGCCCAGCGTGACCAGGGTGGCCGGGTGGCCGACCACCAGGCCGGCGTTCTTGAGCGCGATGATGGCGAGGAACAGCCCGACGCCGGCCGAGATCGACAGCTTGAGCGCGTGCGGGATGGCGTTGACGATGGCCTCGCGCACCCGGAACAGGCTGACGAAGATGAAGATCAGGCCCGACAGGAACACCGCGCCGAGCGCCACTTCCCAGCTCACCCCCATGCCCTTGACCACGCTGAAGGTGAAGTAGGCGTTGAGCCCCATGCCCGGCGCCAGCGCGATCGGGTAGTTGGCGACCAGGCCCATCACCGCCGAGCCGAGCGCCGCGGCGATGCAGGTGGCGACGAACACCGCTTTGAAGTCCATGCCGGTCTCGGACAGGATGGCCGGGTTGACGAAGATGATGTAGGCCATCGTGAGAAAGGTGGTGAAGCCGGCCAGCACCTCGGTTTTCACGTCGGTACCGTGCTCACGCAGCTTGAACAGCGTTTCGAGCATCGAAAGTCCCCCTGGGCGGTTGTCGTGCGGTGATTTGGAGTTCGGGCGGGGCCGGACATCGTAGGGGCCCGGCCCGGCATTCATAGAGTTATGGCCGCCGCACGGCGGCCATGCAAGCGTGCTCAGGCCTGGCGCAGCGCCGCCAGGAGACCGTCGCTGGCGTCCTCGATCAGGTCGAGCACGCGTTCGAAGCCGGCGTCGCCATCGTAATAGGGATCGGGCACTTCGCCCTGCGGATCGAGCCGGCCGTAGCCGAGGAACAGCTTGAGCTTGTGGCGCAGGCCGGCCGGGCAGCGCGCCGACAGCAGCGCGAGATTCTGCCGGTCCATCGCCAATACCAGGTCGAAGCGCTCGAAATCGCCGTCGTTGACCTGGCGCGCACGCTGGCCCGACAGATCGTAGCCGCGCCGCAGCGCATGCCGCTGCGAGCGGCGGTCGGGCGGCTCGCCGACATGGTAGGCATGGGTGCCGGCCGAATCGATCAGCACGGCGAGGCCGGCCTTCTCGGCCCGGGCGCGAAACACGCCCTCGGCGGTCGGCGAACGGCAGATATTGCCCATGCAGCAGAACAGAACAGAATGCATCTTATTGTTTTCGTTCATTTTTCTTCCACCCCGCGAGCGAACGGAGCGGGGATTCTACGGCAAATCAGGCCCCAAGCGCGGACGGAGGGGATACATCGCCATCGCAGCGTCCATCCAGGCGGCACGCCATGCGCAATCCGTACGATTAACAGCCCTATAATTGGTACACCTAAGGTACACATCAGGAAGCGCGTCCCATGGAAACCATACTCGCCAACCGCTCGGTCGGCCTCAGCGAACTCAAGGCCAACCCGGCCGCCGTCATGCGTGCCGCCGAGACCGAACCGGTCGCCATCCTCAACCGCAACAAGCCGGCCGGTTACGTGATCGGTACCGCGGCGTGGGAAGCCATCGCCGAGCGGCTGGACAATCTGGCGCTGGCCGAGCTGGCCGCCGCCCGGCTGGCCGATGGACAGGCGCCGGTCAAGGTGACGCTGGATGAGCTATGAGCTGGCCTTCCATCCAGCCGCGCTAGCCGAATGGCGCAGCCTGGACGGCTCGGTGCGCAAGCAGCTCAAGACCAAGCTGGCCGAGCGGCTGGAGCAGCCCCACGTGCCGGCCGCGCGGGTCAGCGGTGGAGCCGATCTGTACAAGATCAAGCTGCGCGCGCTCGGCTACCGGCTGGTCTACCAGGTACAGGACAGCCGCATCACGGTACTGGTATTGGCCGTCGGCCGGCGCGACCGCAATGCCGCCTATGTGGCCGCGCTCGGCCGGATCGAGCCCTGAGACCCGGCCGAGCGCAGGCCCGGACGATCAGGCCAGCAGCTTCTTGTCCGCCGCACCGATCTTCAGCGTCTCTTCCTGCGGCTGCCAGTTGCCGGTGTTCTCGTCGCGGCCCTGCAGCAGGTAGCGCGCCTTGTCCTGGCCGCGGCTGCCGGCCGCCAGCTGGCTCAGCTCGCCGATCGGGCCCTTCTTCAGCCGGTTCACCACCAGGCTGATGCGGGTGTCGGCGAAGTCCTTCAGCATCCAGGCGTCGCCGTCGCTGTCGCCGGCCACCAGGATCGGACCGTAGCCCTTCTTCGTCGCCAGCTCGTTGCGGATGCCGACGGTCTTGCCCGGACCCCAGTTGAAGTGCCAGCCGTCGCGGTACTGGCTGGTGTAGCGGCCGTCGCGCATGTTCAGGCGCAGGCCGATCACGTTCTCCGGCGGCACGCCGTAGCCGTACTTGGGCAGGCCGGCGAACACCCGCACCACGTCGTCGATCGAGGCGGTGCTGACGTAGACGTCGATGCCGTTGTCGCGCAGCGTGTTCATCAGGTTGGCGATCTCGCTGCTGATGCGGATGCCGTGGAAATGGCTGGTCGCCACCACGCCGGCACGGCCAGGCAGCGTGCGCGAGCTTTCGTAGCGCACCTTGCGCAGCGCGTCGCCGAGATTGAAGTCGTTCGAGGCCTCGGCCAGCTTCTGCAGCTCGGCCGGCGTCATGTTGGCGTAGAAGTAGATGATCCACTTGTAGCCGATCTCGATCGGATGGCTGTCGCAGATCGCCACGTACATGAAGTAGAGCTTGGCGCGGAAGTCCTTGAACTGCTCGGTCTGGCGCACCGCGTCGAGCGTCTGGCTGCCGGCCAGGCCGGCGTAGGCCGCGTGCAGGAAGCGGTAGTCGGCCTCGACGTCGGCGGCGATGTCTTCCAGCAGCACCGGCTTGCCGTCGAGGTTCAGGTAATCCTTGTTGAACGGCCCGGCCGGCACGCCCTGGCGCAGCACGGCGGCGAATTCGTCGGGCGTAAGCTTGTAGGCCAGATGCTCGATCTGGTACAGCATCAGCGCTTCTTCGCAGTCGTTCATGATGCAGGTGTTGTCCCAGTCGAACACCGCGTAGGGCTTGCGCTTGCCGTCGTAGCCGCGGCTGCCGCGGCCGTACTGGGCGATCACCGCCTGGATGCGGTCGTGCGTCGCCTGCGCCCAGCGGCCGGCGTCGAGCCGCGTGACGACGGCGTCGCGCTTGCCGGCGGCGGCCGCGGCCAGCGCCTGGCCCGACAGTCCGCTGGCGGCGGCGCCGGCGGCGATGGCTTTCAGAATGTTCCTGCGTTGCATGGTCTTCCCCCTTGCACGTGGTTGGATGAATCGGCCGGCCCGCGGCGATGTCGCCCACTTATTGGCCGGAATGAGGACGAGCGCATCCCACGCGTCCCGCCCATGGCGGGACGACGCGGGCCTGCCCGGCCGGAAAATCAGCTCTGGATCTTGAAGATGCGCGGCAGCGGCGCGGTGCTGTTGGGACCGAACCAGCGGTTGAACACGCGTTCGGCGTCGCCCGAGCGTTCCATGTCCGACAGCGTGTCGTTGATCACCCCGACCAGCCGCTTCTCGCCCTTGAACACGGCGAGGCCATAGGCCTTGGTCGAGACCGAGACCGGGCTGATCTCGAACTGCTGGCGGCCCGGCATGGTGAGCAGCTTGGCGGCCAGGATCGGCTCGTCGTAGGTGACGGCGTCGATCTTGCCCTGCTGCAGGAAGCGGAACGCCTCGTCGATGTCGACGAAGCTGATGATCGAGGTGCCCGGCAGCTCCTGCTTGGCCTGCTTCTCGGAGGTGGTGGCGCGCACCGCGCCGATCGCCAGCGGCTTGGCATCGTCGAGCGTCTTGATCTTGCCGACGCGGGCGACGAACTTCTGGCCGGTGACGAAATAGCCGTAGCTGAAGCTGACCTGCTTCTCGCGCTCGGCGGTCTTGGTATAGGCGGTCAGGATGTCGATCTTGCGGTTGTTCAGCGCGGCGACGCGGTCCTCGGCCTCGAGCTCGAGCACCACCGGCTTGACGCCGAGCCGCTTGGCGATGGCGATGGCGAAGTCGACGTCGTAGCCGGACAGCGTGCCGTCCTTGTTCTTGATGCCGAACGGCGGGTCGATCACCACGCCCACGGTGAGCACGCCCTTGCTCTTGATGGTGTCCAGCGCGTCCGCGCGCGCCGCCGAGCCCGCGGCCAGGCCCAGCAGGGCCAGGCCGAGCGCGGCCGTTTTCAGGATTCTCATTGGGTCTTTCTCCGGTCGTTCGTGGTGCGGGCGGCTACGCCGGCCTCGTGGGCCGTGTCGCGCCGTCCGCGAAGCGGGATCGGTCGATCCGCCGGCTTTCGTAGCCAGCTTGAATGGCCGCGAGTCTAGCGGACTTTCTCCCGTCATATCGTCATTTGCTTATCTGGAAAAGTGTCCTGGACAAGCCGAGCGGGCTCGAGCGTGGCGGCAAAGCCACACCCCAGCCTGGCACGGTGGCGCAGACCGCCGCCGACCGGCCGCTGATATTACGTCGTCATCATGACGGATGAACAGTTGGCGGCCCTGCCGGTCCAAGCGCTGTGGCGCCGATGCGCCATGCCCGACGAGGCGAACAGCGGGAGCGCTCACCGCGCGGCGGCATCCAGGCCGCCAGCGGCGGGCGCTCCCGCTTTGCATGCGCCGGCCGGCGCCTACCATGACCGATACGGAGGAAACCATGCGCACAACCATCCACGCCCTGCTCGCGCTGTGCCTGCTGTTGCCGGCGCGGGCGCTCGAAGCGCCGCCCGAGGCCGCCAGCGGCAGCGCGCCCAAGCCGCAGGCCTTCGCGCCGCATGCCATGGTGGTGACCGCCAATCCGCACGCCACCCGCGCCGCGGTGCAGACGCTGCAGCGCGGCGGCAGCGCGATCGACGCGATCGTGGCGGCGCAGATGGTGCTCGGCCTGGTCGAGCCGCAGTCGTCGGGCGTCGGCGGTGGCGGTTTCCTGCTGCACTGGAACGGCCGCACGCTGACCAGCTGGGACGGCCGCGAGACCGCGCCGGCCGCCGCCCGGCCCGACCGCTTCCTCGGCGCCGACGGCAAGCCGCTCGATACCCGCGCCGCCATCGTCGGCGGCCGCTCGGTCGGCGTGCCCGGCATCGTCGCCATGCTGGCCGCCGTCCAGAAACAGGAGGGCGCGTTGCCGTGGTCCGGCCTGTTCGCGCCGGCCATCGCGCTGGCCGAGGGCGGTTTCGCGGTGTCGCCGCGGCTCAACGCGCTGCTGGCGACCGAACGCGACCTGCCGCGCCAGCCCGCCGCCCGCGACTACTTCTACCAGCCCGACGGCCAGCCGCGCGCGGTCGGCAGCACGCTGCGCAATCCCGCCTATGCCGCCACGCTGCGCCGGCTGGCGCGCGATCCGCAGGCGCTCTACCACGGGCCGCTGGCGCGCGACATCGTCGCCGCGGTACGCGGCCATGCCGCCAATCCGGGCGACCTCGCCGAGGCCGACCTGGCCGCCTACCGGCCACGCCAGCGGCCGGCGCTGTGCGGCCCCTACCGGGTCTACCGCGTCTGCGGCATGGGGCCGCCGAGTTCGGGCGGGGTGACGGTGCTGCAGATGCTCGGCCTGCTCGAGCACGTCGACCTCGGCCGCGAGCCGCTGGCGCCGCAGGCGGTCCACCTGTTCAGCGAGGCCGGCCGGCTGGCTTTCGCCGACCGCAACCGCTACCTGGGCGACGCCGACTTCGTCGCCGTGCCGCTGGCCGGCCTGCTCGACCCGGCCTACCTGGCGCGCCGGGCCGGCTACCTCGACCCGGCCCGCAGCCTCGGCAAGGCCCAGCCGGGCGAGCCGCCGCCGGCGGTGGCGCGGGCCGACGACGCCTCGCCCGAGCTGCCGTCGACCAGCCAGCTGGTGGTGGTCGATGCGCAAGGCCGCGTCGCCAGCCTGACCAGCTCGATCGAGGACCAGTTCGGCAGCCGGCTGATGGTCGGCGGCTTCCTGCTCAACAACCAGCTGACCGACTTCTCCTTCGCCCCCGACGAGGCCGGCGTGCCGGTCGCCAACCGGGTCGAGCCCGGCAAGCGGCCGCGCAGCAGCATGAGCCCGACCATCGTGTTCGACGCGGCCGGGCGGCCGGTCTACGCGCTCGGCTCGCCCGGCGGCAGCCAGATCATCAACTACGTGGCGCAGACGCTGGTCGGCCTGCTCGACTGGCGACTGGAACCGGCCGAGGCGGTCGCCCTGCCCCACTACGGCAGCCGCAACGGCCCGACCGAGCTCGAGGCCGGCACGCCGGTGGCCGAACTCGGGCCGATCCTGATGTCGCGCGGCCACGAGATCAGCATCGCGCCGGCCACCAGCGGGCTGGCGGTGGTGCGCATCGGGCCGCGCGGGCTCAGCGGCGCGGCCGATCCGCGGCGCGAGGGGGTGGCGGCGGGGTACTGAGGGCGGACGGCACCGCAAGAACCGGGTCGCGGCGCGCCCGGCCGGCGACCTAGCATGCGGCGGCCTGAACAACCGCAAGGAGAATCCGCATGCAGTCCCTGTCCAACCGAGTCGCCCTGGTCACCGGCGCGAGCAGCGGCATCGGCCGCGCCGCGGCCCGCCTTTTCGCCCGCGCAGGCGCCCGCGTCGTGGTCGCGGCCCGGCGCCAATCCGGGCTCGATGCGCTGGCCGACGAGATCCGCGCCGAAGGCGGCGAAGCGGCCACCCTGGCCGGCGACGTGCGCGAGGAAGGCTATGCCGCGGCGCTGGTCGCGCTGGCGCAGCAGCGCTTCGGCCGGCTCGACGTCGCCTTCAACAATGCCGGCACGATGGGCGCGCTGGGGCCGGTCACCGGGATGACGCTGGCCGACTGGGAGGAAGTGCAGGCGACCAACCTGCGCAGCGCCTTCCTCGGCGCCAAGCACCAGATCCCTGCCCTGCTGGCCGCCAGCGGCGGTTCGCTGATCTTCACCGGCTCCTTCGTCGGCCATAGCGCCGGCTTCCCCGGCATGGCGGCCTACGCCGCCAGCAAGGCCGGGCTGGTGGGCCTCGCCCAGGCGCTGGCGACCGAATACGGCCCGCAGGGCCTGCGGGTGAATGCGCTGCTGCCCGGAGCGACCGATACGCCGATGGGCCGCAGCTTCATGTCGACGCCCGAGATCCACGACTTCGTGCGCGGCCTGTACGCGCTCAAGCGGCTGGCGCAGCCGGAAGAGATCGCCGCGGCAGCGCTGTTCCTCGCCTCCGCCGCGTCCAGCTTCGTCACCGGCACGGCGCTGCTGGTCGACGGCGGCGTATCCGTCAATCGCACCTGAACCGACCTCGCCGGCCGCCGCGCCAGTGGCGGCGCATCCATTCGATTCCGGCCGCCGGAAACGACAAAGCCGCTCCAACGGGGAGCGGCTTTGTCGTTCGCGGCCCGGGCGAGGCCCCGGGGCGTGCCCGGCTTACCTGGCGCCGAGCAGGTTCTTCTTCAGGTCGCCGCTGACCGGGCTGTTGCCCAGCCAGATGCGCAGCAGCGCACGGGCGAAATCGTCGCCGGCGATCACGTCCTTGACCTGGCCGCGCACGGTGATCTGGGTGCCCTTGCCGGGCAGAAAGTCGAGCGCGATCACGTCGCCCTTCTTCACTTCCTTCACCGCCATGAAGATCGCGTTCATCTCCTTGATGCGCGACTGCAGCGCCGCGAATTCGCCCTCGCTGGTGTTGTCCTGCAGGCCGTCGATCAAGGATTCGTGCAGGCTGTCGGCCGCCACGTCGCGCAGCATGGTCAGCTGCATGCGGCGCGGCGTCGAGGCGTTGACCACCGCGTTGCCGTCGCCCTGCTTCTGGGCGGTGTAGAGCGCGCCGACGTAGACCTTGGCGATGCCGAACTTGGTGCGGATGCCGCCGCCGTTGAGAACCAGATCGCTGCCGCCGACACGGGCTGCGTCGTCGACCTTCACGCCGCCGATCTCGGCCGCGCCGACCGTCATGCCGGCCGCCAGCAGCAGCATTGCCATCGCTCTTTTCATTATCTCGATCTCCTTCTCGGGATTGCCTGGTTCAGGCCGGTAAAAACATGTCCGCATCATAGACGATGCCAGGGACGAAAAGGCCGGCGTGCTTGCGCATCGCCGGCCTCGATCGTGCACAGGCGCGGCTGTACCGCGCCTGAACATCGAACCTACCAACAACATATGCTCGCACTACGAAGAGCGAACGAGTGCCAACGAGGCTCCCTCGCGGCGGCGAGGGCGGGGGAGCGGGCTGAAACCGGTAGCGCCGCTACCCATCCCGCACCGAGTTCTAGCGCCCGGCTCTGCCGGGCGCCTGCTCTCGTGCCTGTGCATTCGCCGACATTCGCCAGTGCACTAGGCGCTCACATCGCCTGCAGGATGCCGGCGGCGCCCATGCCGGTGCCGATGCACATGGTCACCATGCCGTACTTGCCCTGCTGGCCGTGACGGCGCATGCCGTGCACCACGGTGGCGGTACGGATCGCGCCGGTGGCGCCGAGCGGGTGGCCCAGCGCGATCGCGCCGCCGAGCGGGTTGACGCGGCTCTGGTCGAGGCCGAGGTCGCGGATCACCGCCAGCGCCTGGGCGGCGAACGCTTCGTTCAGCTCCATCCAGGCGATGTCGTCGAGCGTGAGGCCGGCGCCCTTGAGCACGGCCGGGATCGCTTCCTTGGGGCCGATGCCCATGATCTCGGGCGGCACGCCCTTGACCGCGAAGCCGACGTAGCGCGCCAGCGGCACCAGGTTGAACTGCTTGAGGATCTTCTCGGACACGATCACCACGGCGCCGGCGCCGTCGGACATCTGCGAGGAGTTGCCGGCGGTGACCGAACCCTTGGCGGCGAACACCGGCTTGAGCTTGGCCAGCGACTCGACCGAGGTGCCGGCGCGCGGGCCTTCGTCGGTGTCGAGCAGCTTCTTGAAGATCTCGACTTCGCCGGTCGACAGGTTCGGGTTGCGGTAGATCGCCTCGATCGGGCTGATCTCCTGGCGGAACTCGCCGCCTTCGATCGCGGCCAGCGCGCGGCGGTGCGATTCGGCGGCGAAGGCATCCTGGTCTTCGCGGCTCACGCCCCACTGCTCGGCCACCTTCTCGGCGGTCAGGCCCATGCCGTAGGCGATGCCGTAGTTCTCGTCCTTCTCGAAGATGGCCGGGTTCAGCGACACCTTGTTGCCCATCATCGGCACCAGCGACATCGATTCGGCACCGCCGGCGATCACCACGTCGGCTTCGCCGGTGCGGATGCGGTCGGCGGCGATCTGAACGGCGTTGATGCCCGACGAGCAGTAGCGGTTGATGGTCAGGCCGCCGGTGGTGTACGGCAGGCCGGCCAGCAGCGCCGAGATGCGGGCCATGTTGAGGCCCTGCTCGGCCTCGGGGAAGGCGCAGCCGGCCACCACGTCCTCGACCAGCTTGGGGTCGAGCGTCGGAACCTGGGCCATCGCCTCGCGGATCACGTGGGCCAGCATGTCGTCGGGACGCACGAAGCGCATCATGCCGCGCGGGGCCTTGCCCACCGGCGTGCGCGTGGCGGCGACGATGTAGGCTTCTTGAACTTGTTTCGTCATTTCATTTCTCCATTGTCGGGCGGAAGGGGCTGAGCCCAGATCCACCGGAGATGCGAAGCGAGGCTTCGCGTCGATTCATTCACTGACCGGCTTCGAATCACGAACGAGCGCCAGCGAGGCTCCCTCGCGGCGGCGAGGGCGGGGGGCGTGGATCCAATCAAGGGAACTAAGCCCTGGTTCCCGCCCCTTCGCCCGTCAAGCCCCGGCTCCGCCGGGGCCAGCACCAACCGCTCAGGCCGCGCTGTCGCGATTCGATGAGCGCTTAGTTCCGCAGCGGCTTGTTGTTCTGCAGCATGTAGGCGATCCGCTCCTGGGTCTTCTCGTTCTTCAGCAGCGACATGAAACCTTCGCGCTCGAGCTTGAGGATCCATTCCTCGTCGACCAGGGTGCCGGCCTCGACGTCGCCGCCGCAGATGATGTCGGCGATCAGCGCGCCGATATGGAAGTCGTGCTTCGAGATGAAGCCGCCTTCCAGCATGTTCACCAGCTGGCCCTTGATCGAGGCGGCGCCGTTGCGGCCGGCGACCGGGAAGCCCTTGACCTTGAGCGGCGCGCGGTAGCCCGATTCGGCCAGCGCCAGCGCCTGCTGCTTGGCGACGTAGAGCAGCTCGTACTGGTTGAACACGATCACGTCGGCGTTGCGGAAGAAGCCGATGTCCTTCGCTTCCTCGGCGCTCTTGGCCACGTTGGCGGTGGCGATCGCCATGTAGCGGTCCTTCAGCGCGGCCAGCACGTCGCCCTTCGCTTCCTGGGCCGCGCGCAGCGCGAACTCCTTGGTGCCGCCGCCGCCGGGCAGCAGGCCCACGCCGACTTCGACCAGGCCGACGTAGCTTTCCAGGTGCGCCACCACGCGGTCGCAGTGCATGGCGAACTCGCAGCCGCCGCCGAACACGTAGCCGCGCGTGGCCGCCACCGTCGGCACCTGGCTGTAGCGCAGGCGCATCGACAGCTTCTGGAAGTTGGCGATCATCGCCTCGATCTGGCCCCAGTCGCCGGCCATGAAGGCGGGCAGCATCGACGAGAGATCGGCGCCGACCGAGAACACGTCGTCCGGGCTCCAGATCACCACGCCCTTGTACTGGGCTTCGGCGATGTCGAGCGACTGGTTGATGCCTTCGATCACGGCCGGGCCGATCGCGTGGGCCTTGGACAGGATCGACAGCACCAGCACGCCGTCGCCGCTGGTCCAGGCGCGCAGGCCTTCGTTCTCGAACACCGTCTCGCCGTAGACCGGCTCGGCTTCGCCGACCAGGCGGGCCGGGAACAGCTGGCGCTGGTAGACGTCGAGCGTGGAGCGCGGCACCAGCGCGTTCTTGCCGGCGCTGTAGGAGCCTTCGGGCTGATGCACGCCGTCGCGCTCGAACACCCAGGCGGGCAGCTCGGCCTGGCCGATCGTCTGGCCGGCTTCGATGTCGGCCTTGACCCACTCGGCGACCTGCTTCCAGCCGGCGGCCTGCCAGGTCTCGAACGGGCCTTCGTTCCAGCCGAAGCCCCAGCGGATCGCCAGGTCGACGTCGCGGGCGTTGTCGGCCACGCTGTCCAGGTGGTAGGCGATGTAGTGGAACACGTCGCGGAAGCAGGCCCACAGGAACTGCGCCTCGGCGTTCTTCGACTCGCGCAGCTTGAGCAGGCGCTTGCCCGGGTCCTTGATCTTCAGCAGTTCCTTGACCGCGTCGTCGCCCTTCTGGTTGGCCTCGACGTACTCGCCCTTGGCCGGATCGAGCACCAGCTTGGTCTTGCCTTCCTTCTTGTAGATGCCGCCCTTCGTCTTGGCGCCCAAGGCACCCGCGGCGATCAGCTTCTGCAGCCATTCGGGCGATTGGAACAGGTCGTGCCAGGGATCGTTCGGCAGCGTGTCCTGCATGGTCTTCACCACGTGGGCGAAGGTGTCGAGGCCGACCACGTCGGCGGTGCGGAAGGTAGCCGACTTCGGACGGCCCAGGCGCGGGCCGGTCAGGTCGTCGACCACGTCGAAACGGATGCCGAACTTCTCGGCATTGCGGATGCAGGCCAGCATCGAGTAGACGCCGATGCGGTTGGCGACGAAGTTCGGCGTGTCCTTGGCGCGCACCACGCCCTTGCCCAGCGTGGTGGCCAGGAAGGCTTCGAGCTGGTCGAGCATCTCGGCGTCGCTGGTCGCGCACGGGATGATTTCCACCAGGTGCATGTAGCGCGGCGGGTTGAAGAAGTGGATGCCGCAGAAGCGCGGACGCATCGAGGCCGGGCAGCCCTCGGCCAGCTTGTTGATGCTCAGGCCCGAGGTATTGGTGGCGAAGATGGTCTGCGGGCCGAGATGCGGCGCGACCTTTTCGTACAGGCCCAGCTTCCAGTCCATGCGCTCGGCGATCGCCTCGATCACCAGATCGCAATCCTTGAGCAGCTCGAGGTGCTCGTCGTAGTTGGCCGGCGTGATGAACTCGGCACGAGCCTTGGACGCCAACGGCGCCGGATTCTGCTTCTTGAGGCCTTCGATGGCCTTGAGGGCGATGCCGCTCTTGGGCCGCCCGAAGCCGGCAGGTCGAACAGGATGGCTTCCACATTGGCATTGGCGAGATGGGCGGCGATCTGCGCGCCCATCACGCCGGCGCCGAGCACGGCCACCTTGCGGACGATGAATTTGGATTGAGACATGGTATTCCTCGATGGGGGAGTCGATCGGGGGCTCGCAAAATCCAACCGCGATCCGATGAGTGTAGACGGCCAGCTATGACCACTCATGCGAACGTTCGTTTCAGCCTAGCGCTTGCTCGATTTTCGAGCGAGACGAGGCGATTGGATTTTCCCAGCCTGCCTGTGCTGCAACTGCTTGCCCGGATACTGCACGACAGCCCGGCGCGGGCCGGGCAGCCCGCGCCGGCCGTGCGGGCCATCGGGCCCGCACGGGAGGCGATGCTTAGAACCGCTGGTTGTACTGCACGCCGACGATGTGCGAATACACGTCGTATTCGCCGACGATGGTGGCGCAGCTCGAGGTGTTGCGGGTCGAATCGCAGGCACCGCGCGGCTGGCCGGCCACCGGCGCCAGGCCGCCGTTGTCGTAATTGTTGATCGCGGGCTTGCCGACCTTGACGAAGCTGTAGGCCACGTCGACCGAGCTGTCCTTCGACATCGCCCAGTTGGCGCCGAGCGACAGCCACTTGCGGTTGGAGTCGGGGATCGACGGCGTGCGGTTGGCATCCTCGACCGGCGATTCGTCGAAGGCCAGGCCGGCGCGCAGCTTGAGCGCGTCGCTGAACTGGTAGCTGCCGCCCACCGACACCTTGGTGGTGTCTTCCCACTTTTCCGGCGTGTTCGACGGCGGCAGGCCGGTGGTGAAGTTCACCGTCAGCGCTTCGAAACGCGAGTGGCGGGTGCGCGTCACGTCGGCCATCAGCGCGAACTTGTCGCTGAGCTGGTGGAAGCTCGACAGCGACAGCGACTCGGGCGTGTCGACGCCGAGGTTGGCCGGGCCGTCGACGTAGCCGCGTGCCTGCAGGCCGGGGTTGACCAGCGCGGCCTGGCCCAGCGCGATCAGCGAGGTGTTGCTGGCGAAGCCGTTCGACAGCGTCCAGTCGGCCTCGCCGCTCAGCTCGTGGCGGATCTTGGAACGGTAGGCCAGGCCGATGCGGTTGTTCTCGTTCAGGTTGAACATCACGCCGAGGTTCCAGCCGAAGCCCCAGTCGTCGCCCTTGATGTCGACCTTGCCCGAGTAGGTCGGGTTGCCGATCATGGCCAGCAGCTGCGGACGCAGCGCGGCCTGGGTGCCGGCCGGCAGCGCGGCGAAGCTGGCGCTGTTCAGCACGCCCTGGGCGATCGCGGTGCCGAAGTCGGCGCCCTTGACCAGCCGGCCTTCGATGAACTGGGCGGTCAGGCCGCCGCCGAGGCTGACGGTGTCGTTGAGCTTGAACGAGAACGACGGGTTCAGCGCGATGGTCTTCAGTTCGGTCTTGATGATGTTGTAGCGGCCGGCCCAGTTCTCGTCGTACTGGGTCTTGGAGCCGAACGGCACGAAGGTGCCGAAGCCCAGCGTCAGCTGGTCGTTCAGCTGGTGCGAGAAGTAGGCGTGCGGCACGGCGGTGGTCTTGACGAACTCGCCGCCGTTGTTGCCGCCGGTCTTGAAGGCGGGACCGGCCGCGGTATAGCTGCCCTTGTCGGTGTAGTCACCGCTCGGGATCACGATGTTCAGCACGCCCGAAACGGTGGTGCCCTTGAGATTGGACAGGCCGGCCGGGTTGTAGAAGACAGTGGAGGCATCCTCGGCCGCGGCACCGGAGGCATTGGCGGTGCCCTGGGCGCTGACCGACTGGGTACCGAAGTGGTAGCCCGAAGCGAATGCCTGTTGGGCGAAAGCGGCGCCGACCAACAGCGCGGTAACGCGAAGCGCGTGCATCCTCATCTTTTATGTCTCCTGGTGATGATGTGGGTGGATGTGAAACGTATTCTTTTCCAGCCATTCAAGCGCTCGGCCGGAATGCCCGGAGCATAGCACAGCACCTCTGGCCGACTGGCCGGAAAACCGCGCAAACCAAGGCTTGCGCGGCTTCCTGGCGACAGTCCGTGGGCGCTTTGGCCGGTCCGGTTTCTAGACCGGTTCGCGCTGGCTGAGCTCGGTATCGTGGCGATCGAGCATGGTGTCGAAATCGTCGACCATGATCACCTCGCGCTTGAGCCGGCGGGCCCGCACCACGACGTCGAATTCGATCTGGCTGATCAGGCCGGCGGCCAGCGCCTCCTCGAGGCGGCCGCGGGCGTTCAGCGCCTTGAGCTTGCCGTCGCGCTGGGCGCGGCGCAGCTTGCCCTCGGTCGATTCGGCCTCGATATGGGCGTTCAGCGCATGGTTGAGCACGCCGACCGGATCGGTCTCGGACTGCGGCACGAACACGTCGCGGGTCAGCCGGTCGCGGGCCTCGCCCGGCTGCATCAAGAGGCGTGCGATCTTGGTGCCGAGGCGGTCGCGCGGGTGGTGAAGTGGCGGCCCAGCGGGAAGATGATCCACTTGAGCACGAAGGCCAGCGGACGGTTCGGCAGGTTGGCCAGGAAGCCGGTCATCGCCTCCTGCGCGTCGTGCAGCGCCTGCAGCACGGCCCACTTGAGCAGCGGCAGGTCTTCCTTCGGGCTGCCGTCGTCGGCGAAGCGCTTGAGCGCGGCGGTGGCGATGTAGAGGTTGGACAGCACGTCGCCCAGCCGCGCCGAGATCTTCTCGCGGAACTTGAGCGAGCCGCCCATGCTGAACATCGCCATGTCCGAGGCCAGCGCGAAGGCGGCCGACAGGCGCTCGATGTCCTTGTAGTACTGCGCCAGGTCGCCGCCGACCGGGGCCGAGGCGATCTTGGAGCCGGTGATGCCGAGCACGAAGCTGCGGATCGCGTTGTCGAACACGAAGCCGATGTGGCCGCTGAAGGCCTGGTCGAATTCCTTGCCGTCGTTGGCCATGGCGGCCTTCATCTCGCGCAACACGAAGGGATGGCAGCGGATCGCGCCCTGGCCGTAGATGATCATCGAACGGGTCAGGATGTTGGCGCCTTCCACCGTGATGCCGACCGGGACGGTCTGGTAGGCATGGCCCAGGTAGTTGCGCGGGCCCAGCACCACGGCCTTGCCGCCGTGCACGTCCATCGCGTCGTTGAGCACCTTACGCATGCGCTCGGTGTTGTGGTACTTGAGGATGGCCGAGATCACCGACGGTTTCTCGCCGCTGTCCAGGCCCGCCAGGGCGAGGCGCTGGGCCGAATCCATCTGGTAGGTGTAGCCGCCGATGCGCGCCAGCGCCTCGTCGACGCCCTCGAACTTGCCGATCGACAGGCCGAACTGCTCGCGGATGCGGGCATAGGCGCCGGTGACGAAGCTGGCGAACTTGCCCGAGGCGACCGACATCGCCGGCAGCGAGATCGCGCGGCCGACCGACAGGCACTCGACCAGCATGCGCCAGCCCTGACCGGCGTAGTCCTTGCCGCCGATGATCCACTCGAGCGGAATGAACACGTCCTTGCCCATGGTCGGACCGTTCATGAACACCGAACCGGGCGGGCAATGGCGGCGGCCGATCTGCACGCCTTCATGGCTGGTCGGGATCAGCGCGCAGGTGATGCCGATGTCTTCCTTGTCGCCCAGGATGTGCTCGGGGTCGTACAGCTTGAACGCCAGGCCCAGGATGGTGGCGACCGGCGCCAGCGTGATCCAGCGCTTTTCCCAGCTCAGCCGGATGCCGACCACGTCGTCGTGGCGCTGGCCGGTGCGCGGATCGGTATAGCTGCCGCGGGTGACCACGCCGAAGTCCGGGATGGCGCCGGCGTCGGAGCCGGCATAGGGGCTGGTCAGCGCGAAGCACGGGATTTCGAGGCCCTTGGCCAGGCGCGGCAGGTAATAGTCCTTCTGCGCCTCGGTGCCGTAGTGCTGCAGCAGTTCGCCCGGGCCGAGCGAGTTCGGCACCATCACCGACACGGCGGCGGTGCCGCCGCGGGTGGCGATCTTGGTCACCACGCGCGCATGCGCGTAGTTGGAGAACTCCACGCCGCCGTACTTCTTCTTGATGATCATGCCGAGGAAGCCGTTGTCCTTGATGAACTGCCAGACGTCGGGCGGCAGGTCCTTCAGCTCGTGGACGATCTTCCAGTCGTCGATCATGCGGCACAGCTCTTCGGTCGGACCGTCGAGGAAGGCCTGCTCCTCGGCCGACAGCTTGGGCGCCATGAAGCCGTGCAGCTTCTTGAAATCGGGCTTGCCCGAGAACAGCTCGGCGTCCCACCACACGGTGCCGGCGTTGATCGCTTCCTGTTCGGTCTGCGACATGGCCGGGGTGATCTTCTTGAACACGCCGAAGATCGGACCGGTGAGCAGCGCGCGGCGCAGCGGCACGATATTGAGGATGGCGGCCACGACGGCGGCGCCGATCAGCCAGCCGAGGTGGAGGCCGCAGCCGCCGTACACGCCATAGGCGAGGCCGGCGAGCGCGGCGACGGTCCAGGCGATCAGCGGCGCGCGCAGATAGCCCAGGACCAGGATCGCGAGCACGACGATCAGGATGGTGAGTGCCATGAGAGTCAGTCCTTCAGAGCGGGTTGTCCGTGCCCTTTGCGGTGGCCGGCGCGGTGAGGCCGGCCACGACGAAGGGCACGAGGTAGGTGGCGATCAGGCGCGGGTCGCGCGCGTTGACCACCGGATCGGTTACGAACAGGCGCAGGATGTTGTTGCCGGCGAAAGCGTTGAAGATCGCCGAGAAGGCGAAGTTCAGCCGCCACTGCAATTCGGTGCCGTCGAGCCCCGGCAGCGCCTGCGCGGTGGCGCGGGCGTAGCGGGCGACCAGTTCCTCGTAATGCTTGGGCAGCGCCTCGCGCAGTACCGGATGGGCCTCGATGAAGGTGCGGCTCAAGAGCCGCACGAAGATCACGCCGCCGCGCTTGGGGTCGTGCGCGATATCGAGCGCGGCATCCATGAAGGCCTGCACGATCGCGGTCACCGACAGCGCCCGGCCCGCGGCAGCCGCCTCGAGCTGATCGAGGTTGTGGACCGCCAGCTGGGTCAGCGGCGTCAGCCGCCGCGTGAACACGCCCTGGAACAGCGCGTCCTTGCTGCCGAAGTGGTAGTTCACCGCGGCGAGGTTGACCTCGGCGCGCTGGGTGATCATCCGCATCGAGGTGGCTTCGAAGCCGTGCTCGACGAACAGCGCCTCGGCCGCGTCGAGGATTCGCGTGGCCGTGTCGAGCTGCCGTGCTTCGCCTATTCCAGTCATCGGGGTATACGTTCCTGCGCCGCGATCGAGCGGCCTGCCTGGCAAAGGTGCAAGCATAGCCGAATCAATCAAACGGTTGTTTGAAACATACGTCCCAATGAATCTCCAGTCAAGCAAGCGCTCGATTGTGCAATGCAGCATGTGGCCTTGTAGCTGCAGGGTTGTGGATGCGGTGTCGGGCCGGTTTCCGAGGCAACTACCGAACCGCCGGCGAGACTGGCCGCAGGGATGGACTTCGTAGGAGCGGCTTCAGCCGCGAATGGTGGACGCAGCGCCGAACCGTGGCCGCTCACCCATTCCCGATTGCTCGGCCATTCGCGGCTGAAGCCGCTCCTACAGGCGCCCTCCCCGATGGCGTCACCCGGATACACGCGGCCCGGCCGCGCCCCAAAACAAAAACGGCAGCCCGAAGGCTGCCGTTTCCCTGTGACACCGAAGCGATCGATCAGGCCTCGGCCGTGCGCATGGCGCGCTTGCGGTCGTGCTCGTTCAGGTGGCGCTTGCGGATGCGGATGCTCTGCGGGGTGATCTCGACCAGCTCGTCGTCGTCGATGAACTCGACCGCCGATTCCAGCGTCAGCTTGATCGGCGGGGTCAGGCGCACCGCTTCGTCGGTGCCCGAGGCGCGCACGTTGGTCAGCTTCTTGCCCTTGATCGGGTTGACGATCAGGTCGTTGTCGCGGCTATGGATGCCGATGATCATGCCCTCGTACAGCTTGTCGCCGGGGCTGACGAACATGCGGCCGCGGTCTTCCAGGTTCCACAGCGCGTAGGCCACCGCCTCGCCGTTCTCCTGCGAGATCAGCACGCCGTTGTGGCGGCCCGGCAGGTCGGCCTTGACCGGACCGTAGTCGTCGAACACGTGGCTCATCAGGCCGGTGCCGCGCGTCATGGTCATGAAGTCGGACTGGAAGCCGATCAGGCCGCGGGCCGGGATGCGGTACTCGAGGCGGGTGCGGCCCTGGCCGTCCGACTCCATATTGGTCAGCTCGCCGCGACGGCGGCCGATCTCTTCCATGATGCCGCCCTGGTGCTCGTCCTCGAGGTCGATGGTCAGGTTCTCGTAGGGTTCGCACTTCTCGCCATTGATTTCCTTGTACACCACGCGCGGCTTGGCCACGGCCATCTCGAAGCCTTCGCGGCGCATGTTCTCGAGCAGGATGGTGAGGTGCAGTTCGCCGCGGCCGGAGACGCGGAACACGTCGGCGTCGCCGGTGTCCTCCACGCGCAGCGCGACGTTGGTCAGCAGCTCCTTGGTCAGGCGGTCGCGGATCTGGCGCGAGGTGACGAACTTGCCCTCGGTACCGGCCAGCGGCGAGGAGTTCACCATGAAGTCCATGGTCAGCGTCGGCTCGTCGACCATCAGCATCGGCAGGCCGACCGGGTTTTCCTTGTCGCAGATGGTGACGCCGATCCCGATGTCCTCGAGACCCGACACGATGATGATGTCGCCGGCTTCGGCTTCTTCCACCGGCACGCGGTCCAGACCCTGGAAGCCCAGCACCTGGTTGATGCGGCCGCTGGCGACCTGGTCGCCATGGTTCATCACCACCACCTGCTGACCCGGCTTGATGCGGCCGTTGAGCACGCGGCCGACGCCGAGGCGGCCGGTGTAGGTCGAGTAGTCGAGCGCGGCGAGCTGCAGCTGCAGCGGCGCATCGGGGCTGCCCGGCGGGGTCGGCACGTGCTTGAGCACGGTCTCGAACAGCGCGCGCATGTCGGTCGTCTCTTCCGACAGGTCGAGCTTGGCGAAGCCGTTCAGGCCCGAGGCATAGATGATCGGGAAGTCGAGCTGCTCGTCGGTGGCGCCGAGCTTGTCGAACAGGTCGAAGGTCTGGTCCACCACCCAGTCGGGCCGCGCACCGGGGCGGTCGACCTTGTTGATGACCACGATCGGGCGCAGGCCGAGCGCCAGCGCCTTCTTGGTGACGAAGCGGGTCTGCGGCATCGGACCTTCGACCGCATCGACCAGCAGCAGCACGCCGTCGACCATGCCGAGCACGCGCTCGACCTCGCCGCCGAAGTCGGCGTGGCCGGGGGTGTCGACGATATTGATATGGGTGCCTTCGTAGTCGATCGCGGTATTCTTGGCCAGGATCGTGATGCCGCGTTCCTTTTCCAGGTCGTTCGAGTCCATCACGCGTTCATCGACCTGCTGGTTGTCGCGGAATGTGCCGGATTGGCGCAGCAGTTGGTCGACCAGGGTCGTCTTGCCGTGGTCAACGTGGGCGATGATGGCGATGTTGCGTAGCGCGCGGCTCATGGTGGAAACCTAGGTATCGATTCGGGAAACGCGAGATTTTAGCATGCCGAGGCTAGGCCACCGTACAAAGTCTTCGTAAAGTCTTTGTGTTTTTCGTTTGTTTTCAGGATAATGCGCGCCGTCGCATCGCAATCGTGATTCGACGTCATCGATACCTGACCTCCGCGCCGCTGCAGTCTCACCGTCTTGGCGCTTCTTCCGGTTAGCGTCGATGCTGGCGCTGCCGATCCAGCAATACCGCCGCCCCACTGGCCGGCCCTGCTGATCCCAGCTTTCGTGCCCCGAACGGGCTGTTTTATCAGTACGACGACGAATATCCGCGCTCGCCGCGCTACGGCTTGTCAGGCCGTGGGCCCAGCAATGGGGCTTAAGTTTCTGTCTTGGCGGCATGCTCGGGTTTCGTTTCCGCATCCAATTCCGCTCGTCGGACGGATGCATCCAACCTAGGAAACCGCTTTGACTCAAGTCACCTTCGCCGACCTCGGCCTTGCCCAACCCATTCTCAACGCCCTGACCGCCGCCGGCTATACCGAGCCGACCCCCGTCCAGGCCGCTGCGATCCCGGTTCTGCAAGCCCGTCGTGACGTGATGGCCTCGGCCGCCACGGGCACCGGCAAGACCGCCGCCTTCATGTTGCCGGCGCTCAACTTCCTGACCGAGAAATCCGAAAAGCCGGGCCGCGGCCCGCGCATCCTGGTGCTGTCGCCGACCCGCGAGCTGGCCGCCCAGATCAAGACCGCCACCGAGAACTACGGCAAGCAGATCAAGTACGCCAAGGTCGTCAGCATCGTCGGCGGCATGCCCTACCCGCTGCAGATCAAGCTCCTGGCCAACCCGTTCGAGATCCTGGTCGCCACCCCGGGCCGCCTGATCGACCTGATGGAGCGCGGCCGCATTGACCTGTCGCGCCTCGAGATGCTGGTGCTCGACGAAGCCGACCGCATGCTGGACCTCGGCTTCCGCGACGACATCGCCACCATCGCCGCCAAGCTGCCGAAGGAACGCGTGACCGCGCTGTTCTCGGCCACGCTGGACGGCGACATCGCCACCATCGCCCAGTCGCTGCTGAACGACCCCGAACGCATCGAGATCGCTCCGCCGGCCCGCCGCCAGGAACAGATCGTCGAGAAGCTGCACTACGCCGACGACATCACCCACAAGGCCAAGCTGCTGGATCGCATCCTCGAGGACGACACGGTCGGCCAGGCCATCATCTTCATCGCCACCAAGGTCGACGCCGGCGACCTCGCCGACCGCCTGCTGGGCCAGGGCAAGAAGGCCGCCGCGCTGCACGGCGACATGCAGCAGCGCGAGCGCACCCGCACGCTGGCCCGCCTCAAGAGCGGCGAGATCGACGTGCTGGTCGCCACCGACGTGGCCGCCCGCGGCATCGACGTGGCCGGCATCACCCACGTGGTGAACTTCGACCTGCCCAAGTTCGCCGAGGACTACGTGCACCGCATCGGCCGCACCGGCCGCGCCGGCCGCGAAGGCATCGCCATCTCCTTCGCCGCCAAGCACGAAGTGCCGGCGCTGCGCCGCATCGAGAAGTTCATCGGCCGCAAGCTGAACCCGTACAAGCTCGACGGCCTGGAAGCGCGCTTCGAGCCGCGTCCGAGCAACGGCAGCCGCTTCGGCGACAAGCGCGACGGCGGCCGCAAGTTCGGCGATCGTCCGCAGCGCGACACCAAGCGCTTCGACGAGCGCAAGCCCTACGGCGAGAAGTCGTATGGCGAGAAGAGCTACGGCGACCGTCCGCAGGGCGATCGCCCGCAAGGCGACCGTCCGATGGGCGAGCGCAAGACCTGGGGCGAGAAGCCGGCCGGCGAGCGCAAGGCCTGGGGCGACCGCAAGCCTGCTGGCGAACGCGATTTCAACCGCAAGCCGGCCGCGGCCGGCGGCAAGCCGCGCGGCGAGAAGCCGAACTGGGACGAAGTCCAGCCGGACTTCAACACCGCCAACGCCGGCGGCAACAACCAGCCCCCGCGCAAGCGCCAGTTCAAGGGCCTCGAAGCCGACGCCACCGTCTACTTCGAACAGCCGCAGCTGACGCTGCACGGCGGCAACGCCGGCGAAGGCCGCCGCCGCCAGGCCCGTCCCGACGGCAACGGCAACAGCTACGGGAATGGCAACGGCAAGCGCCAAGGCCGCCCGGGCAATCGCCAACCCTGGTGATCGCACTGCGCCGCCCATGAAAAAGCCGCCCGATGGGCGGCTTTTTCATGCTTGCCCGCATCGACACGACGACGGCGCAGCATCTGCAACCCGCCGCCGCCGCGAGCCACTCAAGGCCCGCCGGCGCCCCCGCCGAAGCGGGCGGGCGTCAGCGGTGGCGACAGGCTCGGGACGGGATCAGGCGCCTACAGGCATTTCAGGTCCTCGACCACCACCTTGCCGATCAGCTCGCTCCGATCACGCGCGATCTGCTTGAACGAGGCCTGCAGCTTCGAGCGATCGCCGCCCTTGTAGGCCATCACCGTAGCCGGCGCGCTGCCGAGCGCCGTGCCGTTGGCGCTGTAGAACCGGGCATTCATCGTCAAAAGGGTCTTGCACGATTTGGGATAGGTCACGAAACCGGTCAGGGCGAACCGGTCGTCGAGAACCGCCTGCAGTTTCAGGTCTTCCAGCTTCGCCACATTCGACACGGCGGGGCTGACCTCGATCTGCATGCCCTGGAAACCGTTCCGCACCGAGGTGCGAAGATCATTGAGCCCATCGCGGGCAGCACAACCGAACATGAAACAAATCGGCAACAGCAATAAAGCCTTTTTCATCAGATTTTCCTCATATTTTAAAATACTCGATGAGCCATCGATTTCAGCCGCCAGCCGATGCGGCGGCATTGCACGAGTCGGAACAGCCAGATCGAAGATTCAATTTGCCGACCGCGCGGTCCAATCGATCCGTCATTGTCAGCGGCATGGGATTTAACAGCCGGCAAGCCAGGCGTCAAGCCGACAGAAATACAAGGAAAGGCCTGACCGAACCGGATTG
The DNA here is from genome assembly GCF_014353015.1 of Chitinimonas koreensis. Classification (NCBI taxonomy): domain Bacteria; kingdom Pseudomonadati; phylum Pseudomonadota; class Betaproteobacteria; order Neisseriales; family Chitinibacteraceae; genus Chitinimonas; species Chitinimonas koreensis. Next base: position 3,936,981 of record NZ_CP060704.1, read on the forward strand.
GTCGAACGACAGACCGGTGCGGGAAATGTCGGCAGATTTGCCTTTTGTCCTGGTCGCACAAGGCCGGGAACAGGATTGAGCGCGTGAGAATGGCGATCGCCGGCCCATGGCCACCATGGAAAAATAGACAGCCCTCGGCAAGTCCATTCATTATCTCGGGGAATATTACCCAGGAAAGCACGGTATTTCAGCGGATATCGGGGCAACCATATTCCTATTGCGATACCGCCCGGTTTTCGATCGAATCCGGGGATTCGCGCGAATCCTGAATATATCAATCGGGCGATGGATCGATATATTCATCCTCACTGCCGGCAATACGGGACAGGCTCCCGGCATCCGGAGTCCGTTGCCGTCGATTACGATTTTCTACGGCATGGCACGGGAAAGGGCTCGGCCCTGCTGCACCGCTTACAGCAGCAGGACCTCCGCACCGCTCGGCACCTGCACCCGCAGCGCCTCGTCGAAGCCGTCCTTGCCGTCGAAATGCTTGCAGTACACCGTTTCGTCCGCGTCATTGCGGGATTTGGCGTCGGCCGTCACCGTCGCTTCCGGCACATCGCCGCGCAGCAGCACGATCGCCATGCCGGCCGCCCTGCCGCAGACCGACACGCTATGGATATCGGGCGCGAACAGCCGCAGGAACCAGGGCACCTGCGCCCTGACCTGCTGGCCGCTGGCCACCACCTGCCGCATCCGGCCTACCGTCCAGGCATCGTCGGCCACCGTGGGCAACAGCACCACCGAGGCCTGGCTGGTGCCCTTCTTGCGGTTCAGCAGGAAGTCGCCGTTCTCGGCGGCGATGCGCTCGTCGACCGGGACCACGACGATCCAGCCGGCCCGCACCGGGAGCGGCAAGGTCTCGCGCTCGCTGGCCAGGGAGATGCGCACGTCGCTCAAGGGCGGCGTGCCGTCCTTGGCCCGCAGCCGCAGCGCGAAGGCGATCTGCCCGCCGCTGGCGTCGCGCACCCGCTTGGCCGCCTCGTAGACCTTGCGATAGGGCAGCAGGGCCACCGGGTGCGCCGTCACGTCGATCTGCGCCGCCTCGACCGGCTCTTCGGCCGCTGCCGGGCCGATCGCGAGCAGGGCCAGACCCAGCCCGACCGACCATCTGATTGGGTTCATGTCTTCATCCTCGAAAGGGAGGCAAAGCGTACGGCAACCCCTGACCCGTGCCAATCCGCCTCCGGCCGACGGTCCGGTCACCCGAAGTCCTGCCGCCCCCGGCCGTTGACAATAGTTTCCTAGGAAACTAAATTACCGGCATCGCCGCCGGCCGCCCAGGCAACGGTGCTTTCCACCCTGCCCCGCAAGGATTCCGCATGTCCGCCACGCCTCCGCCGACACCGGTCAGCGAGCTCGAAGACCATCTCGGCTACTGGCTGCGCTTCGTCTCCAACCATGTCTCGCACGCCTTCCGCCGCAAGGTCGAGGCGGCCGGCGTCACGGTGTCGGAATGGGTGGCGCTGCGCGCGCTGTACCGGGCAGAAATCGACACGCCGGGCGCGCTGGCGCAGGCGATCGGCATGAGCAAGGGCGCGGTGTCCAAGCTGCTCGACCGGCTCGAGGCCAAGGGCTTGGCGGCGCGCACGGTCAACCCGGCCGACCGGCGCCAGCACGCCGTCGCGCTGACGCCGGCCGGCCACGCGCTGGTGCCGCGGCTGGCCGAACTGGCCGACCGCAACGACGCCGAATTCTTCGGCCACCTGCCCGGGCCGGTGCGCGCCGAGCTGGCGGCGACCATGCAGGACATCGTCCGGCACCGGCAGCTGAAGACCATCCCGCTCGACTGAGCGCCCCACCCCAGGAGCAGACCCATGCAGCAAGACACGACGGCGCAGGCCGCCATTGAGGACTACGCCCGGCGATCGCACGCCGGCACGATCGATTTCGGCTCGGTGGTACGGGGGCTGGCGGCGGCCGGCGTAGCGTCCTACCACGCCGACTACCGCCGCCGCGAGACGGCCTACTACCTCGCCGACGACACGGTGCACGCGCTGCACCTGCCGGCGCCGGACATCGCGATCGCCGACGGTTTCAACGCCGAAGCGGTCGCCGCCGCCGTACGCGGCGCCCAGCGCGGCGAGGTGGCCTACCCCGACTTCATGCGGCTCACCATGGCGGCCGGCTGCGTCGGCTACCTGGTCTGGATCGACGGCCGTCAGGTGCAATATTTCGGGCGGCGCGGCGAGATCCATGTCGAGCATTTCCCGCAACGCTAGCGAGACACTCGGTATGGCAAGCCCGGGCGCGCCGGATCGACGACGCGCGCCGACGGAAAAGCCCACCGTCGCAGGTGGGCTTTTCCGGGTCTAGCGGCGGCAGGATTCGAACATCGGCGACCTGCGCCGGGCGCTCATTGCGCCGGAACGACGGTGCGCGCCGGGTCCGGCGACGCGGCGGGTTGCGCCTGGACCGCCGCCGCGGGCGGCAGGGTCAGATGAAACGTCTGCTGGACCGCATCGCGCACGTCTTCGGCAGGGGCACGACCTGCGCTCGCCCTCGCCGTCATGTCCCTCGCCACGGCCCGGCCGGTACTCGTACCGAAAGGCTGCCCGTCTCGTGCAAGCGTGGCGGCGTAGAGGAGATCGCCGTCCAGCTGTTTCTCCAGCAGATATGTCGCATCACCGGCCCGGCCGGCGCGGAGCTGATGCAGGACGGCGATCTTCATCACGATGTCGGCCTCCGCCCGCAGGCGCACGCCGGGTTCCCTGAATTGCGTGCCGAAGTCGAGCCAGAACCACGACGCACTCGCCGCCCCGAGGACGAGAGAAGCCAAGACGCTCAATGCAACCCAGCGCCGCTTCATGGCATCACCCGGCATCGGAAACAAGCGTGGCGAAAACCGGGCGCCCGAACGGCCGGAAAACCGGGCATGTATCTGTTATTCATCATGAATTTCTGCTGGTGAGGACTGAAGGAAAGTCGTAATCATGCAGCGGCCAACAAAGAGCAGAACGCGGTTTTTCGGGTCTTCCTGACAGCTCAGCCATTGATCGATATGAAATCGTACTTTCAATATTTGAGCCGTCCTGCCCGAAATTTAATATGTGCAGCCAGCCGCTCGGTCATGCCACCCAATATCCACGCCAGTTTATCACGATGTCATATCAATAAAACGCATGGCTCAAGACAAAGAAAAAGCCCGCCATGAATGACGGGCTTTTCCATCGCTAACGGTACGGGACATCAGGCTGGATCGAGCCTGACGCCCTTCCCGCACTTAGCTGAACTCAGGCCACGCTGACCGTATCCGCAAGATCCTGATAATCCTTGATCTCGTTGAAGTTCATTCAGCGGTATACGTTTCCACGACAGTCCACCGCCATCCATGAAACCAAGTAGTATCAACGCCTTCACTGCTTAACGTTTCCACGCCCATCCACTACAATCCACGCCCATCCACACATTTTGGGGGTATCCGCGGGGTACTCACGGGGCATCTGGGCATGGCACTGACGGACACGAAGCTGCGGCAGCTCAAGCCGACTGACAAGGACACAAAGCTCGCCGACGCCGGAGGCCTCTATCTGCTGCATACCAAAGCAGGTGCAAAGCTCTGGCGCCTGAAGTATCGCCTGAACGGCCGCGAGGGCGTGTTTGCGATTGGCGCCTACCCCGAAATATCGCTGGCTGATGCGCGAATCGAGCGAGATAGAGCGAAGGCTCTGATCAAGCAGGGCAAGAATCCGACAACCGAGCGTAAACTCGATCGGCTTGTGCGCGCAGAAATGGCCAGCCATACGTTCGAAGCAGTGGCACGGGAACTGATCCAGAAATTGGAGGCTCAAGGAAAGACCAAGTCCGCGAAAGACGGCCTTTATCACCTTGAGCGCCACGTGTTTCCAGATTTGGGAAATGTCCCATTTGCAGATATTAAAACATCGGCCATCAAGGTGATACTGGATCGCCTTGAAAAGAGAGGAACACTTGTCACAGCTTCTCGGGTAAGAAGCTTCGCCGGCCAGGTCTTTCGCTATGGCATTATTCAAGAGCTGCGCCCTGATGATCCGACATTTCCACTTCGCCGCTATATACAGACACCGCAGCCTGCACATAAGCGGGTCGTCGCATCCCCGCCAGAGCTATATAAGGCAATACTCCAATACAGAGGCCATCCATCGATCGTCATTGCCGCGCAAGTATTGATGCTGGTGGCGTCCCGCACCAAAGAGGTTCGGTTCATGGAGAAGACTGAACTACGACTAGACGAAGGCATTTGGGTTATACCAGCAGCCAAGATGAAGATGCGCCGTATTCATGTAGTACCACTCGCACCTCCTGTAGTTGAACTACTAAGAAAAGCGATCGAACTTTCATTGCAGACTTCACCCAACAGTCGCTACGTATTCCCGATCCTTAGAAGCAGTGGCACTGGAGAAGTAATCAGCGAGTCAACGATAAATAAAATGCTATATGCACTCGGAGGTGAAACATCAGGACATGGTTTTCGGACGACATTCTCTACACATATGCATGAACTGCAATGGCCTACAGATTGGATCGATGCGCAACTGGCCCATAAAAAGAAAGATAAAAGCCACACAGCATATAATCACGCCCTCCATTTAAATGAGCGTAGAAATATGATGAAGTGCTGGGCAGCTTGGATCACGGGGGCGACCACTACGCTACCCATCCCACCTTTTGCTTACCAAGAGTAACTGCAAAAACTCCGGATATTGACTGCCCGACAATCAACCTTCGGCAGGGTTCGCCGGCCCAGCCTGCAGTTTTTCTACATAGCGGGCAACCTCCGCGAAGGCCACCTCAGCATCAACTATTGCTTTTTTCGCATTAACTTCCGAGAAGTTGGTACTAAGGCGATAGTCTGCTAACACACGCGCAGCCTTGAGCCGACCCAGCGCTTCAGCAATAAGGCGAGCTTCGGTTCGCCCACTGCCAAGCCCCTAGATGCTCTATGGTACTCACCAATAAGTTTCTCGTGCGCACTAGCGCAGCGCTGGTCATGCTGCGTTATCGGAAGCGCATTGGTCGCACAGTGAAATAGTGCATAATAGGCCCTACTGGCCACGTTACGACAACTAACTTCACCCCCATTTAAATCTAGCGACTTCGCAAGTTCTAGAATATCCTGTGCGCAGCAACTCATACGTGCCCCGGCGTAAATCCAACACCTATTGCGTCATAATGGCGGTCGTCCGGCCAAACCTCGAAGACCGCCTCATCCAACAGCCTTTGCAGGCCAATTGCCTGAGCGACATTCAATTCAGGAGTATCTATATTCAACCGTATACTTTCAAGTCCCTCATACTCCACCACATCACAACTCCAAGCAGTGTCCCAAACATCCTGTTCGCGCAATATTTTGGCTGCAGAAATACACAGCGCGCGAATCTCTCCGTCTTTGACATCTTGTTTGTTTAGCAAATACTCGGCCCTACGGATACGAAGGGCCTCCCCAGCCGAAGCTTGGTTGTCGTTATTTTTCATCATCGCAAGCAATTCGTCGGCCCGAGCAACGGAGCGCGGTAAATCTCCCGCCTGCAATGCAACAAACATGGCGTAGCGCACAAATGTAGGATCGCCGGGTGCTCCAGTCACTGCCTTGTCAATCTGTTCGAGCGCGCCATCAACGTCATGAAGGAGGCCACATAACATCGCGTAATTAAAATAATAAGCACTAAGGTCTTCGCGACTTTGTACGTGCTGACGAGCGACGCGGTAGTGATCGTGCGCAGACTCTTCCCTACCATCCAAAGCCTCCAATAAACCGAGGCATGTATGCGCGCCATATGGATCAGCCTTCATTGCCGCCTTGGCATCCGTACGAATACGATTCTTAAAAAATAGATCAGGACGCTCACTACCCACAACCGCTTTATTTAAGCGCTCCATAGTTGCGTGAAGTGCATTGGCAGCTGGAACAGACACGGAAATCCCTTTAAATAACGCGTTTAAAGAACGTCCATCTCGTAAAGATGGAGCCGTCCTATTCTAAGGATACAGCTGTAACGATAGTACAGAAACCGTCAAGGATACATCACCCAAGCGGAGGAACCATCCGCCAGCCGACAGAACGCCGGCTGTCCTAACGACTCGACATGGCATCGGTGGCCGCACCGGTAGGCATGAACGCTCTTTCACACTACCAGTTCCATGAACGCCCGTCAGCCGACGCCGACGCCGGCGAGACGCTATCGCTACACTTGAGTTCTCGCAACCAGCTTAAATCACTAGCCCTGTTATTTCGCCGGGTCAAAAACAGTGAAATAGGTCTTACTGTCCCACCACATGACACCACAGCGAACCAGATAGCCGTCTTCCTTACGTGTCACCTCGACGGGGAAGCGACCACGGCACTCGGTCGCACGCAGCTGGTTGATGCCGTCGATGCCGAGCTGCTGTAACTCGCCAGTGATCAGCCAACGGGGATAGGTCGCGCCGTTGATGTAGTAAAGACGCTCGGCGCCCCCCACCACTATCATAGCCACTGATACCCACCATACCGCCTGAACGATCCCTGACACGACCCGTAGCGTCTTGTTGATCGACGTCCGTCCGCGCGCGGCAAGGCCCGGCGCCATCATGAGGAAGCCAGCGGCGAGAGGTACGGCCGCGGCCGACCAAGTGCGCGACAGCACGGCAAGCACCACGGCAGCCGATATCCAAAAGGCGACCGCAACCTGTTGAAAGGTAGGGCGTTTCAAGTATCTCCCCTTCATGATCTTTGAGCCGGCAGGGCGGCCGTCGTATCGCCGGCGCCCCCCGCCGACGTGGCTATCGACACCAGTTCAGCATAGTGATCAAACGCCGGTCTGATCTTGCCGTTGATGTGGCGGACGTGGACATTGAGCTGCTGCTTCGAATAGCCATACCGTGCGGCCGCTGTCGCCTGCGGATCTCCAAGCACCAGGTGATCATGCAGCGCGCGCTGCATGTTCTCGCTGGTGATGCGCGTCACGCTCAGCATGGCAGTCAACATCTCGGCGGTCAGCCGGTCGGTAGGTTGCATCTGCTACACTTTTCCTTCCTATCGATGTCCTCGATAGCGTGGGGCGCCGGCGTCGGAACCGGCGCTCCACACCTCCACGCTACGCGGCGAGCCGCACCTCAAGCTCACGCATCTCAATGGTCAGCGGCACGTTGGCCAGGGTCAGCAGCTTCGCCGCGGTGCTCTTCACCCCGTCGGCCGTCTTCTGCATTTTTCCGAGCACGACGCAGCGGTTGGCCCACATCAGCGATTCCTTGCGCGGGTCGACCTTGGCCAAGGCCTCGAGTCGTTCCCAAAGCGCGATCTCGGGTCGAATGATGCCCTCTTCCGGGGTGCCGTGGCTCATGATGTAACCGGTGAACATCGCGCGCCTGGCGAACACGGCCAGCGCCTCCAGCCACACCGCGTGACCGATGACGAACCCTTCCCGCACATCGTAAGCGGCGACGCTGCCGTCGACCATGCTGGACCACTGGGGGATGTGGGTCCGGCATGCAGCGAAGAACTGAACCAGGAACTCGTCGATCTGCCGGAGTTGGCTCAACTCGACCTGGTCGACGTTCTGCTCGGTGACGCCGGTAAGGATGGACAGGAATTTCTTGATCGCGATCAGACTCCACAGCTTGTGCGATTTGACACCGACGCTCGAATTCTCCGCATCGACACGCGCGCCGACGTCGGGCAGCAAGGCCAGCACCGAGAACACCCAGGCATTGAACGGGTTCCGGCGGTCGTACAGGGCGTTGATCGCCGACGACGGCTTGACCTGCTTACCATTGATGTCGGCGAACATCTGCTGGGACCGCTCGAGGCCTTGGTCGAAGAAGATGGTCACCGTGATCGTCTCGTCGCGCAGCGACGGCCGCCGCGCCAGCGCCGCCTCGATGCCCTTCCGGCGGTGCTGCCCGTCGTTGATCAGGATCGTCGCTTCCATGGGGATATGCAGCAGCCCAATGCGCCCTGCCCCGCCTGGTACCGCCACCGCCTCGAAGCTCATCTCCGCCGATACGCTGGCGGTGATCGCCGGCAGCACGTAGTCCGATGGATTTTCGACCAGGTAGTCGCCGATCGCCTCGGCGCGGCGCTCGTTGAGGATCCGCTGGGCGCGCAGCTGCGCCGGCACGACGTCGTCGTCGTTGAAAGTAAACAGCTTCACCAGCGCACTGTACGGTACTTGCGCGGCGTAGTACGCCCGGCCAGCCTGCAGGCCGGCTACGGCGGGGAAGCTATAGGTGAACTGGCTGCGCTCGGCCGCCAGGTCGGCCTTGACGGCCCGCACGCGTGCCCTGCTCTCCGCCAGCTCAATCTGGTTCACCATCGCGGCCTCGAGTTCGTCCTGTGCCCGGGTCCCATACCGCTCGCGCAGCTGCTCCATCTGCAGGCCCAACGCCTCGAGTGCCCAGCCGATTTCTTCGTCGCTTTCCGGCTTACCGCCGCGCCAGCCTGGATGGAGCACGCTCTTCATCGTCTGGGTCGCGAAGTCGTCAAATCGATCCGTCATGAAGCTCTCGGCCAACTGGGCATGGACGCTGCCCTTGGCCAGCGTCTGCTCGCTTTCGATCGCCCCAAAGTGCACCTTGAGGCCGCGAGCGTGGTTGTACTTGTTGTATTCGTCGGCCTTGTTGTGCGCGTGATAGGCCTGAGCATGTGTGGAGACGATTTCGCCCTGCTGCACCTGGTGGCCACCGGGTGTGTAAGAAAGGCAGGTTGCGATGACGTAATGCTTTGCCATGTTGATGTCCTCGTTGAAAGTACGCCCTGGTGTCGGAATGGGCGCGATGGCGAATCGCCATAGGTCAATCCTGCGCCATCCATGACAACGAAGTCAATAGTTATCTATTTACCTCAAAAATGCGGCTGGCGACCTGCCAAGTCGAAACTCTCGACAAACGACCGGTCTGCGATGTGGTAACGCGCGCGTTGTATGACGGGAAAGGCCGTGTTGGCCCCGGGATCGGAAATCGGAAACCTGCGGAAAATCGCCCCGCCTCGGTGTCGTAGGCTTGGGTCTCGTTCAACCGCCAAGGAGACCGCCATGGTCGCGAAGAAAGCTCGGCTCAACGTTCCCGGTTATCCAGCTATCGATGTGGAATACGTATTGGGTAACAACCACCCACCGCTACGCCTCCCCATGCCGATGGGCCTCGAGCGTGCCCAACCAAGTCGGGACTATGACTGTGAGCTTCGTGCAGACAGGCCCCTTCCCGGCCTCGGGAAGCTTTCAGTTGAGACAGAGCAAGGGGCTACTTCTCAATCTACGTGACAGGTGCCGGCCAGGACGGTCCTACCTATTGGTGCTCTGGAGTCGCGACGATGTAGTAGGCCGCCACCCGACTTGGCCGGACATCATCCGATGTCAGCGAGGTCGGGTGGCGGGATTTGTTGGATAGGTCATAGGCCCAATTCCATCATGCGGGTCCGAGTGGAATGCGCAGACGAGCGACATCATGTAGGCGATACCGGCCATCTTGTGCTCGTGCTTCGGTGCCCAAGACTTTAGGTGGGCGCGAACGCACGTGTTCAGGTCGGACGGTGCCGCATCATCATCGAAGCCCAGCAAGAACTTCAGGCGACCTGGTGGCATTGAATGGCCGAAAAACAGCGCCTCCAGTATGTCCTTGTAGACGTTGCGGCCACTGCGGAAATCTTCGGGGATGTTTTCCCAGGCTGGCAGCAGCCGATCGGTGCCGAATGCCTCTTCCAGCTGCGACACCGATGCAAGATCAGCCCGGCTCAATGTATATGTCATGGCATCACCTCCATTTCTTCACTTTCGAATAGGTCGCTTTGCTCCATGCGCTGATCGATCCAGTGCATGCATGCCTTCAAGTTGGCCTCGACATGGCATTCCTGACCCAGTCCGACATGCCAACGCCCCAGGTAGCCTGGTCGATAGGCTGGATTGATATAGACGGCGAAGCCACGATATTCGTATTCGCCACGCCCGCGACGCGTACATACATGCTGAATGACCATTAGGCATCTCTATCTTGGATGACGGCCACCGCCGACTCGGCAGATACGAATCTCCACGCGTCCATCACGGCGGCCAATCGCTCTATCGCGAGATCCTTGTTTCGATCACACATCAGCTCGTACATCGCCAGGGTCTTGCTCAGCCAGAGTGCTTGATCGGCGGCGCCATTCCCACACGGCTGCCGGACCACCTCAAATAACTGAATCGCACGCGTCCTTGCCATCGTGTGCTGGTGCCACGCGAATGCCAACAGCTGGCCCAGATTCATCATCCCACCGTCCAGTTTGAAGCCAGCCTCCTCTACGTCACGCAGGTCGTAGTGATTCAAGGACCAAATGCCTGGTACACCTGCTGGTCGCGCAGCAAGGTCTCGTCGTAGCGCATGAGCGAACCTATCCAATACATGCCAGTCATGAGTGTGCTGATAGTTGCGATTGATGTCGTCTCGGATCTCTTCAAGGCTAGTGGCAACAGCCTCCGCTAACGCGTTGTAATCCGCGTGCATCAGGTCGAAATTTCGCTGATAACGGACAGCTTCCTTCCGTTCGATTTCCAGACACTTGTCCATAGAATTACATTCTCGACAAAACCAATACACCGCCAGGAACAAAACGGCGCCGAGTACGACGTTTCCTGCAATGGAAATCCACAACAGAACGCTCACCGGCTTGCCTCCTTGCCGTGTGCAGATGACGGATCTAACGTCCTGCGTACTAAATCCGTGTCACGAGCCTGCTTTGATCGTTCGTTGGCCGCGCGCTGTGCCGCTATTGCACGGAGCTGCAGGACCTGAAGCTCACCATTGGTTGGCGTGCGATTAAGCAGTAAAGCGTCGCGAAGCGTCGTAGCAGCGAGCGGCCCCGCATCTTGCGAGCGGCGAATAGCGTCTGCAATGTCCGACGTTGATGCCGTTTTGTCGCCGTATATAGTTAAACCGACAATGGCAATCATACCCACGAAAATTACAAGAATTTTAGCGATATAACTCACATCTACCCCTTCTTGATTTTTGTTCGGCCTGGATGGTGAGCAATACAGTAACTAATCAACCACCCGGTCGAACCCAGCTCCGCGGCGTCGTCGAGTAATCGCTGTTGCTGAACCGACGCCAAATGATGTTCGACAAAAGCGCGATAACGATGAACGCAATGGCCACGTAGCTGAATCGATCAGCAATGTCATCCAAAGAAAGACCGTATGTCGAATGGCATTTGGCCCAGTTGAACCCTTAGCCATCAAGTGCCCCCTGCGTATCCACCGACGCTTCCAGTTGTTCGACCCGAGCAATTTCATCCTCGAGCGATGCAGCGGTAACCCGCGCACCTGGAACAGCCGGCTCGCCGCGCAGCGAGGCGAACAGCGGCGCGGAGAATCCTGCGAAGAGTGCCGGATCGTCGACCTCGAAGACGACGGTCAAGTACCGCGGCTTGATCGGCTGCACCATTTCAGCTGCTCCCCTTGAGCACTGCGCGGTCCAGGAGATCGAGCACTGCCTGGTTGGGTACCATTGCGACGGGCAACCTGCCGTCCCCGCTCTCTTGGGCGGCGATGGCAAGGACCTGGTGCCATGCGGCCGACGAGAGCTGCAACAGGACGATATTGCCGTCCAGCTCGAGGAGCGCCGCGGCGCGTGTGAAAGTGGAAGACATCAGTGAATTCCCTTGGTCAGAGCGAACATCTAGGCCAACATGGCAGAGTATCTGGAGCGACGTTCTATGGAAGAGACCAGCGATCGAAGCGTGAAGCGGATGGCCTTTCTGCAGGACGGCCTCAACGCGTGGAATGACTACTGCGTCACGGGGCGGCACATAACCGAAGCCGACGCCAACGCCTGGCTGCTGCAACTCGAGCAAGGCATTGACGCCGAGCCGCCGACGCCACGCCGACCTGGTCCAGCAGAAGGGCCTTGATCAGTTTCATTGCGCAACCTCCAGCCCGATTTCACCGCCAAGCGCCTCGATCACAGCAGCCAAGAGGCCACGACCCTCGCGCACCAGGAGCGTCAGGCTGGCATCGAACAGCGCGGCGGCGTCCTCGGCGTCCGAATCCTTCAGCTGGTCCTGCAGCAGGTCGAGGAATTGCAGCCGCTTGATCTGTAGCTTCTCGGTCAGCACGAAGGCGATGCGGTCGTCCCAGGACAGCGCCAGCTGCATCACCATCTTGCCGCTCTTGAGGTGCAGCTTCACCTCGTCGGAATTCAGGTCGTGGCGGCGGCAGGTGACCTGGGCGCCGCCCTCACCGGGCGCCTTCAGCATGCAGTCGGCGTCGATGGTGAAATTGCTTGGCGCGCTCTGATCGAGCCACGTGCTCATGGCGGTGACCGGGTCGAGCTGGGTCTGCGCCAGCTTGGTCGGCAGCGAACCCAGCGTCTCGCGCAGGAACTGCACCAGCAGCTCGGCCTTGGCCGGCGTGGCGCTGTCGACCCAGATCCAGCCGGCCTTGAGATCGATCAGCGCGCGCAGCACGCGCGAACGCGAGAAAGCGCGCGGCAGCAGTTCTTCGACGATGCGCTCACGGATCTCCTTGGCCTCCTTCTTGCTGACCCTGCGGAATTCCTTGGACTCGATGTCGGCGATGCGCTCCTCGGCGGATTCCTTGACCACGCTCGAGGGCAGCAGCTTTTCCTCAGTCTTGAGGGCGATCAGCACGGCGCCCGAATTGGCGAAGGCGAAGATGTCGGGCGCGTGCGCCGCCGGCGCGATCCAGCCGGCCGTCAGCCGGTCGAGCGAGCCGGCCGGCACGAAGCTGCGCTTCTTCAGCTCGGCGTCGAGCGTGGCGAGGTCGATCTTGGCGAGGTCGGTGATGCGATAGGGCTGAAGGTCCTTGAACCACATGGTGGGCTTCCTGGAGGTTGGGTGCGCGGCACGGTGAGTGGGTTTGGCCGCTGGGTCATATCCAACGGCGGTCGATGGCTGAGGCAATGCGGCGGCCGCAGGCCTGGCGTTCACGGTGGAGCGACCACTCGTACAAGACGACGCTCCTCGGATACCCCTTGCTGGACATCGCAGCTCAACAGCGAGACGCCGACCTTTCGGGGGTCCAGGTCAATACCACGCCGCCGCCTTGCCGCTCCACGGCCGCCTCCGGCAGGCGGCATTCGATCGGCAAGGCGGCGCTTGCGCCGGTATGATGTGCTACCGCCCTGATCGACCCGGACCGACGTACCACCAGTGGCCTATCGAGGCCCTGGATGTCGTAGATGACTTTGGGCAACGCTGACGGCGAGGTGTCCGCCTCGGCCCCATTCGCGCCGCGCGCAGCAGACACGGAGCTCAGGCGGCTCTCGATCCACCGGCGATCATCGGCAGACAGGTCGTGGCGACTGAGCAGCGCGACCAGGAATGCAGTCCCGACCCAACCCGGACCGCTGCTGCTTTCCTTTTCGCGGATCAGCTGCGTGAGCATCGGCGAAGGCTGGGCTCCACGCGGCGGTAACAGCGACTGACGAGGAGTCAGCGGCGGGCGTTCACGGCGTGAAGTGGAAGAAAAGCCGTCAGCGCCAGACGCCTCGGTCGACCCGGCTGCTGATGACTTGGCGCGAGTACGGCCCGTACCGGTCGACGGCTGTGGCCGCGTCGAGTAGCGCCGCGTGGTCGCGCGATAGGTGACCGTCGGCTTGGGCCGCTCTACTCGCGCCGACGGGCTCTTGCTCAACGAGATGCGAGACCCTCCGGAACTGGAGGATTTTGTCGGCGCCGCTGCAGCGACGCCGGCGGCGATCGCAATGAGCAGCGCCAGCGTGGCCATGCTGCTCGGCATTTGCTTGAGGGCCATAGGTCAAGCTCCGCTGGAACTGACTTCGATCACCGAAACGACAGGCGCAAGCTTCTGCACTTGCTGGATCTCATCCAGGGAAAGATCCTTCTCGAGCTGGTCGAGCGCTGTCCAGGAATCGCGCTGGCAATTTCCGGTGCACCGCAGCGCCCACAGGTAGGCATTTGGGGTGTCACGAATCTTTACGAAGGCGGCGGCCGCGGCTTGAGCAGCCCCGTCGGTACCCAGGGCCCAAGCCCGAGCGTAGAAGCCAATGGCACGGCGAACGTCGCGCATGGTCGCAGTGCCGGCGAGCGCGAGCTCGCCTGCTTTCATCAGCAGAGGCCCATCCAGTTCGGCGTTTGGCGCGCTATCGAGGTAGTCGAACAACGTCTTGACGTGCTTGGTACGGAGCGTCGAGTGATCGCCGTCGCCCTCGTCGTGGCCCACGACGAACAGGAACAGCAAAGCATCACGACTGTGTTGCGCGGCGGCCTTGTCGAGGTACTGGAGGCGGCGGACCCGAATTTCGTCCTGCACCTTGACCGCCTTGCAGACCTTGCCGTCCATCGTGTCGTAGCAAGGGTCGTAGAGCGAAAGAACCCTGGCCTCCGACGCGGAGAGCGACTGAAAGGCCGCGTACGAATCCGCGAGCCGATCGGCCGTCTTGATGTGCGAGCGAAGCGCTTCCTCGGCATGGCCTGCATTTGCTGTGGCCCTGGCGTCTTCTGCGTCATAGTTCGGCCAGATGTACCAGGCTGCGCTCAGCACTAAGGCGGTGGACACTGCGACAGGTATCCAGCGGTATCGTTGATTCAGCATCGGTTTCCCCCTTTTATCGGCGGCATTGGATCGTTCCCATCCAACCCCGGCGGCATTGCACGTATTCATCCCGTCACCGTGTTGGGCGCCGGTGCTTTCGCGGCGCCCACATCCACGGAAGTACCGTGCCGGTCACAGGCGCCTCTGGAGGCAGGACCAGGCAGTGCAACGTTTTGCCGGCGACGTGGGCGACTTGGTAACGCCGGCCGGACCGGAAACGCAGCTCGTCACCGACTTCGGGAACATCGCCCCAGGCGACCCGAAGCTTGACGATCGACCAGGCGGGAGCAGCCACTACGTCACGCCCAGCGTTTCAGGGTGTTGGCGGGCATCAGCAGCTCTCCACGAGGAACCACCGTTCAAAACCATCTGGAGGTTTGGGCGCATCAGGGAGCTCGGTGGCGGGAATGGCGCGATGTGGCGCGCTCGCCCACTCCCTCGCCGCTGCACGGGCCGCATCTCGGGTCAGAAAAACACGTTGGGAGGTGCTGTAGCCGCTGTGTCCTCCCGGCTTTACCGAATCCACAAGCAACCTGATCTCGCCGTCGCGAGAAGAAGACCAGGACGAACCATGTTCGCCGGGAGGCTCCGCGCCGGGGCAGAGATCAAGCCAGTGGCAATACTTCGGCAAGGTCTCGCCGCCTGACAGCTGGATCTCACGCAACCGTACCGGCTCGTAACCTTCGAGCAGCCGAATACCCAGCAAAGCATCCAGGGCGAGACGTCCGCCCCCATCGAGCGCACCGTCCGCGATCCAGACGCGGGCACGATCCTTACTGACCTCTCGCCAGCCATCGAACCAGTCAGCCAGTAGTGGGCTATGTTTCCGCCCACCCATGGACTCAACGCCGATGCCGATACCGCTATGGACGTATACGCCATGGCGGTTGTCCGCCGGGGCGACGGCGGCTTCCAGCAAGCACCAGCTGAATTCCTCCGTCAGCGCGCTATCGAACTTCTGGCGGCCAGTACTCTTGTTCGCATACGGCTTGATGAAGGCAGCGCGCACTCGCTCGCGGGCATCAACATCGGGTGCCAGCCGCCCGAGCATGGCGTGCGCCGCGTAAACGCCCACGCACAGGTAGCGCAGCTCCTTGGCCTTGGGGTAGTACACCACGCCGAAGGGGACGGCCATCGCCGGGTTCTGCACGAACTTGGAGTCTTCGAGGATTGCGTGGCGGACGCTGCGCCAATCCTCGAGCTGCGCCTTATGCTCAGCCTCGCTCATCGTGGCCGTGAACGGCTTGAGCTGGTCAAGAAACCGGCTCGCCGCGGCCATCACTTCCGCCTTGCGCTCGTAAGACGAAAACGCCGAGGTGCGTTTGGCCCAGTCGTCTGCGCCATCCCACTGATGCAACGTCGTCTCCGACGCAGCCTGTTGCGGTAGCAAGGCCCAGCGGCGGCTCTTCTCGCTGTACTTGGTCTTGCCGCGCTCGACAGTGATGCGATGCACCCACGCGTGCTCCTCAAGACGGTCGTCGCGCTCGTCTGGGCGGGGGTGGCATAAACCACCAGCTTCGCGCTACCGGACAGCACAAGCCGTAGGGGCACCAAACCGGTCTCGTGAAGAAAGCCTTCGATCTCCGCGGCACGCCGCTTGCCCTCGCCGGCCAGCATGTACATCTGGTCGAGCAGGGACTTCCATGCGGGGCCTGCAGCATCACCCACAAAACGGGGCAGCGGCCTGCCACGATTGGCTGCACGCCATGCGACCACGGCCTGCCCGACAATCGAGTCGCGTTCAAACGGGTCGGCGATATTGCCGTCTGCCAGCGCCTGCGCCAGGTGCGTCCGAGTGTCCTGTTCATCGGCTCGCTCGCGCTCAATGTGCTTCAGCGCCTGCTTGAAGAACCGGATGTAGCCCAGGTGGTTGCGCCGGCTGCCACGGTGATGGATGTACCACTGCAGTTCGCCCGGCTCCACCGCATCAAGGCATAGGAAGGGCAGGTCGGTGTGGTCCCAGCAGCTGTCGTCGAACTTCGACAGGTTAACCTTGCAGTTGAAGGTCCGATCCGCGTGCGTAGCGTAGGAATGGCCGGATACCGCCACATCCACGCAGAAGGAATCGCCGTCCTTGTAGGCGATGGCAACGCCCATCCGTTCCTTCGGCGCGTACCGGCGGTCGAAGCCACGTCCATGAGAACTGCTGTTTCGCTTGCACACACCGGGGGCCGTATCCGGGTTCATGACCTCGACCCAGTTGCACAGCACCCGCGAGCCGGAACGCAGGTAGGCGTTCTTCCCGTTGGCCCATGCATCCACCGTCAGGCGTTCATCGCCGCACGGCAGCAACCAACTTCCATCGTCGTCGTGCAGGAAGCGGCAGTACCGCTCCTGAAAGTCCATCGAGACGAAGTGCAGCGACGGCGGCCCATCGTAGAAGTTGCCGAGAAGCTTGAGGCGGTGATCGAGGCCGCACACCAGAAGCAGGAAGCGCTTGTAGTGCAACGCCATGCGCTCGTGCGCGTTCAGCTTGTCGGTGTAGGCCACGTCCTCGAACTTGATCTGGCTTCCATCGAAACCGCGGAAGATACGCTCCTGTTCGCCCTTGGTCGGGAACAGGCGATCGCTGCCAAGATGGCTCTCCACCGGCGAGAACACCCGATGGATGTTCATGCCGTTGCGCACCAGCAGGAACACCTTGCGGTTCTCATCGTTGCGGGTGTGGCTGGTCCACCTGTCGCCGTAGTCGATATAGCGCCGGGTAACAGCCATCACGAGCACGCAACGCTCGGTCGGGAAGATTTGCGCCACAAGTTCGTCGTGCTTGCACAGGGCCTCGAAGAACAGGTGCTCTTTCTCGAAGTCGAACCAGTCGTCGAGGTCAGCCCACACGGCAAGCTCTTCGTCCATCAAGAGCTTCTTCTGTACGAAGGTAAGCGGCACGTCCTCCGGTGCGGCTTCGCCCTCTCGGATCGTTTGCACCTCGACATCCTTGCCGACGTAGAGGTCAAGCGACTCGATGCCCTGCATCAGCTTGGCGACGTAGGAGCGCACGTCCTCCGTCTGAGCCAGCGCCGCTGCGGCCTGCTCCTCATAGAAAGGCGTCATCTCCTTGATCGTCTCGCCGATCTCGGTTGTCTTGCCCTGGATCCACCTAGCCTTGATCGAGGCAATCTGGTGCTCGCGGCAGGCCGCGGCCTTCATCGCCGCAACGCCTTCACGGGTAATTCCCGCGCCGATGGCGTTGGCCACCGTCCCCGTCGCAAGCGAGACGATGCTGCCGCCTGGTGCGGGCACCGGCGGTGCAGCGCCTCTGGCGCCGGACTCGTCGCCGGCCGAACGCGCGCGCTCAGCAGCGGCTTCGTCGGCCTGCTCCCGCAGGCCCGCTTCCACCACGTTCGCCAGCAAGGCCGGGTTGCTCTGGACTTCGACCAGTTCGGATTGCAAGGCGTTGATCCGCTCTTGCACCTGGCGAATCTCGTTGCTACGGACGTCCTGATAATCCGGCTCGAATTCGAACAGGCTCAGAAAGTCATTGAGCAGGAAGCGGTGCTCGTCGTAGCAGAAGTGGGTGCGCCGCGTCGTGCCGTTCTCCTGCGGAATCTCCAGGTACACCCGCTTCCCGATCTTCGACGGGTGCGGACGCAGAATGACGGTGTGCGGAGCATTGTCGACCCAGCGGATCGACTGGATCAGCAAGACCGTGTCTGCCTGGATGCCTTCTTGGACGACGGCGTGTCGCGCGCGCCAATACTGGCCGGCTTGCAAGGATTGAAAGCGGGCGATCTGTTCAACGGACGCTCCCGAGGCAACGATCTGCATGACAACGCTCACCAGCCCGGATACAGGGCAACCAAGCGTGCCCAGTCAGCGAGAAAGCCGGCGGCGCGCAGCGCCTGGACTCCCTCCGCGGCATGCCAAGTCTTCGGCACCCGCACCATCCAGTGCTTGTCCGGTCCCTGGCGATAAAGCTGCAACACCGTCGCAACCATCAACTGGTACGGCGTGTCGAGCTTCCGGTAGGCCTCACGCCACCTCACCAGCACTTCTGGGATCGCGTCGCCGGTCCTGGCGTCGATGCCCCGAGGCCTCATGTAGTAGTGGTCGCCGTCGCTGCCATAGGGTTGGTCCACTCGCTCGAAGAATGGATCGAGCCGATACCGCTCGATCACCAGCCACAGGTGCTTACCGAACGGGCCGCCATTGCCCCAGAACGGAGGCGTGACGTCGGCGCCGCAGACTGCGGCCAGCGCCACGGCTTCCTGAACATCCATCGAGGGACGCTTTTGAATCAGGTCGATGAACGAGAACTTAGGAAACTGGCGCTGGGCGAAGGTCGGCGAAGCCAGTGCGTAACCGGCCACTGCAACAGGTACTTGTGAGTGATGGACGTAGCAATCGCAAGCGCGTTCGTAATTCGCGATTTCAACTGCGCCCTCGTTCATTGCGAGGCCAAATTGACTCAGAAAATCTGCAGTGCGGATCACCATTGCTTCCTCCTGATTATTCTATTGACGACGAATCGTCCGGCCTGACCTGAGCAGTCAGCACAAGCCCAAAAGCGGCGACCACCAATACCAGCGTGGACAAATGACCAGCTACGCGCAGCGCGATGTAAATTGGATGACGGTCTGCACCCAAGAAATCGAACAATCCATCGAAAGACAATGACAGTGCGTAGCCGCCGGCCGCGACGACAATGCAAATTGCAAATTTCACGGCACGGAGGCGATTCGTCCTACGACTGCGAACAGCAGCGTGCATAGGGTTATTTCCCCTAGACAGTGCGGGCTTCAGCCATAGCGGCTTTGCTCGCGGTGACCTGCTTGTCAATCCACTCGTCCACCTCGGCTTCGACCCACCGAGAGAGCTTCCCCAACTTAATCGGCCGCGGAAATGCGCTCTCGCCGATCATGCTGTAGATCTTCGACTTCTTAAGGCCCGAGCGGCTTTCGACCTCGGACAACGGTATCAATCGCCTGTGCTCAGCGTTCGCTTGGCCGACGTTCCCGGCTAGGGTGACGATCTGCTCCATCACTTATTTCCCCCATTACTTGAAGCAACGACCGCTTCTCAAACCACGCTCCTATCCCGCAAACCGGCTTGGTCCTCCAAAGCAATGAAGCCGCTTTTTGCAGCCGACTCCGCAGGAACCAGCTGTAAAAGGCGGCCGCCGGAACGGCCGAGAGAGGGAGGAAACAACGCCTTTTTCCATGAAGCTCGGTCAGCGAACTTCATCGAAAAAGCGGCCACCACATAGCAGAGATGGCCAAGTTGGAGGAGCAAAGAAGCATCTGAGGGTCATTGAATCATCTGAACACGTACGTGTCAACACGAACGTGTCACAGAAGCGCGCATGCGACGTATCGCGTACTGCAATACCAGTGTCGAACATGGGTAGGTATGCCGAGCGACACTAGCTGACGGCTGGCACAGCCCGTCCAGTAGCCGTCGCTCAAGCAGGGAGAAGGTGTAGGTGCTACGCCTCGCGCCGGAACGCCGAGACACCCTCACGTAAGAATTGTTTTACAGCTTCAGCTGCTTCTGGCGAGAGATCAGCAATTTCCACAGCCAACTCAACGATGAGTTGGGCTAAATACGCGTCACTCGACAACGGCGAAGGCCGTGCGGCATCGTCGCTCACAAATATCCCCAGCTATTTTATTTTTCATGCAGACGCCCATACCAAATTTCTGCCCATCGATAACGTTGAGCAAACTCAGGCTATGAGCACCACGATTGACCGGCTGTAGGCAACCTACGCAGTCGAATGCTGACTTCCGAGACCAATATCGGCGCAGCGATGCTGGTCAGACTCGTCGAGATCGACCTGCAGATCATCACCAATTGGAGGGAATAACTGCACATGACCTGCCATCGAATTTAATCGTGACCCGGTGTTGCTGGGGTGCCTTGGCAGCAATACGGCTTGCCTGCACATACGCATAACACCGCGAAGCCCTGGAACATCTATCAGATCGTTCATGAGAATTCCCCCGCCTAACAGCGATAGTTGTTGTTTGCATTACACCTTGACGCTAGCTGCTAGCAGGCGGGAGCTACAAGTAACGTGCGCTGCCAAGTGTCACAAAATATGTGACACTCAGGCTGAACACCGCGCCCCGCCTACTAGTTGCCATGGACCTTCCAGCACTCATTGCACGCAACACGCGTCGCCTACTGGGCGCGTTCGAACCCAATCCGCGGCACCGTGGGCGGAAGCTGGCCGAGCTGATGGGCATTCCACGAACCATGGCCTATCGGTATCTGAAGCAAGTTTCAACGGTGAAGGTTCTAGAGCAGCTGGCCGGTATTCTTGGTGTAGAGGCATCGGTGCTTCTAGACGCCTCTCCCTCAGAAATAGAGGTCGTACAGGCCCGGGTGGAGGTGGACGGCGCGCGCTACGACTGTGTCGCCTGGCTTGGTGACAAGCAAATTGAGCCCTTTGCAGCCGACACGTTACTGGCGTGGCAAGATGGACACCGCTGGCAAATAGAACGATTCCGCAAGCGACGCGAAGCTGGGCGGGAGGTCCTGCGCCTTGAGGTCATCGTCGAGCTGGTCGCTGATGTTGAAACCGTGGTGGCAGTGCTCAGCGACGACAAACGGTTCCTATCGGCCTTGGTAGCTGACCTTGATGAGAATGGCTATGCAGCGGTTGTCCATGCCAGCGCTGCTGATCTACTAGCAGACATTGGGCGACACGCTCCCGACGTACTGATTCTCGACACACAAGATGCCGATGGGCTGGCGGCACAAGCGTCGGCCGCAGCTGGCGACATCGTGCAAACCATTGTTGTTACTGAACTCGAACGATCAGCAAACCCTGTGATGGGTCGCTTTTTCGTGAAGAAAAATGCGGCCCGTATACTGATTTTGCTCCACGAGCTGGCCCCAGGCCGGCGCGCGTGAGCATTCATCTTTAACATCACAGGAGTTGCAAAATGCAAAAGTTTGTTGCCATCATCACTGCGTCCTTCGTTACCGTCGCTGCTCATGCAGCCCCAGCATCCGAGCCTGGCAATGCTTTCATGGCGATGGTCCGGGCGGTCGTCGACTCGATTGTGCGCACCGTGTAACCATCTAAAGATATAAATTAAATGTCCAAATTTGGCCCGCTCGCTGAACTTTTAGTCGACCTTCGAAGCGTGAAGGACATAGAAAAAGAAGTTCAGGACTTCACTCGTTCCATCGGAATTGACGCGTTTTCGCTAGGATACGTTGACCCTACGAAGGGCGGGCCTATTTTCCTATCCAACCATCCGGAAATACAGTTCGACGAACCCGGAATTTACGATGAAGATCCAGTTAGCGTTCTCATTCGTGCCGCCGATCCGAAGCCCTTCTATTGGGGCGAACACACCTACAAGAACCACAAGAGACTGTTTGAAATTGGCTGCGCGCATGGCATCCGGTCAGGGTTAATCGTTCCTGTCCGTCCAGATGGTCGAAAAAAGAACGGCCGGCGCATGATGATTTCTTTAGATTGTGACCGTCCGCTTGACGGCACACCTCAACAGATCACAGACAGGCTCGCAGCATTAAATACATTTACCCTTGGATTGACGGGCGTTGTAGTAGCGCTATTCGACAACAGAGCCGAGCTGGATATACGGTTAGACAACATTGAAAAAGACATACTTAAATTAATTATTGCTCGAACGCCTATTCACAACATACCTTATGTACTACGGCCGCATCGCGGCCATGATGTCGTTAAGGCTAAGCTAGCATCGGCTGCTCAGAAGTTGGGTGTCACCAATGCATATACTGCTGCCTACTTAGCGCGGCAGGTCGGGCTGATAACGTAGCGACGTTGAGCCTTTCAACCGAATGCCGCGGAGGCATCTCATCACCAGACCTTAAAAGACCAAGGCGGCAGCGATCCCGACTGCTATTTCGCTGATTTAAGACCGCGCGCCATCGCTTTCGTGGCATTAGCCAACTCTTCGATCTTGTCCGCCGGTAAGCCGTGTAGCAGCGTCACAAGTTCTTCCAATGTATCGACGACCATCGCCGCCTTGTCCTCCGGCAAGGACTGCACCAACAAGTCAATTTGCACCAGCAGTGCTGGCGGCTGCGCCTCTCGCTCTCCTTGTGTCGAGTCTCCGCCGACAGTACGGCTCCCGAACTCGACCTCGTACGGGTCCTTACCCAGCGCCAACGCCAAGCTGTTGAGGCTTCTGGGCCGCGACCGAATCCCATTCTCCACGTTGCTCACCGTCGACACGGTTACGCCAGCTTTCCGCGCCAACGCCTTTCTCGTGAGCTTCTGCTCTTCTCTGAAGCGCTTGACGCGCTGGCCGATTGTTTCCATGACACGAATGTAGCTGCCTCACCTAACACATTGGTGCTTGCTCAATTTGACACGTTCGTGTTAGCTTGAATGCATGGACACGAACATCTGGAAAAACGTCATTGTCAAGCTCGAAGCGAGCGGTCTGACCCGACGAGCTATTGCCGAGCGAGTGAACTGCTCTCGATCGCTGATTGGTGCACTCGCCGCAAGCAAACGAGGCACGAATCTCAGCTGGCATGTCGCTGACGGACTGCGCCACTTGGACATCCTCTGCGATCTGGGAGTCGCACTTGACTTGGACGCTTTCTACAAGCTCCAGACACTGAGCAAGACCAGCGCCATTTACGACTGGACCAAGATCCGAGCGTTGCTGGGCCTTCCGCACAACCAGCCAGCCGTAGAGCTGCTGTCCTCAGCGCCTGATGACACGACGGGCCATGCAACTACCGCGGCCACCACCATTCCCGCGCCCCTCCAGAGAGACCAACTACAAGTATCACAGGAGTTTGCCCCTCATGTTCAGCCCCGCAAAACCACATAGCCTTGTGAAAACCCGCGCGAAGGCCTTCAGCATCGCGGTCATCAGCACCAAGGGCGGCGTCGGAAAGACCACCGTTGTCGCCAACATCGGCCCGCTGCTAGCCGAGCTCGGCTTCCGCGTGCTCATGATCGATGCGGACATCCAGCCGTCGCTCTCCAAGTACTTCCACCTGGAAGAGACGTCCACGCCGTACGGCCTGACCCAGGTACTTCATACCAAAGCGATTACCGAAAACGAGATCCGCCGCACCAGGTTCCCGAATCTGGACATCGTGGTGTCGGATGATACCGACTGCACACTGCAGCAATGGCTGTCCACGCGGCTCGATCGGGGAACCCGGCTGAAGATGGCGCTGGCCAGTCCTGCGGCCCAGGCATACGACTTCATTCTGATCGACACACAAGGCGCTGCTGGGCCGCTGCAGGAGGCGGCAGCCCTCGCGGCGGATCTCATGGTGTCGCCGGTGTCAGCGGACATCCTTAGCGCCAGAGAGTTTCTGTCAGGAACGCTCGACCTGCTCGAGCGTCTGGACGCGGGAGCCGCCGTCGGCGCCGCCCCCGGCCCGATGAGGGCGGTGATCTACCGTCAAGAGCGCCTCCGAGACAGCCACCAAATCGCTGCAGGCATTCGAGGGCAATTCCTCGAGCTCCGCGGCAAAGTCACCATGCTCGACACGGTAGTCCCATCATCGAAGGTGTTCCGAGAAGCAGCAACGGCGTGCCTTCCGGTACACCACGTAGAGCGTGATTGGGTCGATACCGTCGTCGACGAGCAAGGCCGGATTCGATCGATCGGTTCCGGCAGCAGCATCCTGCACCACCTCATCTGGGAATTGATCCCGTCCTTGGACGGCAAGCGCGTGGGGGTGGAGGACTGACCATGGCCAAGCTGAGCCATCTTCCCCTATCGCATACGCTGGCCGCTGCAGCCACGCAGGCGACCAAGCCGAAGGCTGAGCCGAGCCGCGGCCGCGTCGATGTCGGAGCGTCGCTCAACCGGCAAGCGCCTAAGACTCAGCACAGCGCGCCGGCCGACCGGCCCGACATGCGCGTGGATCCCGACGGCTCGTCGATCTGGCTCAGCGTTTTCGACGTGGATTTTTATGACCGCAATCCACGCACGCAGCGCAATCCGCAATACGAGGAGATCAAGGCGTCGATGATCGACCGGGTCGCCGAGGCGGACCGGACCGGCCAGGACATCCAGCCGATCAGCCAACCGGTGAAAGTCACCCTGCGACCGAACGGCCGCTATGTTCTCGCAGGTGGTGGCAACACCCGACTCGAGATCCAACGCGAGCTCTACACCGAGACCAAGAACCCGCGCTATCGGATGGCGCACTTCATCTTCACGCCCTATCGCGGCGAGGCCCAGATACTGGCGGAGCATTGGCTCGAGAATGAAATTCGGTCGGGCACTTGCTTCTGGGACAAGGCCAAAGCGATGGCCATGTTCCGGGCCGACTTTGCCGCCGAATTTGGCACATCAATCAGCTTGCGCGCGCTCGAAGAGAGACTGCAGGAGAAAGGCATTCGCGTCTCCAAGACCGTGCTCCAGCAATATCTCTTCGCCGCCGACAACCTGCAGTCCCTTGGCCAGGCGGCGTATGGCTTGTCGCAGTACACAATCCGCCGCCTACTGCCGCTCTATAACCTCGTCGCGGAACTGGCCAAGTTGTCCGGCGACAGCCAGGAAGCAATTGGCCGGCTCCTCCACGACACGCTCGTGAACATCGAGCACCGCTATGCCGAACACGGCGAGCTCACGATGGAGATCATCGAAGCCGGCTTCGATCAGACCGCGCGCGCGCGGTGGCAACGCACCTTGAGCGAGCTCGAAACGATCGACGAAGCGCGGAAGCGGGGCAGCCCCGCGGAAGCACTGAGGGCGCTTGCCGCCGGCGATGCCCCTGAGTCGCCCGAAGGCGCCGGCACTACGCTCCCGTGCGACCAAGAAGCAAGCCCGGCACCGCGTCGGCGCAGGACCACCACTACGGCCGCCGCGCCAAGCGAGCGCTTCCGCGGCGCGGCGGCTGCGCTGCTACAGACCGTCGACCTTCCAATCACGGCGGTACGCCAGGATGGCGACGCGCTGCAGCTGGACCATGAGCAGGTCGCAGGCCAGATCGACTCTGCACCGCGTAGCGCGGTGTGGTGGCTTGTGGAACGGCTGGCAGATCCGGACAGCCCCATGGCAAGGCAAATCATCGACCTATTCGTTGCCGCGACGTCGCTCGAACGGTCGGCGCCGGGCAAGTAGCGCCATGAGCAACGATCTTTCGATCAAGACCTTGTCGCTGCTCCAGGTTGTGCAGTTGCTGCACACCGGAGAGCACGGACTATTGGTCGAAGCGGGTATCGGTCTCGACGTCCTGGAGCAACTGCGTGCGCTACCAATGCAAGACCTGTGCACGCTTGTCGAACAGGCCGACTTGCAGGTGACGGTCCACATCGACCCCAGCAGCCTCAAGCGCTGCCTGGAGCGCCTGGCCGATCTCCGGGAGTCCCGGCTCCAGCTGGAGCAGTTTGTCCGCCGTGGTGCTTCGCCGGAGCTGCTGGCCAGGCTGTATTCGATGCCGCAACGCCACGTGCTGACGCTTCGCCGGGTGCTTGGCGTCGATGTACCGGTAGGGCGCCCCGCCCTGCCGCCATTGGATATCGCACTCTCGATCGAAGAAGACTGGGCTCGCATCCGTACGGAAACCGATGACCCACGGCAGCAATACCTGGCCCTGCTCGAGCGGTATCCGGCGTATTCGCTGACGGCGCTCACTGCCGTCATCGACTCGTCGACAAAGAAGGGCAACAACAAACGATTTCCCCAAGCACCAGGGGTGGCAGCCCCTGTTCCCGTGCGCCCGCGCACACGACAACTGGAACCATAAGAAAGGTAAAAGATGAGCACCGCCCCCCTCTCCAATGTTTCGCCGATGGCCTCGCCATCCGCGAAGCAGCTGCGGCATCGCTTCGCCGCGACAGTCGCAGCAATCTGGCGCGCCGCGTCCGGCGCCAACAGCATCGCGGTTCCCCGCGCGCTGATTCGCCTGCTTGGCGGTGACATCAAGGCCGCCGTGATGCTGTCGCAAGCGGTCGTTTGGCAGCGTGAGGCGCTCGATACCCAGCCGCGCGACCACGGCTGGTTCTATCGCAGCGCCGCCGACTGGCATGCGGCGACGCGGTTGACGCCACGGGAGCAGGAGCGGATCCGGCGCAAATTGGTGTCGCTCGGCTTTCTTCAGGTGGAGCGCAACGGATACCCGGCGACGCTGCAGTTCTATCCCGACGTGCCCGCAATGGCTGCCGCAATCGGGTGCCGGGAACAGGAACTGTTCCCCCGGCCGCGACACGGCGAACCCCTGGCGCCGACCACGGATGTCCGGCAGGTCGACCGCTCGGTCTCGCTGCTCGGCCGCATCATCTACCTGCCCGAATTGATGGATGTCTGCGAACAGAACGCCGGCGCCACGCTGCTGCTGTGCCACCTGCTGGGCCTGCACTTCTGGCACAACGTCACGTATGGCCAAGCGGTGTACTGGTTCACCAGCTCCGCGGCGGAACTCGAATTCGCCACCGGGCTGCCGGAGAAGGCACAACTGCTTGCGCGGCGCGTGCTGCAACGCCAGCAGATGATCCTCGAACGGCGCCTGCGCCCCGAGGCACCGCTCGAGTATCAGCTGTACCTGCGGGGCGTCCTGGCGGCGTTCATTCGCGCCGGCGGATCCATTGGCTCACCTGCCGCGCTCCCAGTCGCCGAGCTGGATCCTCCGCGTGTCGTCGACCAGGTCGGGCAACCGACGCGTCGGCCCGGATCCAGCATTCGCGTCGGCCGGTACGTGGCCAACGGCGCCGGCAAGTCGGCGGCACGCATCGTCGGCGCATTCGACCAGCTCGAGCGCGCCGAGCTCGACCCCATTCTCACGGCCGCACCGCTGACCGCTGGCACGCGCCCTTCGTCCCCGACACCCTGCAGCAGCCCCGCTGGATCGGCCCATCCATCTCCGTCCGGCTCGACGGTACGTCGATCAGCGGACGATTCGACCTGCTGTCTCACCTGCGCCTGCAGGCGGCCGGCCAGCAAACAGTTACGACAAATCGGCGGAACGTGGACGACGTCAACGCAGACCATGGAACTGCCAGCAAAGCCAATATGGACACGGCTCTCAGCGGTTTTGCACATGCATGTGCGGACAGCGATGCGCTGAGGACAGATTCGCAAAATGCGCCTGTCCTCACCCCTTCCAGCGAGGTGTCCGCAGGCAGTCACGCTGAGGACAGGCCTGCGGACAATCCCCCAGTTTCGACAATTCCGCGGGACCTATACAGAGAACAGCTTTTTGTCTCCGTAGAACCATCAAAGACAACAACCACCGACAGTGACACTGAACAGGCGCGCGAGCGCGCCGTGGCGGTGCTGGCAAACAACGAAACCCCGATTCAACTCGCGTCGACGCGCCCGCAACCCATCGACCTGAACAGCTTGGTCTGGCCGCCGTGCCTGGCGCACCGGCAGGAGCACCGATCTGCACGCAACGCAGTGCACGATCTCGCGCGCGGACTGCCGCACGCCGCCTTCCAGGCCGTGCTGGATGAAATGACGTTCATCAACCGCACCAAGTCCATCAAAAGCCCTGTCGGCCTGGCTAGAACGCTGCTCAGCTGTGTGCGCAACGGCACGTTCTCGCCCAATGGTGCGGACCTGGTGCTCGAGCAGCGTCAGCAGGCGCAGCGCAATGCGGCCGACCGAGCCAAGCAGCACGAACACTGGAAGCGAGCAGCGCTGCAGAAGGCAACAGCCCCTCGCAAAGCCCTGACCAATCCCGTTCACAAGCCGGTGCATGGCTGGACGCCCTTCCCCTGCACTGCAGCAAGCAGTGCGGGAGCGAAGGCAGCGGAGCTCCAGTACTGGCCCGACATCGCTGCAATCCGATCACACGGCACCACTGCACGGCGCGCCGCGCTGACACGGCAGAACGACCAGGAGCGCCATCATGGATGAGGATTTCGGCGGCACCTTTGACGAGCTGGAGGCCGATCTGGAGGGGACCGCTTTGTCACTGAGGCCGCTGACGCCGCGCATCGCAGTAGCCAAAGCGCACCCATGATTCGAACACCGCCGCAGTCGGTCGAGGCCGAGCAATCCGTGCTCGGTGGACTCCTGATCGACAACACGGCGTGGGATCGGATCGCGGATGTGGTCAAGGAGGTCGATTTCTATCGCGGCGACCATCGTGTCATCTTCCAGCACATCGCCCGGCTGGTAGAAACCGGCCGGCCGGCCGACGCCGTGACGGTGGCCGAGTCGCTCGACAACGCGAATCAGCTGTCCTACGTCGGTGGCATGACGTACCTGGCCCACCTGGCGCAGAACGTACCGAGCTCGGCCAACATCAAGCGCTACGGCGAGATCGTGCGAGAACGCTCGATCATGCGCCAGTTGGCCGTCATCGGCGCCGAGATCTCCGAGGCGGCCTACAACCCGGCCGGCCGGGATGCCGGCCAGCTGCTCGACGAGGCCGAACGCAAGGTCTTCGAGATCGCGGAGCAGTCGGCGCGGGGAAAACAGGGCTTCCTGGGCATGCAGGAACTCCTCAAGGAGGTGGTCACCCGCATCGACACGCTCTACAGCCGCGACAACCCGGATGAGGTCACCGGCATCCCGACTGGCTTCACAGACCTGGACAGCAAGACCTCGGGCCTGCAGCCGGGCGACCTGATCATCGTAGCGGGACGCCCGTCGATGGGGAAAACGGCCTTCAGCGTCAATATCGCCGAGAACGTGGCGATCGAAGCCGGCAAGCCGGTGGCGATCTTCTCCATGGAAATGGGCGGCGCCCAGCTGGCGATGCGGATGATCGGTTCGGTCGGCCGGCTCGACCAGCACAAGGTCAAGACCGGCCGGCTCGAGGACGACGACTGGCAGAAGCTGACCTACGCCGCCGGCAAGCTCAGCGAGGCCAATATCTTCATCGACGAGACGCCAGGCCTGACCGCGCTGGAACTACGCGCGCGCGCACGGCGGCTGGCACGCCAGTTCGACGGCCAGCTCGGTCTGATCGTGATCGACTACATCCAGCTGATGTCGGGCTCGGGCAAGGACCAGAACCGGGCCACCGAAGTGGGCGAAATCTCGCGTTCGCTCAAGGGCCTGGCCAAGGAATTGCGGGTGCCCGTGATCGCGTTGTCCCAGCTCTCCCGGGCCGTCGAACAGCGCGCAGACAAGCGTCCCATGATGTCCGACTTGCGCGAGTCCGGTGCCATCGAACAGGACGCCGACCTGATCATGTTCCTGTACCGCGACGAGTACTACAACCGCGATTCTCCCGACAAGGGACTGGCCGAAGTGATCGTCGGCAAGCACCGGAACGGTCCTACAGGAGTGGTCAAGTTGGTGTTCCAGGGCACTGGTCCCGCTTTGAGAGCGCGGCGCACGGCGCCTGGGGCGACCTGCCGGACCACTAGACGAATCTTGGAGGAAATCATGGATGCGCAAGTACTAGAGAAATGCCGCCTGTGCCGATGCCGCCTCGATGCCAGCGAGGATGACGACTTGGTGCTCGAGCTGTGCTGCTCATGCAAAGCACGCCCGGAAGCCCGCCGGCTTGGCGTGCAGTCGCCCAGCGGAATCGCGTCAAGAGCAAGCACGTCGAGCACATCGCAACCGAAAGCTGCCCGTGATTTCACCCCCGCGGAGAAGGCGCTCGTCAGCAAGGTCCACGGCTACATGCCGGCGCAGCAGTTGCTGAGCATTCTCAACGAGCGCCTTGCCTGCGACCTTGGGCCAGATGCATCGCCGTACAGCATGGACCAACTACATGCGGCAATCGGCAACGCAGGATTGTCCGTTCCAGCGGGCGGACATGACTGGGCCAGCCTGCGGAAGCTCCTCGCCCAAGCATCGCGAAGCGGCGTGCTCGATGTCATCGACGAGCAGGTCATCAACGACTTTGCCGTGGTGTTTTCTCTCAACCCCAAACAGGTCCTGGGCCTGAAAGACATCATCCTTCAAACAAAGGGAGATCGGGAATGAAGCGCGCCGTGATCCAACGCAATGAAATGCTCGGCGCTACCCTCAACTACGGCGGGCAGCCGATCGATTTGTCGGAATACGCCACAACGGGATTGCTCGCCGTCGCGGTCGGCCCCAGGGGAAATGGGAAGACCAACGCCGGACTCGTAACCGCCGAGCAGCTCGCCAAGCAAGGTTGGGTCTGCGTACTGATCGATCCGGAAAGCGAAATGGAATCGATGTACGGCGATGCCGTCGCCCACGCCGCCGACCTTCGCGATCGCCTGGTCCAGCGCGATCAGTCGATCATCGTGGTCTGTGCTCAAGATGCCACCGAGTTCATTCCGTACGGGCGCGCCATCCTCGAGGTCGCCGACGAATATCGCAAGCCGATCCTTGTGGTAATTGATGAAGGACAGTTGTTCAGTGCAACCAGGCAACGCGCGAACGACATTGGCGAAGCCGCCGACATCATCAACGAATTTGCCGGCCGGGGCCGAAAGCGTGCACTGGACTTGTTCATTACCGCGCTGCGCTACACCGGAACCCTGCACCGCTCGATCTTCAGCAACAAGAATTTGACCCTGATCGGCTGCCAGGAAGATCCGACAGCGTGGGCGGCGCTGGCTCCACAGTTCCGTGCGTCAAAGATCGAATTCAACGACTTGAATGCGCTCGCACCTGGGGAGTTCTTCTGCTTCAGCCGCCGCGGCGTCGAGAAGGTTCGAATGCCGATGTCGGAAGCGCTGCGGCGGGTTGCACCAAAGGCAAAGGCAGTAAAGCGAGCATTGCCCACAACGTTCCGCCAATGGAATCAGGCGATGGCCGACATTCCTGCGGAACGGCTGGCCGCCCTGACCGATCCCGTGATCAATCTGCTTGGCGCGGTAGCCGGGCTGTCGGTCCAGCAGATGAGGTCCGGCATGACTGCGCTGCAGGACGAGCTGGAGCTACGTCAGTGACGAATGAACTGCATACCGACGACATGGCCAGCTGGGAGCAGTTTGTAATTACCCACGGATGGAAGGCATGGGCATACGACCTCGCGGCGGTCCTAGGACAATCAGTTCAAGAAATTGAACGCGTCCGCAGCACCGGGGCTTGCACCCAGCTCCGGACCACGAAGAGGTTCGCTGAGCTCTTCACGCTTTGGCACGGACGCCAGCCCACTGATGATGAATGGCCAATGCCATTCAGATACCAGCGGCGCGGCACATATGAATGGCAACCGCCAGAGCTCGCCCTGTTGGCGGGCCTGGTGGGGCAATTGGGTGTCGCGGACATCGCCAAAGTACTGACGAGCCGACTGCGTACACGAACCAACGACCCCGAAGCGGAGCGTACGCCCACCGCGGTCCAGAATCAGATCGGGCGGATTGGGCTCCAAAGCAAGGACGTACTCGGCGGATTGACCACCGCCGATGCCGGCCGCGACGTTGGAGCGCTTTCGGTCGTTCAGCAGGCGATCAGAAGTGGTCAGCTATCCACAATCAACATCGGACCGCGGCGGGTAGTGCCTTTCGACATCTGGGAACGCTGGAAGGCCAAGCGGACGCTACCGCCCCAGGGGTACGTGCGATTGAGTACCCTTCGCACGCCGCTGGCGATCAGGAGCGACAAGCTATCCGAATACGCACGCATGGGATATGTCCCGACCGCCATACGCTGCAACACCTATGGCGCCAAAGGACCGTCCACGCAGTTTGGCACCTGGTACATCGACGAAAAGCTCGCTGTCGAGCTCGTGGCTGCTCGGCGCGCCGGCCGACCAATGCCTTGGCACGGCAAGCCGTTGATCGACAACCTCAGGAAGACCTTTCAACTCTGGGAAGAACGCAAGCATCCGCCTACATGTAAGACCTGCATCGAAATCTGGGGCGAAGTAGGAGTACCACGATCCTTCGATGATTATCTCAAGCACTACCCGCCCTGGCCCACGGCGCGAAACGCCATCTGACCCGACCGTGGGACCCTGGTTTGACGCTTGCCGAAGTGGCGCTGCAGGCAGCCTGCGACATCGAACGCGTTCACCGCGCAGTGGACTGCGGCATGCTCTCCGTGAGCGTGGAGTCGGGCGAGCAATATGTGAGCCGAACCGACGCCACCAAGTGGATATCCAGAAAATGTCCGAATGGGGAGAGCGATGAATCCTGGATTTCCGTCGAGACTGCATGCAAGCAGTACTTGTTCGCAGATGCAGAGCTACGCGGCTTCATCGCGCAAGGTGTACTGCCGTCAAAAGTCGGGACAGCGGGTGCAGCCCGCGGCGTCGTATACGTGGCGCGCCATCAATGTGGCCAGCTTCGGGAGCGGATCGGGTTTACCGAAGAGCAAGCGGCACAACGAATCGGCGTCACCATCGAGCGATTTCGCGTTCTCGTCGACGGCGTGAATTGGCGCAAAGCTGAGGGGATCCCGCTGGTGACCATCCAGGCGGTCATCAAGCGACTCGAGTCCCGAGCAGGCTACACACTCGAGGAGGCCGCAGCGGAACTCGGCACAACAGTGGAATGGATCAAAGCGCGCCGCGATGACGGCACCATCAAGATCGCCAAGGCGAAGTGGGATCGACGTCGCCTCTATGTCACCGCGCCGATGTTGGAACGACTACGACAAGCGCTGGCGGCCCCAACATACCGAGACCAGCTGTCTGAGGACTGGCTCAGCTTGAGCGACGCAGCCTATGAGGCCGGCGTCTCGACAACGACGCTTTGCAAGTGGGGCGATTGCAAGGAGCTCGATCGCCGTATTTCCACCACCGGATGGCGCTACCACCGAGAAGCAGTGCGCGCGAAGGCACGCAGCTACTGGAAATCCGTTCGCTTCCACCGCGCCACGCCACCTGCGTGGTTGCAGGCCGAACTGAATTGACGGTCACGATTGTGGATGCAAACCGATTCGGTAGTGCGTTGTCCACATATGCGGACAAGCTGGAGATAACAAATGACCAATGAAAAGATCGACATTCCATGGTATGCGCCAAAGCCACCAGTTTTGCCCGAGCCGGTAGGCGTACAGGCTGCCGACGCGCTTGTCAGCCGCCTAGGCCCGACCTATTTATTCCCGATACTGCTAGTCGTGGCCTTTCTACTGATCCAGATTCTGGTGGCGTCTATTCTGCTGCTTGCCGTCGTCGGCGAACTCGCTTGTAGCTCCGATTCAATCAGCGGCTGCGGATATATTTCCGAACTGATCTTTGTCGCAGGTTCGCTTGGTGCGTTTTCTTCGACCGTCACCAAGGTTTTCTTCGCACTACTGGTGTTGTGCTTGATTTGCCTGATATGCCTGTCGGAGACGGGCGTAATCCGTAAGCAGGAACGGTGGCTGTCGCTCCAGGACGAAGATGAACTCGCACGGTTGTGCAACAGTTGTCCATCCCTCGATGAATATCGAGGCAAGGTCATTTTAATGCGCCGTCGATTTCTACGGTCCGAATTGGAGATGGCAAGAATGTTCGTCATGGACATGGATCAGTACGAAAGAGCAATCGCAATCCACCGGCGCCTGTATTCGCTACCGGCCTCCTCGCTGGATAGGCACCAGGCTGAAGGCGTGCCGTTCACTTACTTGAATAGCCGATAGGCGGCCGCACGCGATGCTTCGGCTTGTCCGCATGTGCGGACATGACAAAGAGGGAGGGGACATATGAACGACGCTCTGACCGCGGAGACGGTCATGTTTCAAGGGGCGGCGCTGCTGACCGTTCAAATCGACGAGACCGTATATGTCGCGATGAAACCGATCGTTAAGGCGTTGGGTATTAAGTGGGCACGTCAGGTGCAACGAATTCGAGACGAACAAAGGTATGCACATATGTACATACCTCTCCAAACGCCCGGCGGGATGTCCGCATATGTGGACAGTAAGGAAACCACAATGGTGCTCAAGGCCAGCGACGTTTCAACGCATCGTCCAGATGCGCAAGTGAGGCCGTCGCCGACGTACGACGCCGTGGCATTTGAAGCGGAGACAACATGTCGGAACCGGTTCGGACCTCATTCGCCAGGCGGACTCAATTGCTGATGTTCTATGGCCTGATTGCCGGCATTACACCTACGTCAATCGCGAAAAGGTCACCTCAGCGAATCCTGGATTTTGCTTTCTCAAGGCCAGCTGGCGTCGATGCGGAATTACCAAAGGAGGCCTCCTAGTACTTGAGCGCGTCTACATATAAGAGGCTGTCCTCATATGCGGACAAAAAGGAAGCAGCCATGGCTACTGAAACGATCGAGATCTCTGCGCATGTGTCTGTCCGCATATGTGGACACAAGATTTAGCGAGAAATAATTAAGCACTGTCCAGTTCTATGGACATTTAATTTAGTGGCACATTCGCTAGGCCATGCGGGCACAACCTAGCCAGGAGGAAAGATGAGCGACGTCCTTACAGCAGAGAAGGTAATGTTTCAAGGCGCGGCGTTATTGACCGTTCGAGTCGACGGGGTTGCATATGTCGCGATGAAACCAATCGTTGAAGCCATTGGGATCGACTGGCGTTCCCAAAGAGCAAAGTTTCGAGACGGATTAGGGTGGGGTGATATCACCCTCCCTTTGCAGACACCAGGCGGTTTGCAGCAAGTGCTCTGTATTCCCCTCCGCAAACTCAATGGGTGGCTGTTCTCGCTCAACCCAACAAAGGTGCGAGACGATCTCCGGGAGCGCCTCACGCTATACCAGGAAGAGTGTTTCGCCGTCCTGCATGCGTATTGGACCACCGGCCTTGCTGCGCGTACGCCTGGCGCGACGCTCGGCGCAGGCGCGGTGAATATGGAGTTCGATCTCGATGCCGGGGTTGAAAACCTCTCGCCAGCGGGCTGGTATCACCTGGTCGTGGCGCTGAGCGAACGATCCCGGGCCATCATGGTGCTCAAGCTGCTACAGCGCGGCGCGCTCCACACACCAGTCGCCCTACCGCTCCGCGAGTGGACGACGATTCTGGCCGGTGTCGCGAATGGCCCCGAGTCCGTGCGGGGAATCATCCAGGCGCTGAAGACGCTGGGAGTCGTCGTGAGCCAGCCCAATGAGAACCCGCGAAGCCCGGAAGGATTGCTGATCGACGCGAGGGGGCTCCAGAGACTGCTCGACGAGACCACGCTCCTCGCCCGCTGCCTCCTGGCCCGGACGAGATGGAAGCACACCGTCCGGCACTCACTCCCTTCCCGGTGCTTTACCCGATCCTGCGGACCGACAAGCCGCAGCTGTGGCGTCAGCAGGCGGCGCTGCGAGGTGCCTCGCCCACGTCAGCTGGCGAGCAATGAATGTCCGCATGTGCGGACAGAACGGAGGATGCGAGATGCCGAGCTTCGCCGAAGTGCAACGCGCCCTGCGGCAATGCATGGCCGTCGAAATGCCCATCGACGGTGTGCTCAGTACGGACGCGTCGACGCTGGGCACGCTATTCGCGGAAATGATGTACCTGCAACAAGACCACCGGCCGGCCGACGCGCTGAGCGACCAGCAGCAGGCTTGCTTCGCGCGCTGGTCCACATCGTCGGCCGCATGACACTGCCTCAATACAAGCGACAGGCCATGACCTGCCGCAGCTTTGCTTGCTTGCCCAAGGCCGCCCCTCGTCGGGGCCTGATGTCCGCATATGTGGACGCTCATGGTTATGGAATACGACATGACGACTTTGCCTTGGAACACTGACTGGATGCGCGCCGAAAAAATCGGCGCGATGCGCACTTCGAACTCGCCATTCCCGGATGGCTACGACATCCACGGAGAGGAACGCGCACTCACGGAGGCCAACCTCCTGGGTATCGATGACGACGTCTCACCGGTGCACCCCCTGTACACACGCCTAAACGAATACGACCTGCGGCGCAGCGCGCTCGACTCGGCGGTTGCACACCACGGCGCGCGTCAAGGCGCCGACCCGCTGGTGTCCGATCAAGAGGCCAGCAAACTGCGCCAGATCGGCCGGCTGGAGGCCGATGGCGACGATGCGCTCCTGCTCCACACGCGGGACGCCTACCGCCTCTTCATGGGGCGCGGTCGCTCGCCTGATGGCCGCGGCGGCTTCCCGATCGTGGGCGGCCGGAAGGCTGCGGCAGCCTTGCTCGCGTTGTGGAACCTCTCCAGCCGGAACAACCCGTACGCAGACTGGCTGCTGATCCAGTTCATGGAGCAAGCGGAGGCCCTGCGCAAGAAGCTGCGCGACGGCTCCAACGCGCTGGCCGACAGGCTCCAGGAGCAAGCGAACCGGGGCTTCGTGATCAAGGTCGCGGTGTCCACCCAACCGCAAAGCCTGCATCTCGGCTTTCGCTCGCCGTACGGCTACGAGATCGCGTTCATCATCGCGGACTTCGACTGGGCCACCCGCCACATTCGCACCCTCGCCATGAAGGCGTTGCTGTCGACCAATGCCGAGGCCCAGCTGATCCGGGACTTGCGGCAGGAAGCGCGAAGGATCTTTGCGGCCGTCGTACGCGGCCAACGCATCCTGCTCAACGAACGCCTCGTGACACTGTCACGAAACGACTGGTTGTCCAGCGATGCGTCCGCCAAGGCGCGAGTGGCCGGTGCCCAGGAACTGCTCGGCGAGCTGCCGCCCGACGTGTTTCAGCAGAAGCGCGTGCCGAAGCACCATCGGCAGCATGCGCTGAGCGCCGAGGAGCGACGGGTGCTGGAAAGCGTGGACCTGGAACAACTGGGACGTGTGGAAGATGGTCCAGCCGATCCTGTCGCGCTGGAATCTGCCGCAGAGCAGTTGCTTTGATCGGCGGGTACCTGGCGCAGCCTTGCGGGGTTCGGCATGAGTTTGAAAAGCCATCAATTAGTTATTGATCAAAGGGCCTTTAAGGGTAAGGGGGCCGAGGCGACCGGGCGGGTTGCCCGGTCCATGTGCCACGCAGTGCTGGAGACTGCACGCGCCCTGGTGGCCGACGCGGCCAAGACCGCGCGCCACCTGCCCTACCAGATCAAGCTCGATGCCCGCACCAAGGACGGCGCACGCTATTTCGTGGTGCGCTGGCTGCACGGCGGCCGGTCGGTGGTCTGGCACGACATCCAGCACGACCGGACGCTGGCGCCGCACGTCCTGGGGCTGCTGAGCGCCTACAACACCGAACTGGAGGAGCTGGTCGCGCTGCAGTCGACGCTCAGGGCTGTTGTCGCAGCCACGGACCGGTTGGGCAAGGTACATCGTGGGGAGACGTACAACTCGCTCAGTAAGGGGCCTGGTGCAGGCGGGAAGCGAGCAGCGCGCACGGCAAATGAGAGCTAGCGCAAGACGAGAAGGCCGGCGTCACTGTCCGCATATGAGGACGACCGGCATGGCGCATCGGAAAGAAGGAAAGCGCGATGGCTCGTGCTTTCCGCAACGACGGGAGCCATACATGACACTTCTAACACTAGACCAAGTGAAGCAGATTTATCGTCAAGCCATCGAGCCTGCTCAGGACGGCAATGGCGAGGCTTGGTGGCAAGAGGTGTCCATTGAAGTACATGCGGTGGTATCAGCTGCGACGCTTGATGCAGCCGCGAAGGTAATTGAATGGTGGCACAGCGAGGAACGGTGGCGTGAAATCTGCGACAGCCCACGCAAGGCGGCACGTCGCATTCAACGTGCCGCTGCAAAGCTGCCGCCATCGGTGGGCGGCCAGTCTGCAGAGTAGAACCATCACCGAATTTGGGGCGCCGCCATCCGAGAACCGAATGGATAGCGGCGCTGTCGCGTCAGGTTCGCGACTTGGTGCCAGAGGAACGCCCATGCCGGTTCTTACGGACTTCGTTCTTCTTTGCACCGATCCAGACTACAACTACGGTGCCGATCGCTCTCGCGATGGCTTCAACGGCGGGAGCAACTGCCTTTACAAGGTCAATGAGTTCTTGGGTGGTCATGGCGCACTCCGTGCGAGTCTGGCAAATGCCGCCCCAGAACTCCATATACCCCTCGGCAAACCTCCCAAGCTGCGGTGTCGTCTCATAACGTCGACCAGGCGCAACGCTGCGATCCACGCAGGCTGGTGAGGCGCAGTCCCAGCATTGACGGTTGTCCGCACATGCGGACATCGCTCACCTCGTACGGTGATGCCCCAAGGTAACGTTGGGGCGCCAATATCAACCCTCAATCTCAGAAACCCAAGCCGTTAGGTTTTGCTACAATGCCAACTGTACTGAAGATTTTCGGCTTGCGCGTCGTCATCTACCCAAACGACCATCGTCCTGCCCACGTCCATGTGATCGGGAACGGTTGCGAGGCAGTGTTCAACCTGCACTGTCCGGAAGGGCCGCCGGAGCTACGGGAAAACCATGGCTTCTCGCGTGGTGATGTGGTGAAAATCCTGGATGGGCTGGCGGTGGACTTGGTCCATGCTTGCGGTGAATGGAGACGGATACATGGAACTTACTGACGAGGAATTCGAGGCGGCGAATCGACGTGCTGCGCAGAAAAAGGCAGCCTTTCCCCCGGCGGTATCCGTTCGTTACGATCGCCGTGTATCCCGTGTGGTGATTGGCTTGGCATCGGGTTTGGAGCTCTCGTTCTCCCCCAAGCAGGCACAAGGACTCGAGCATGCTCGTCCCGACGACTTGCTGGATGCGGAGATCACGCCGTCGGGCTTGGGCGTACACTTCCCGCGTATCGATGCCGACCTCTACATTCCGGCCTTGCTGGAAGGATTCTTCGGGTCGAAGCGCTGGATAGCCGCTGAAATGGGCAAGGCTGGCGGCAAAGCCTCCAGTGACGCAAAGTCCGCCGCGGCCCGGCAGAATGGAAAGCTAGGCGGGCGCCCGAAGAAGATTGCCGCTTGATTTGGTGTGAGATGTTTCGGCCAAGTGGTGTTGTCCTCACATGAGGACACTCGAATATCGGCAGGAGGGAATCGTGGGCTACAGGCGGGGTCGACGTGATTCGTTTGGTTCTGTGGTTGCCGACGCCGCATACATCGCGAATCGGCGCGGTCCAGAGGGCGCGTTATGGTTTGGGCTCGTGTGCTTCTGGATCTTCTACGTGTTGCTTCCTTGGTGGTTCAACGGACTGGCCAACGAAGCTGCCGCCAATACCGGTAGCCTATTTGGTGCGGTTACTCGCCAATTGGTCGACGCTGTATTCTTTCACCGCTTGGTGCATCCGTCCGAACTTACCGGCATTGCAATCCTTCTGGTTTGCTCCATGATCGCGGCGTGGAAGTTTTTCATGGGTACGCAGTTGGCGTCGCCTCATGAACGCGGCCTGAGCAGCTTGTCGAGATGGCTGGCGCGCTGGCTCGACAATTAATCGAATCGAGGTAAATGTGTCCCAACATGTCATTGCCTTCCCGGTGTCGGGAATGAAATGCCCACCCGGCGATATGGCCTTTCACCAGGTGCATGGCTTTGTTACCGTCACCGAAGTGCGTGGTGCACATCGATTGGTGAAATGGGATGAGCCGATCGACGAGGCGCCGGATGACGAGGAAAGCTGGCTGAAATCGAGTGCGGGCACGACCCATGTCAGCCGTGAGGTCGAAGTACCCCTGAATCAACTCGAAATGATCGAGGGGCGTGCTGGTGCAGCTGACGGATGCAATGTGGTCGCGCTGAAACGGTAATCGATCGCCGCCGTTCGTCAGGTGCGATTGCGCGAGCAACGATGTCTACTGGTAGAATTTGTCCCGTGTCCACACATGTGGACAACTTGGATTCCAGCCAAGTCGACGCTCGAAGCTGCCACGGAGAGCGACGCAGCCGGCGGTGCTCATCCCGTCGGTGAAAATCAAGACCCGGACTCGTCCGGGTTTTGTTTTTTTCAGCGCCCACGATTAGAATCAAGTCATCTCAAGCGCCAGCAATTCATAATCGGCGCGCCCTCTGCCCCACTTGCTTGTTTGCCCGATCCCAACCCATTCTGGAGATCGGCATGTCCAATATCTTTTTCGGCACCGGCAATATCGGCAAGGCCCCCGAGCTGCGTTATGTCCCGGTAAACGGCGAAAGCCGTGCCGTCCTCAATTTCTCCGTCTACTGCGACGACTACAAGCGGACCGCCGGTGGCGAACTCGAGCAGACCGACAAGGGCTTCTGGGTTCGTGTCGGGTTCTGGGGACCACGCGCCGAGCGCGCGGCCAAGCTCCTGGAGAAAG
This sequence comes from Chitinimonas koreensis, assembly GCF_014353015.1. Lineage (NCBI taxonomy): Bacteria > Pseudomonadati > Pseudomonadota > Betaproteobacteria > Neisseriales > Chitinibacteraceae > Chitinimonas > Chitinimonas koreensis. The sequence goes on from NZ_CP060704.1 coordinate 3,977,342, forward strand.
GGAGCCGTGTCCGCGTCGAAGGCAACCTGGTGCAAGACAGGTGGCAGGATGAGAACGGCGCCGAACAACGTGGCCTGACGCTGGAAGCCGACGACGTCTTCATTTCGATGTCCCGCATCGAGTCCATCACCTGGAAGCCCAGGGCCGATCGGCCCGACAACACCGATACGTCCAACGGCTGAACTGCTGTCCCCGGGCAGGCTGCACGCTGCCCATCCACACCAGGAGGACAGCGGTGAAGCTGCTGATCGTCGAGTCGCCTCACAAGGCGAAGAGTATCGGAGCCATGCTGGGCGGCGAATGGAAAGTCGTCGCCAGCATAGGCCATTTCTGCGACCTGCCGGATCGCGAGCTCGGCTTCGCACCGCCCGAGTACCGCCCCACCTATGTGCTCGATCCCGAAAAGAAGGGGCGCATGGCCGAGATCGCGAAACTGGCAAAGCAGGCGACGGTGGTGTACTTGGCCACCGACCCGGATCGTGAAGGCGAAGCAATCGCATGGCATCTGCAGCGCCAGCTCGGCCTCAAGCAGGCGCCGCGGGTCAAATATCAGGAGGTGAGCAAAGCGGCCGTCCAGGCTGCCATCGCGGCACCTGGCCGGGTCAACGTCCGCCTGGTAGCCGCCCAGGAGGCCCGACGCATGCTCGATCGCCTGGCGGGCTACCTGGTGTCCGGTCGCATCTCCGAGCTCGCCGGCCGCAAGGGGCTGTCGGCCGGCCGGGTGCAATCACCCACCCTTCGCTTGATTGTCGAGCGTGAGCGGGAGATCCGCGCCTTCCAGACGCGCGCCTACTGGTCCATCAGCCTCGATTCGCACAAGGGTGACCAGAAGTACACCGCGAAGCTGGTCCAATTCCAGGGACGCATACTGGAGCAGTTCGACATTCCGGACGAAGCGCGGCAGAACGAGATCCTGGCGGAACTCGCGAATGCTTCAGCCACGGTCGCAAAGGTGGAATGCAAGCCGACGCTGCGGTATCCGGCAGCCCCTTTCACGACCTCATCCTTGCAACAGGACGGGGTCCGCAAGGCCGGGCTGACCACCGACCAGGTCATGAAGATTGCCCAGCACCTGTATGAAGGCGTGGACATCGACGGCCAACAGGTTGGCTTGATCACCTATATGCGCACCGATGCCTGCGCGCTATCCGTCGAAGCGCTGACGGAGATTCGGGCCTACATCGGCGACCACTACGCTCCAGCCTATCTGCCAGCGCAACCGCAGGTCTACAAGAGCAAGACTGCCAACGCGCAGGAAGCACACGAGGCCTGCAGGCCGACTTCGATTCTCCGCACTCCGGAGGCGGTGGCGCCGTACCTGTCGTCGGACGAACTCGCGCTCTACACCTTGATCTGGAAGCGCACGCTGGCATGCCAGATGGCGCCGGCGCGCTTCGATACGACGACCATCGACATTTCTGCCGGCGCCGGCGTGTTCCGAACGACGGGCTCCGTACCTACTTTCCCGGGCTTCCTGACCGTGTACGACGATCAGGACGACGAGGAGACGACGAAGGTATCGAAGCTCCCGTTGCTGGCATCAGGTGAAGCCGTACCGGTCGACAAGCTGTATGGCACTCGCCACCAGACCAAACCGCCCCCGCAGTACGACGAGAGCAGCCTGGTGAAGGCGCTCGAGGAACACGGCATCGGGCGGCCGGGCACCTACGCCAGCATCATCAAAGTCATCCTGGCGCGCGAGTACGTTTCACTCGGCAAGAAGAAGAAATTCGCGCCGACCAAGCTCGGCGAACAAGTTTTCGATCTGCTCGACGGCCGGTTTGCCTTCTCCCAACTGGCGTTCACCCAGCAGATGGAACTGGACTTGGACCGGATCGCCGAAGGGCAGATTCCCCTGCAGGACGTGGTGCGACGCTTCCATGAAGCGCTGGAGCAGGAGCTCACCCAGTTGCCGAGCGGTTCTGCACGCGTCATCGCGTCGGATCATCCGTGTCCGACCTGCGGTAAAGCGCTGAACAAGATACGCGGCAAGGGCGACGAATGGTTCTGGGGATGCTCGGCCTATCCGGCCTGCAAGGCAACGTTGCCGGACGCCGGCGGCGTACCAGGCGAACGACAGCCCCGCAGCGACAGGACTGGCCCCGCACGGCACGCCGGGGACGCATGCCCGACATGCCGTACCGGCAAGCTGGTGAAACGCGACGGCCGCCAGGACGGCAAGGCCTTCCTCGGCTGCGACGGGTTCCCAGCCTGTCGCTTCATGCACTGGCTATGAGGTGAGGCGCCATGGTCCCCCTGCTCTATCCCGTCTACCAGCCGATTGTCGATCTCCGCACCGGCGAGCCGCTGCACTACGAGGCACTGGCCCGGGTCGCACTGGACACCTCCGGCGTGGCGCACGGCCCGCTGATCGAGCTGGCCGAACGCTTCCGCTTCATCCCCGCGCTCGATCTCTCGATTGCGTCCCAGGTCCTGGAAACGGCGCGCATACACGCCGCCCATGTCGCGATCAATCTGTCGCCCGTCACGATCGAGACAGCGACCCAGCAGCTGCTCGAGCAGCTCGACGTCGAAGCGACCCTCGCCTGCAGGTTGACGATCGAAATCACTGAGCAGCAACCGATACAAGATTTGGGGCTGCTGCTCGATTTCCTCGAGATCGTGCGTGGTCGCCACATCTCGGTGGCGCTCGACGACTTCGGGCGCGGCTGCTTCACCGAGCCGCTCGTGCGCCGGATCCAGCCCGACTTCCTGAAAATCGATGGCTCGCTGCTCGAGCGGTCAGTACGTGGCCACGGCAGCGAAGAGCTTCGGCGCGCGGTCGACTTGGTCGCCGGATTCGGTGGGCGCTTGATCGCCGAGTTCGTCGATTCCCCACGGAAAGCAATCCACCTCGGCACCATGGGCATCCACTATGCCCAGGGCAGCTTGTTCGGCATGCCGTCCGCGGCACTACCCGATGACCAGCCGCCACCCGTCATGCGGGTATGTGTCACCGCCCTGCAAGAGGACGCCTCGTGAGCCTCATCTCGACGGGTGGCCGCATTCCCCAGGACATCTTCGGCATCGCAGTACTGTGCGCGCGGATCCAGCTCTACCAACGCCTCGGCTACGAGATGGACGCTGCCGGCCTGCTCGAGCTCGCAGAGCAGGCAGTCTGGTTACTTGCTCTGCGCGACAAGGCAGGCAAGCGGTGCGATCCACCGACATTGCTGGAGCTGTATGGCCCGAGCTTGCCGCTGCTCTATCGCCATGTTCGGGAACGTACGAATGCTGACCAAAGCCAAGTGGAGCTGCATCCAACCACAGAGGCCGAACTGAAGGCTCAGCTCGCGGCCTTCGGGCAAGAGGCCTACGACGCCAGTGGCCAGTACTACGAGCTCTATTCCCAGCGATACAGTGAATTGGCCACGAACTGGCTTCCGACGCTGGACAGCACGTGTCGCACTTTCGTGGAGCAGCTACTGAAAGGCGACGCCGACTACTGCGCCGATGCCGGCGTTCGGTGGAGATACGACGCGGACGACGGAAGCGTCGCAATCGGCGATCACGGCGCGGACTTCGACGACGAATTCGAGGAAGGCGGGTTTCAAACACGACCGGGCGCACAGCAGTAGTGCCAGGCAATCATTTTGGAGGCATAGATGGACAATCAATTCTTGCGCGTGCGGCTCGACAATGTCGACGTGGGGCAGATTGCGGAGTCGCGGTACTTAACCATCCGGACCGAGGTATACCGCAACGCGGCCACTTACTACGTTCAGTTCCTCAACATACTCAAAGCAATGAACTGGGTGCTCATCCAATTCATAGTGACCGCACCGTTGTTGTGGTTCTGGGCCTGCTTCGGGCTCTCGCAGGTCGTTCCCCCTACCGAGTGGCGCGGCGTAGTGTTGGACCTGCTGGCGCCCGGCTGGCTGCAGGCAATGGTGCTCGGCGCATTGACGATCGTACTGGTCGAATGCGCCTTCCGCGGACGTGTTCCGTGCTACGTGAATCAATTTGACGTCGAGATCATCCGGCGAGTCCTGGCTCACCTCGACTGCCCACATGACGTACAGAAGGTCGAACGGTGGTCCGTCGCACCTGAAATCGAACGCCCGTCCAGGCCATGACCCAGGTGCCGCCACTCCTGCGTCACGCTGTGTACGACGGGTGGGATTTCGGCTTCCGCCTCTCCTATCTCGAAGGTTCAAGCTACGCGCCCGTGATGCGCCGGCCCGATATACGCGGTTGGTATATCTCTGCGCAGGGGCATCCCTGTCGAGGTTACTGGCGAGTTCCCCACCAGGTCGTTGACGAGCGCCTCGACGTACTATTTAGCGCGCTGGAGGCGATCGCCGGCGAACGCTGTCAGCTTGACCTCGCCACGGCACGGCAAATGATCGGCGCCGCCCGCAGCCAGCCAGACCCGAGACTGTTCAGCAAGGACCTACAGATCCGGCTCTACCCGATGGGCGTCGAAGCGGTCGCCATAGCAGGGTCCTACCATCCTGGCGTGGTGGCCTTGGCCAAGAGCATGGGCGGTCGCTTCCTGCCACTCATTCCGGCTTGGCATCTTCCTCGCGCCACCCCTGCCGCGGTACGTCACAACCTCTGCCAAGCGCTACGCCTCGAGGAGCACCAGGTCGAGATCTTCGCCGGCGAGTACAGCGTGGTCGACGGCGCATTCGTCGGCATCCGCGGCAACGACATCAGACTGCAGGTCGCCGGCCCGCCTCCAGAAGGCGGCACTGGCGCGCCGCGGGCCGGCGATGACGGCGAGAACCAGATCTACCTAGCGATCACCTCGGCACAGACTGCGACGACCGTAGACGTCGATACGCTCAAGCAGCGGCTCGGGCGGTATGACCTGCTCGAGTATCAGCGCGAAGGCGTGTTGCACCTGGTGCGGCAGAACAGCTCCCTGCTGGCCGACGACATGGGTCTCGGCAAGAGCCGCCAGGCCGCCGTCGCGGCCGACATGGTCGCCGCCGAGGGGGAACAGATCCTGGTCGCCTGCCCGGCCAGCCTGATCCTCAACTGGGAGCGGGAAATACACACGATCGCGCCGGCCGCGACTATCGCGCGCCAGTGCTACCACCGCAATGCACGCTGGATCGTTACCAACTACGAACGACTGGACCAGCTGGTCAAGCATGCAGGCAACTGCACGGTGATGATCACGGATGAGGCCCACGAGTTGAAGGAGCCGCACACCCAGCGGACACGCGTAGCGTTCGACGTGGCCGCGCAGATCCCGCACCGCTACCTGCTGTCCGGGACGCCGATCCTCAATCGCGAATGCGAGATCCATACGCTGCTGCGCCTGTCGGGGCACACCATCGGAAATATGCCGCTCGGGGAATTCGAAAAGCAGTTCGCCGGCGACGCCGCGTTCCGGGTCGCGCTGAACCAGCGTCTAAGCGAATGGATGCTCCGGCGCAGCAAGGACATGGTGTTGAAGCACCTCAAAGGCAAGCGCCGCCAGGTGCAGGTGATGCAGGGCGACGACGCGTTCCGCGACGGCTACAACGCCGCGCTGCGGGATCCTGCCACCTCTGGCCTCGAGAAGATCAGCCGGCTACGCAGCGTGCTGGAGGAGGCGAAGATCGACACCATCGTCGAGCTGGTCGGCGCGCTGCAGGGCGACGACAAGGTGATCATCTTCACCGAATTCCGAAAGACGATCGCCTTGCTCAAGTCGCGCCTGGACGCTCTCGGATGGAAATCGGTGACGCTGACGGGTAGCGACCTCACCACCAAGCGCCAAAAGGCGGTCGATACCTTCCAACAAGATCCCGAAACCCGGGTATTCATTGGGACAACCCGCGCAGCCGGCGTAGGCATCACGCTAACCGCCGCCAACTACGTCATGTTCGCCTCCCTGCCCTGGACGCCGGCATTACTGGAACAAGCGGAAGACCGTGCCTATCGCCTGGGACAGCAGCGCCTGGTCATCGTGAAAATCCCGCTTGTGGAGGACAGCATCGACGGCATGCTGTGGGAATTGCTCAAGCATAAAAAGCAGGTGGCCACGGAAATCATTTCTCCGGCCGATGTCGCCAAAGAATTGGCTGCAATGGACCTCTTCTAATTCCGATGGGAACGATGACAACGGTGCAAACTCACGCTTGCATTTCCATCCTGAGCAAGAGTACGCTCAAGATTGCCTCCCCCGCTGCGTCTTCTTATGGAGCGGAGGCGTTCTCCTCGCGCAGTCTGGACGCGTCCGGCAATTGCTCAAGCGCATGGTGGTTTCGACCATGCAGCGTCTCCACTCCAGGCCATCAGGGGAGCGGATTTCATCGCGATAGCGGTCGCGTCCGCCCTTCATGAACTCGCATTGGAGAATGCAATGAAGCCCCTCACGCTTGATCGTTTAAAAAGCCTGGTCAGAACAGGCTCGGTCCAATCGGCCAGAGCGGTTCCTGTGCCGATGGATGAGGGCTGGTTGCTACAGGTTGAGCATACCGACCATCTGTATGGCCAGATATTATGCAAAGGTGACGGTGAGGAAAGAGCATTCTTGTCGGCTGACAGCTTGCTCAAAACCGCCCAATCGGCCGGATTCACGATGCCCGTCGCGTTTCATTTGCAACCGCATAAGAAATGAGATGGCCATGATCGTCATATTTTATTCAATCGATATTTGGACCATCATGCTATGGTCCATAATCATTGGCGTGATTATTGGTCTTTTGATGCGAACCAACGCCCAAAATAGGATGGCAGAATCCTACGTACGGGCGAACGAATTTCTCGATGCACCTGTATATGTAGACTACAACTACTTTCTCCAGGAGAGCGCCACAGCCCAGAAGGAGGCGGATTCGGCCATTCTCACTAGCGTAGTGATGACAGTGCTATTTGCGCTGATTCTGCACTGGTTCGCCGGCGTCGTGGTTCGGCACCCCGCGAATAGCCGCCCGCTTATAGATTCGATGCAGCCGTCAGTCAGCTATGCTGCCAACTATTGGTTGGCGACACATAAGACCTGCCCTGCAACATTCTATCGCCGCGATGGGCAGGCGCAGTTGGCGACAACGGTTGCCAGTGGAATGGCCATCGCAAGCCAAAAGTCTGGCATGGCTCGAATTTATAGTGAATACGATCGCGTACTCGGACTTCAGAAACCATATTACGACATCGACGTGTCGTTCGCCATCGCACAAGAGCAGCTGAATACTGCATTGAAGAAGTGCGGATTAAATCAATCACAAGCCGGTTAAATTCGCGCACTAGGACGCAGCATGTGCACTGATCCAAGCAGCCTCGAACCAGAAGACTGCCGCACATCAGCGCTGAACCAATTGGCCAAGTCGCATGCCGCGCTTTCTTTGCAGCCAATTAAACGCATATGCATCGCCTTGGACGACCTCAATGCAATCGAATACCTCTATAGTCTTATGCCGATCCACTTCCATCTCCACAGAACAATGCTGCGGTCGGCCCTCGTCATCAAGTATTTCATAAGCCGCCTCCATATTACCGGGCGGCATGCCCGCTATCACGCGAACGGTGTAAACCAACCTTTTTCCATCCGCAGTTTCGATATGAAGCTTCATGACACCTCCAGAATTGACGTTAAGCATACAGTCTTGAGAATTGCTCGGACATACTCAACCCAACATCCCCCATGAAGTCCTTTCATTGACCTGGTGAACCGGCCAGCGAAGAACTGGGCGCATAGACACTTGGGACGAGGCTATATAGTTTCCAGACCCACCCCATTTCCGCGCCAACGGCAGCTCATTTGCAGCAATCAATGTACAAGTGGCGAAAATATCCCCTGCATAATCCATGGATTTATATACAGCCTCCGCCAACGTTATAAAGTGCCCAAATGCCTCTCCGTGGAAATCATAAAGTGCACCTCCCTCACCCCCCCTTGCATCTTTTGGGAAATCCCAAAGGCTGGTTATTAGATGTCCGTCACAATGCAGTTCAGATACCCAGCCGGCTTCGTCATTGGGCTTTGATGAGGCAAACCCATCAAATACCTCCACAACCTCATATCTGGTCGCAAACCCACGCCAATAGGTTTCGCGGGGATTTCCGCCCCCCTGTCAAACGCAGTCTTCGCAATAGTGAGCGAAGCATTAGGGAAAGTCTTCTCAATTGGTGCGCCCTGCCAAATTAAGACAGGTCTACCCAGTAATTTGTAGTCTTCAAGTAAGCTTGCTCTCTTCCTTGCAAACTCGCGCTCAACTGCTTCTATGAATTGATACTGTTCGGCGATCTGCATCACTCCTCCTACCATCTGGATAGTCTGTCTGGGCGTCAAGTCTATCAAGGTCGAAGTTGTCCTCCACCCCTCCACGATCAGCGGCGGCACTGCTGCTATGTCATCGAAAATCCCTACTCTCGGTGATCAGACTTCCGAGACGGTCCGTCTTGTCGACAAGGCGCTTGGCCAGCAAGTGCACGACGTCTCCGTCACGCTGAATGACCCCGTAGACGGCCAGCAGCCGCGCCCCCAGCAGTTCCTTCCGCTGCCGCTCCGCGAGATCCTGCCACACCACCACATTGACGTTTCCGGTTTCGTCCTCGAGGGTCACGAAGGTCACGCCGCTCGCCGTACCCGGGCGTTGCCGCGTCACGACGATACCGCACGCTCGAGCAGGCTGGTTCGGCTGGCCGTTCCGGATCTCTTCGGCGGTCAGCAGTCGCTCCTTTCGCAGGGAGTCCCTGAGCAGGGCGACGGGGTGCGCTCTCAAGCTCAGGCCGGTGCTCCCATAGTCCGCGGCAATGTCGTGACCCAGGCTCGGCGCTTGCAGCGCCGCCGGCACGGCCAGGTCGTCATGCCCCTGCACCAAGTCCGCTCGCCCATCGATGCCTTCGGTCGCCCATAGCGCCTGGCGGCGATGCCCGCTCATGCCCGCCAGCGCATCGGCGCGCGCCAGCTGCTGCATCGCACGCAGATCCAGGCTCGCCCGTCGCTGCAACTGGCTGAGGTCGACGTATCCCTGGGGTGGGCGTTGCGACACCACTCGATCGGCGCAGGCCTGCGCAAATCCGCTGACCATGCAGAAACCCAGCCGAATGGCCGGCGGCCCCTGCGTCGTGGGTTCCAAGGTACATGCCCAATGGCTGCGCTGAACGTCGACGGCGCGCACCTCGACGCCGTGCCGCTGGGCGTCCTGGACCAGCTGCGAGGCGGAATAGAAGCCCATCGGCTGGCTGTTCAACAGCGCACAGGTAAAGGCGGCTGGATGGTGGTGCTTGAGCCAAGCGGAGGCATAGACCAGGATCGCGAAGGAGGAAGAATGCGATTCTGGAAAGCCGTATTCGGAGAAGCCCTCGATCTGCTGCAGGATCCGCTTCGCGAACGCCTCGGGATAGCCGTTGGCCAGCAAGCCACTCTCGAGTCGTTCCCGATAGCGCTCGAGCTTGCCACTCCGTCGCCAGCTCGCCATGGAGCGGCGTAGCTCGTCGGCCTCACCTGGTGTAAAGCCAGCGCCGACCACCGCCAGCGCCATGACCTGCTCCTGGAAGATCGGTACGCCCAAGGTCCGCTCGAGCACCGCTTTCGCCTCGGCGCTGGGGTAATCGACGGGCTCTTCGCCGCGCCGCCGGCGCAGATAGGGATGGACCATGTCGCCCACGATCGGCCCCGGCCTCACCAACGCGATCTCGATCACCAAGTCGTAGAAGCTGCGCGGCCGCAGGCGGGGCAGCATCGACATCTGGGCACGCGATTCAATCTGGAACACCCCGATCGTATCGGCCCTGCAGATCATGTCGTACACGGCCGGATCCTCGGGCGGAATATCCGCAAAGGCCAGGGGCTGGCCTCGGCAGGCCGACACGAGATCCAAGGCACGCCGGATGGCTGTCAGCATGCCCAGCGCCAGGACGTCGACCTTGAGCAGGCCCATCGCGTCCAGATCGTCCTTGTCCCATTGGATGACCGTGCGCTCCGCCATGGAGGCGTTTTCGATCGGCACGAGGCGGCCGAGCGGGCCGCGGGAGATGACGAACCCCCCGACATGCTGGGATAGGTGACGAGGGAAGCGCCGTAGCTGCTTCACCAGCTGGACCAGTTGCCGGACCTGCAGACTGTCACTGAACCCTGCCTCCTGCAGACGCTTGGGCAACTCGTCCTGGCTGTCCCACCAGGCCAGCGTGTCGACGAGCCGGTCGAGCTGCTGCTCATCGAAGCCCAGCGCACGACCTACGTCGCGCAGCGCGCTCTTCGTCCGGTAGGAAATGACGGTCGCGGCCAGCGCGGCCCGATCGCGGCCGTACTTGCGGTAGAGGTACTGAATCACCTCCTCCCGACGCTCGTGCTCGAAGTCGACGTCAATGTCCGGCGGTTCGTTCCGTTCCTCCGAGATGAAGCGCTCGAAGAGCAAGTGGCCCCGCTCCGGATCGACTTCGGTGATGCCGAGCGCGTAGCACACGGCTGAGTTGGCGGCCGAGCCGCGGCCCTGGCACAGGATGCCTTGGCTGCGCGCGAAGGCCACGATGTCATGCACGGTCAGGAAGAAGGGCTCGTACTGCAGCTTGCCGATCAATGCCAGCTCTCGGGCGACACGTTCGCGAACGGCGTAGGGCACGCCTCTCGGATAGCGCCGCACCAAGCCGGCATCGGTCAGGGCCGCCAGGTGGGTCGCTGGCGTTTGCCCAGGCGGCACGAGCTCGTCGGCGTACTCGTAGCGCAAGCTGTCGAGCGAAAAGCCGGCGCATCGTTCGGCGATGCGCACGGTCTCGGCCAACAGGGCGGACGGATAGAGCGATGCCAAGGCGGCCCGGGCGCGAAGGTGCCGCTCACCGTTCGGAAACAGCGCCATGCCGCATTCGGCCACTGGCCGGCCGCATCGGACCGCCGTCAGAACGTCCTGCAGGGCTCGCCTCGAGCGGACGTGCATATGAACGTCGCCGGCGGCAACGCATGGCACAGCAAGCTGCCGGCCGAGGGCCAGCAGCGTCTGGAGCATGGATCTGTCGTCGAACTCCCGAAACAGCTCGATCGCCAACCAGGTGCGATCCTGGAACAGGTCGGCCAGCCAGGCAACTTGCTCCGCGTCGATCGCCTGACCAGGCACCCAGAGCGCAAGGAGCCTCGACGAGCGTGCGGCAACGTCAGCGCGCTCCAGCCGATAGGCGCCCTTCTCGGCGCGGCGGCGCCCCAATGTGATCAGCTCGGACAGATCGCCGTAGGCTTCGCGATCGGGGGCCAGCAAGACCAACCGCAGGCCGTCGACGAGCCGGAATTCGCTGCCGACGATCAACGTCAGCCCGTGCTCTTTGGCGGCCACGTGGGCACGTACGATGCCTGCCAGCGAGCACTCGTCGGTGATGGCCAACGCGCTGTAGCCGAGCGTCTTGGCGCGCGCCACGAGTTCCTCGGCATGCGAGGCACCTCGCTGGAAACTGAAATTGGAGAGGCAGTGAAGCTCGGCGTACTCGGGAAGCATGGCGAAACAAAGGTGAACGATCGTTCACCATGATGCGCGCCATCATCTCGATTCACAAGACCGCGGTCGGCCATGTGTCTTCATCGCCGCGCCAATGACCGCTGCCGTAGCGTGATACGCTCATGTACGTTTAAAGGCCCGAGAGAAGAAAATGAGCGAAAGTCATGTGAAATATGAATTTCTTGGAGAGGATTTAATCTTTTCAATAGAAGGCGATCCGACAAAGAGAACGATTAGCTTCAAAGATGTAGCTCAGCGGCAGCTTCTAACACCTGATGTTCTAGAAGTTATATGGGCGGTCGAGCGCTCGTGGCGTGGAAAACCCACTCGAGGCCGGACTTAATCGATACTGAGCACAAATCCGTTGAAATTGGAGAAAATCATGACTACGCGCAATGAGCCAGTAGAAGGACAGATGATCCTGAAGAACTATTATTATGAATCTGGCAGCTCGCATCTTGAAAAGTCGCACAGGATTTCACTTGTACCTTATGGTGCCGAGGAGGTGCGATTGACCGAGCAAACTGACTCGTCCAATGCTTATAGGCCACACGAGGATAAGGAATCCGTCGAGAGCTGGATAATTAGCGTGGAGGCACTAACGGACCTGATCAAATCCCATGGCAAAAAGTTATAGCAGTGCATATCTGACAAGGACAATCCAGCGCGGACGGTGGCCACCGCCGAACGAATGCTTGCCATACCGATGACTGCTGGCTAAATTTGCGTTGTTGTCTGGCGAAAGCCCGCCCGCTCCCCGTCAAGGAGCGCCTGCCGCGTAAGCGGTGCAAAAACGTCCGTCATCACCTGAAACGGACAGCTCTTCGAGCTGGTGAACGGTTCACCATCCTATCCATCCTTGTGGGGATTCACTCCCCTCAAGGGTTGTGGTCCCCGTTTTTTTCGTATGAACGGAGACCACCATGACACATACCCTCACCCAAGAGCAGCGCGAAGTGATCGCAGCCGAGGTCAATATCCTCGCTGTCGACGCCTTTGCAGGGACTGGCAAGACTTCCACCCTGGAGGCCTTTGCCACAGCCCGGCCGCGTGCCCGCATCCTGTATCTCGCCTTCAATCGCTCGATCGCTTCCGCAGCGAAAGAGCGCTTTCCCAAGAACGTGGACTGCCGGACCACCCATAGCCTGGCGTATGGCAATGTGGGCAAGCAGTTCAGCGAGAAGTTGGGCAATGCAACCGCCCATGAGATCGGCGCCCGGATGAACTGCACGGTCAAGCGCGCGAAGTCCGCACTCGAAGCCGTATCCGCCTGGCTTTGCTCGGTCGACGACGAGATCAACGCGTCGCACGTCGTCAGCGATGACGACGATCCCGCGTACGCCGCCGTCATCGTCGACCTGGCCAAGCAAGTCTGGCAGGACATGTCCAACCCGCGATCGCCTGTGAAGATGCCGCACGACGGTTACCTGAAGCTGTGGGTCATGTCTCGGCCGAAGCTCAGCTACGACTACATCCTGCTGGATGAAGCCCAGGACACCAATCCGGTCACGTTGGAATTGGTGCTCGCACAACGTAAGCACGCCAAGCTGGTCCTGGTCGGTGATCGACACCAAGGCATCTACAGCTTCCGTAAGGCTGTCAACGCCATGGAGACCGCGCCGGCGGACAAGCGCGTCGCCATCACCCGGTCCTTCCGCTTCGGCGAAGGCATCGCGGCGGTGGCAACACGCCTGCTGCAGCACTACAAGGATGAACAGCACGCCGTCACCGGCCGTTCCGACATCCAGGTCAAGTGGACGGTCGACCGTCGTCAGCCCTACACCTTGCTGTCCCGGACCAACGCCAGCCTGTTCGGCGAACTGGCCCGGCTGGTGCAGGGTAGTCGCACGGTCGGCGGGATCCACTATGTGGGCGGCTTCGAGGGCTACTTCTTCGGGAAGGTGCTCGACGCCTATCACCTGTGGGCGGACGCGCGCGACGCTATCCGCGACCAGGCTGTGGCGAAGTTCCCCGATTTCGGGACCTTCCGGCAGTACGGCGAGGAAGCGAACGACGTCGAGGTGAAAGCCTTGGTCAAGGTGGTCGAGCAGTACACGACACGGATTCCGGTCATCTACAACGCCCTCCGGGCCGCGGAGGTGCCGGACGCCCGAGCAGCAGTCGTGGTGGCCACTGCGCACAAGTCGAAGGGGCTCGAGTGGGACCAGGTCGTCCTCACCGACGACTTCGTCATGGTGCCCCCGATGAAAAGTCGCGCGACAACCCTGAGAAATTCAGGGAAGAGGTGAACCTGCTGTACGTCGCCATCACGCGGGCGATCCGTGCGGTCGAGTTGCCGGCGAGCAGTCGCGACTGGTTGCTACCCGAAGGGATCGAGCAGGACAACGAACCCGAGGTGATGCCGGAACCCGCTGCTGAGCAGGAACCGCTCAACTACTACCAGGCGATGGAGCGGCTGCAGGCTCTCGTTGATGCCAACGAAGCAGGGATGCTTCCGCAGCCCCTCGTCGTGACGGAGGCCCGCCGGGCAATCAGCTTCTTCCACGAGGTCACCGGGCGTTAAACCTTTCTTTCATTTCAACCCAAGCGAAAGCCCATCAACCCCGCGGTTGATGGGCTTTTCCATTTCGGAGTAACCACCATGGAATACAAGGTTGAAGAAGTCATCAGCGAGAACACCTGGATCCCCTCGATCCATACCTCCCTAGTTGAAGCATGTGAGTACGCCGCTACACAAGGCAATCCGTGCCGAATCTATCGTCGCGCCAGCAATGGCGTATGGCATGCAGTTGAACCTGACGAAATGCCGGGGACGACCAGCGCTGATGCGTATCGGATTCGCTTGATGCATCGTGCGATGGCCCGGTCGGACGAAGAACTGTTCGGCCGCCGTCATCTATACGAAGCTTGCGCGCTGAAACTCGCCCAGCGAATTATTGCGGCAGGGCTCTGACCTGATGCAGCAACGAAAAAGGGAGACGTCAGCCTCCCTTTTTCTTTGACGCTACTTCAAGTTTTCCGCGAATTCCTGTTCGAGCTGAGCCAGCAGGGTCTTTTGCTCAGTGAGCTCAATCAAGCGACGTATCGCCACTTGATAGTCTGTGCGCTTCAGGTTCAGCAATTTCCTCGCGACTCGGTCGATCCATGCCTGTGTTGAAGCAATTTCGTCAAAATCGACCGAATCGCCAGCATAGATTTGCCCCACCAAAGCAAACACGCCCTCTGTAGCAAAGGGGGAATCAGACGACCACCCGAGCACATGGACCAATTCAGCTAGAGTGTGCAATGCGACAACCACCCCTTCATCGATGCGTCCCATCTCCACCAATTGAGACAAACCGTGCCGAGGGGAAAAGACCCACTGATTCACTTCATGCAGTGCCAGTTTGGCATCACTGCGGCGGTGGGGTGATCGCTTCTTCATAGCATCATTATCCAGCATCCTGCGCGCCATGCAAAAGCCCCACCGAGGTGGGGCTTTTGGTACTACCTATTCAGTTTCAGATGAGCCGAAATCTCGGCATTCGCTTCGGTCGCGCACGCAATCCACGCATGCCCGTTGAGATACCCGGTATCGAATGCGGTAGCGCCCGCCTCAATGCATTGCTCCGCATATTGTTGGACCGCTGTGAGAATGAACGCCTGCATGAGTGCGCCACTGTTCGAAAAGTCCATCAGATCGACAACCATGTCGGTATTGGTTCGCCGAGAACCCCGCAAACCGCGAATGAGATCGTCCTCGACCTCGTACCCCAAAACCTCTAACGCACATCCGGACAACCGCGCGGCCGCCCCAGTTCCAGCAGGGATGAGTCTACTCCGCTCGGCAAGCCCTTCCCCATAAGCGACACCAAAACCGGCGCTCGATCCCTTCGCTCGGCTCGACGCGAGTACCTCGAGCCGCCGCGCGTCCTGCAGCGCGAATAGAGCACCATATGAATGAAGCAGCAGGCACAGAAGCGAAGTCTGGCCCTACTCCGTCCACCTGGAAAAAACCCAAGAGGAAATACCCATACCGGTCGCGAACGATGCGCGGACCGAGGGCCTACGCACACCGATCGGTGTGACGGCCCACTCGTACGGGTAGCTAATTAAACACCTATCACCTAGAAGGAATGTGCCCCATGGAATTCATGACTCTTTTCGACCAAATCGCGCAATACCGCGAACAGTTGGCAGCGCTGTCGTGCATGTTGCATATCGCCTCCCAATTGAAGCGTCTAATGCAACCCACGCCCCAGCCGCGGCGCAAGCAGCGGCACATCCGGTTCGCTCAACGCCTTCATCGGCCATGATTCCAACCGAAGATTTCCACAGGAACTGTGGATAATCGTCGTCATGCGCTGCGATTATGCTTTCCGATCAAGGGTCGGACCGGCCAGGTGGATTCACTTCATGCCGTGCTAGCTTGGCGTCATGGCGACGGCGGGATGATAGCTTTCTCATGGCAATCGCTATTATCCAACAACCTGCGACCTCCGGCCCCTGAAAAAAATAGGCTCAAATTTCAGGAGCGCCCGATATGCCTACCTTGCATACAGTTCGCCGAAGCCGGAAAAACGCACCGAGCTCTCACAAGCGACCCGGCGCTTCGCACTTGCAAGCACCGAACTGCATTTCACGGCTCCGCAGGGTCGCGATGACATCCCTCATTTAGAGGAAGCCTCATCGCCACCCGACCTGTATGATGCCATCCGCATTTTTCGGCCGCGCTGAACAATGTCGAGTCCAAACCCGCAGCCCAGCATCACGTCCTCAGCTTCCCCCATGAGCGCATGCCCGGCTCAACATCATCCTGTAAGAGATCAAGTTGCACAGAAATCCCCTCCCCCAGCTTGGGCGCTTTGCGTTCGCCATTCTGAAGACCGCCTTGTTCCTGGCAGGTACCCCATCGCTCGCAACCGGCAACTTCGAATTTGTCGGCTGGACGAACCCGGCGGGCATGCTGGAATTCATACAGACAGGTTGGTGGCGCGTCTATCCCAGCATGGCGGCCGCCAACCAGGCTTACCTCGAAGCATCGGCGGCGAAGCTCGCCGCCTCCGGCTCCGGTTGCACTATCGACCATGCCGAACTGGACAAGATACCCGGCGGCTGGGCCGGCAAGTACGTAGTCAAGGAAAGCCCGACCTGCTATCCGGCCGTACCGGTGCCGGTCGTCATTTCCCGGCTGATGATCGAATGCGTGACCTGCAACGCGCCGGTTGCACCACTGGGTGGGCTGAAGCTAGCGGAACAGCGCGATTACGACTCCCCGTTGCTGTCCTTCTCGCGTTCGTACAATAGCGACGACAAGCAAGGCTCGCCGGGCCTCGGGCCGGGCTGGACCAGTAATCTCCACGGCAAGCTACTGCAAGGCGAGCAAGGCCAATCGGTGACGCTCGTCACGGGGGACAAGCAACTCTTGTTCAACTTGGCCGGCGACAATCTGTACCTCGGGCCGGATGGCGACCCGCTGCGCAAGCTGGCGGACCGCTGGGTCCACGAGCCCGCGGGCGGACGCAAGGAGACTTACGATCTGCAAGGCCGGCTGATCGAGACCGTGGAGGTGGGCGGCTATACCCAGGCCTACGCCTACGACGGCGACCGGCTGGCCTCGGTCCAGGATTCGTTCCGCAACGTCTGGAAGCTCGCCTATGCCAACGGCCGCCTGAGCAGTTTCACGCCGCCGGAAGGCTACGCCACGACCTATGGCTACAGCGCCGGCCAGCAGCTCACCACCGTCACCTCGCCCGACGGCAACGTGCGCCGCTACCTCTACAAGGCGCCGGATTCGCACCTGATCGTCGGCCAGGCCGACAAGCAGAACGTCCAGACCGTAGCCTACAGCTACGACGGCGAAAACCGTCTCTTCAAGACCGCCTTCCCGAACCGGCCGGAGGCCGAGGCGGAGACCTACCAGAGCGGCGCGACCAAGACCGTTCGGCCGGTCTCGGCCGACGGCGCCAGCCTGGTGCCCGGGCCGGAGAAGGTGATCCAGAAGGCGGCAGTCACCACGCGACTGGGCTTCGTCCAGACCTACGTCAAATCGGTCGACGCGCTGGTCTGGGTGAACAACCGGGTGTCGGTCGAATGCGCGGACGGCTGCCCTGGCCAAGTCCTGTTCAAGCACTTCGACAAGGACGGCAATCTCGACCAGTTGCAGACCTACGACCGGAAGGGCAAGACCGAGTACCGCGACTTCAACGCACGCGGCCTGCCCGCGGTCATCGTCGAGGCCGGCGGCACCGCCCAGGAAGTGAAGACCGAGCAGGCCTGGCATTCGGTCCTGCCGGTCCCGGTCAAGGTGACCCGGCCCGGCCAGGTCGAGGACTCGACCTACAACGACCAGGGTCAGCTGCTCGAACGCATCGAGACCGACCCGGCGACCGGCGCGCAGCGGCGCCACGCCTTCCAGTACGGCGCTTGGGGACGCCTCGCCAGCGAAACCCTGCCCGGCGGCCAGACCCTCCAGTACGAGTACGACAGCCGCGGCAACCGGCTCTCGGCGCTGGACAAATCGACCGGCCTGGCGACCCGCTATGCCGGCCACGACTTGGTCGGCCGGGTCGGCACCGTCACCCGGCCGGACGGCAGCGTCACGGCCTACACCTACGACCGCATGGGCCGGGTGGCGAGCGTGAAGGACGCCGACCAGCTCACCCAGTTCGCCTACGACCTGGACGGGCAGCTCGCCAAGGTGGTCGAGCCAAGCGGCCGGACGCTGCTCTACGCCTACGACGCCGCCCGCCGGCTCCAGCGCGTCACCGAGCAGGGCAGCGGCTACGTCGAGTACACCCGCGACGGCCTCGGCCGCGTGATCCAGGCCTCCACCTTCGACACGGCAGGAGCGCGCTGATGAGCTTCCCGATCCGATTCCATCTCACGCATCGCGCCGTGGTCTGCCGCGCCGCGCTCGCCCCCCTGCTGCTCGCGGCGGCCATACCGGCCGGCGCGGCGGAGACCGAGCGCGTCCAGTACGAATACGACGCTTTCGGCCAAGTCACCGCCCGTATCGACGGCACCGGCCAGCGCACCGCCTATACCTACGACGCCAACGGCAAGCTGAGCGGCGAGACCGACCCGCTGCAGCGCACCACGTCCTACGCCTACGACGCGCTCGGCCGGCTCAACAAGGTGACCGACGCGGCCAAAGGCAGCACGCGCTACGCCTACGATGGCCGCGACAACCTCACCAAGGTGACCGACCCGCGCAGCCTGGCAACCGAATACCAGTACGACGGCCTCGACCGCCAGATCAAGCTGACCAGCCCCGATACCGGCGTGACGAGCTGGGTGCCGCGACCCGACGGCCAGTCGCAGAGCAGGACCGACAACCTCAAGCAGACCACGCAGTACCAGTACGACGCGGCCGGCCGGTTGATCAAGGTCACCTATGCGGACGGCCAGACCGAGATCTACGCCTACGGCGCCTCGGCCTCGGGCACGTCCGCCGGCAAGCCGACGCTGGTGATCGACGGCACCGGCCAGGTCGCTTACGGCTACGACGCTGCCGGCCGCCGCAGCATCGACAACCGCACGCTGCGGGGCCGCAACTACGTCGTCCGCTACGCCTGGGACGCCAAGGGCAACCACAAGCTGACCTACCCGAGCGGCCGGGCGGTGAACTACCTGCTCGACGCCAACGGCCACCTGTCCCGGATCGAGACCCAGATCGGTACGGCCGCGGCGGTGCCGCTGGCGACCGCCTTCGTCCAGCGCCCCTTCGGCCCGGTGGCCGGCTGGACCTTCGGCAACGGTGAAGTGCGCAGCAGCAGCTACGACTTGGCCGGACGCATGAGCAAGCTGACGCTGGGCGACAGCACGGTGACGCTGAGCTACGACCAGGCCGGCCGGCTCACCGGCCAGCAGATTGCCGGCGGCTGGTGGGACCGCCTGCTGCAGCGGCTGGGCCTGCCGGCCGGCCAGCGCAGCAGCTACGGCTACGACGCGCTCGACCGGCTGACCAGTTGGCAGGGCGAAGGCCAGAACCGGGCCTACGGCTACGACGCCGGCGGCAACCGCACCAGCCTGACCGCGGACGGCCAGGCCTACACGCTGACGGTGGACAAGGCCAGCAACCGGCTCACAGGCAGCGTCGGCCCGCAGGCGACGGCCTACCAGTACGACGCCAACGGCAGCCGGGTAACCGACAGCAGGCAGAGCTACCGTTACGACGCGCGCGGCCGGCTGGTCAGCGCCGGCGGCGCCGAGTACGCCGTCGATGCGCGGGGCCGGCGGCTCGCCAAGACCTGGCAGGGCGTGACCACGCTCTACCACTACGACCAGTGGGGCCGCCTGCTGGCGGAGACCGATACGCAGGGCACGACGCGGCGCGAGTACGTCTACCTGGGCCGCCAGCCGATCGCGGTGATCGATTTCGGGACCGAGATCCGCTACGTCCACACCGACCACCTCGGCACACCGCGGCTGGTGACCGATGCGGCCAAGCAACCGATCTGGGCCTGGCAGGGTGAACCCTTTGGCGCGATGGTGCCAAACGAAGACCCGTCGGGAACGAACGCGCCGTATGCATTCAACCTGCGCTTCCCGGGGCAGTACTACGACCGGGAAACAGGGCTGCACTACAATTACTTCCGCGATTACGACCCTCAGACTGGGCGGTATATCCAGAGCGATCCGATCGGGCTTGCGGGCGGGATAAATACCTATGCATATGTGAATGGGAATCCGCTTAGCCATGCCGACTCGCAAGGTCTGTTCGTAGATACTACAGGTGCATATACCGGGATTTCGGTGTCGGCGGGGGCGGCTACAGGCACATCTGCCGCTGTCGCTGGAGCAGGGATCGGCGCAGCTGCATTAGGCGGCGTCGGTATTGGCCTTGGATTTAATTGGGCGTGGGAAAAGATTGCTGGCCAGCCACTGGGAGGAAGCATTTATGATCTTTTCCATCCCGAGCCAAGCAGCCAATTGCCCGGTGGCAATGCCACTACTCAAGCTCCATATACACATCTACAAGAGGAAGAAGCAAGAAACGTCAAACCGGATGTTTTTGCTTGTGCCGCAGGTGGAAACGGCAAGAAAAACCATTGCGGCGAAATTGCCAATGCCATTGCAGTTCTTAAATCCCAGATTTCCTGGCGGAAAACGGACTTGAATCCAGAATCACCATCTTACATGAGCCATAAAGCATGGATCGACAAGACGTTAAACCCTAAGCTCGCGGAGCTAGAACGGTTCTACCGTGATGCTTGCCAGTAATTATCAGGCAACGCCTAAGCTTAACCTATCAAGAAATCAATATATGGACCAACTACTGGAAATCGAAGTAGCCCGACTGGACGGATATATCCATGGTATTACTGAGCTAAGCGGCAAGATCAGGGAGCATCTTGGCGCCGCATACTTGATATCACGCGACGATAAAAACAAAAACGTGACCGACTTGCTCATCGAACATTATGCCCAACAAACGCAGTTGGAATTTTCAAGCGTCAACGAGCTTCCTGGCGGGCTTGGTGAACTTGAAGCAGAGCTATGTGATTACTTGGCGGTCGATGTACTCGGCATCGCGGCCGGCCTCTCGGATGAAGCAATACTGGATCGCAAGAAATATCTGTCATTCAGAGTAATGGACATGCTCAGAATAATTCGTGACCATTTAGGATCTTGCGCCGGAATTCTTAAGCTCGAACGGTATAACATCACCTACAAGACGCAATGCGTCTATTTTGGCTTACTGTTCGATAGTGCCTTGCTTGTCTTGCAATTCAACAAAATGTCTTATGACGACTGAGCTGGCTTGACCGGAGCCGGTATGAACAGGATGCAGGCCTACTCACCGAGAATCGATCAGATTTCCACAGAGGCTGTGGATAACCATTACTAGGCTTGGAAATTGTGCTTGCCGATCAAGCCTCGAACTGACCTGCTCACAATTTGAGCACCCCAGGAGAAAAGCAGCCCCGCGCAAGGCAGGGCTGAAAGTTAATCCTGGTTGGGCTGCAGGATGGTGATGACGGGCTCGCCGGCGTCGCCCGGGCCGATGTGCAGCTTGAGCTGCACTTCTTCGGCTTGCTGTGAAACGCCGTCGCGCGGCACCCGCAGCACGCTGAAGAGCCGCTCCGGTCCGTCCCCCGCCTGCCGTGCCGCCAGGAACGCCATCCACAGCACGTCCCACAGCCGACCGGCCTCGTCCTGCACGGTCTGGGCCCGATCATCGTCATCCGTCCAGCTGACGCAGTCGTCCCATACTTCGCACGTCATCGCCACCGGCACCTTGAAGCCCGCTTCGCGGCCGGTTGCGCTGACGTCGACGAGGGTACCGTCTTCGATCAGCTGAGCACGGGTAATACCGTAGACCACTTCACCGAACAGGTCGTCCTGGCCAGGGCCTGGCTGCGCCGGCATCGATGCCGGGGCCGCGACCAGCTGCTTGGCCAGCGCGACCTCCACGCTGTCGCCGGCGTCGTTGAGGATGTCCAGGCCGGAGTCCGGCATATCGCCCGACGTCGACATGGCCACGGCGATTTTTTTCGCCATCAGCTCGAGGCACGCCATCTGGGCCGTGCCCTGGTAGCCCAGGAACTCGACCTTGCAGGCCTGCTTCTGCCCGATCCGCCACGCCCGCTTGGCTGCCTGCATCAGCGTGTACACGTTGTAGCCGGACTGCAGAAAGACGATGGTCGGAAACTCCAGCAGATCCAGGCCGGTTTTGACGAGCTCGGGATTGGTCAGCAGCACGTCGACGTCGCGGTCGACCTGCTCGGCCAACCAGTCCTCGCGCTGTTCCGCCGGCACGGTCGCCTTCAATACCGCCACCTTCAGGCCGGCCCGCTCCAGCAGCCGCTGCAGGCGTACCGTCGTGTCGCGTGTCCCCGTGTAGACCGTGTAGGCCAGCACCCGCCGCCCCAACCGCTTCTCCGCCTGGCAGCGCCGAATCAGCTCGGCCTCCTTGGGCAGCGGCGTCAAATCGTCGGCGATCGCCGGGAGCGAAACCAACACCGACCTGGTGCGGGGATGGCGCACGACCTCCGGACGGAACGCGCAGTCCGGCCAGGCCAGCAGCGCGTTGAGCACGACACCCAACAGCGACTTGTCACCGCGGCGGAGCGCCTGGCGCAGCTCGCCCTGCAGCTTGCCGGCGAGCTCCCGATAGCACCTCGCCTGCGCATCCGACATCGTCACGGGGTCGAACGCTTCGCTATAGGGCGGAAGCACATCACCGACCTGTTTCAGCTTGAGGAAGACGGTGATCGGCAGCACGAAGCGCATGACGCCTTTCGGGCCGAAGCCCGGCGCCTTGGTCGTCCGGTGCTGGATCTTGTTGCCCTTGGCCGTACGGTGCGACTGCTCGCTGCGCTCTCGATAGATGTCCTTGAGCACGCCGTGCTGACGCAGGAAGGCCATGCAGGCCGGCGTCAGCGAACGACGGGCATTATGGCGGAAGCCGTCTTCGATCATCATCCGAGGGTTCAGCCGGTGTAGCAGATAGAACAAGTCGTCCGCGTAGCCCCCCATCAGCGTGCCGGTCAGCAGGAGGGTCTTGCGACACTTCCTGGCCAGCACACCCATGGCCTGCCCCTGCGCCGAACCCTCGTTCTTGTACTCGTGTCCCTCGTCGACGACCAGGCACCCGAAGTAGCCGTGCGGCAGGTAGCGCTTCACGAACTCGGTCGGCTGGTAGCCCCTTGGCCGAAGCAGATCTCGGTGTGGGCGAAGGCGCGTTCCATGCGCGCGGCCTGGCGGTCGCTGAACAACAGGTCGCCGTCGCGATCGAGCATGTTGATGAACTCGAACACGTTGTCTTCCAGCATCGCGGACAACGACTCGGCACCGACCTGTTCGATCAAGCGGCTGGCCGTCTTCTCTCCGATCGTGGGCAGTCGGCGCAAGGCCTTGTCCACCATCGTACGCAGGCGATCGCCGCCGAGCTTTTCATTCACCAGCGACCACAGCGCCTCCTTACAGCCGGGGCACGTACGCCGGTGCTCACCCAGCCAGTCCGTCGCCCGCAGCGGAGACAGCCAGCGCCCCTCCTCGTCCTGCAAGAGGTCGCCGCAACGCGGGCAGGCCGCATATCGGCCAGATACGCGCTCGAGGCCTTCACCGATCGCCAGCGCACGTACCGCGAAAGCCGGCCGCCAGTTGAATCCCATGCGCATGCGGACCCGCCCGAGGATAAAGTATTCGGGCGCCTGCGGCGCGGCGTTGAACTGCCTGAGCTGCAGCAGCTTACGCAGCGTATCCGGACCGTTGAGGATCCAGACCCTGGCATCAGGTACGGTCATGCGGATCTCGCGGCGCCACTTGTACACCAGGTGCGGCGGCGCGATGACCAAGGTGCGCTTGAAGCCGGCATAGTGGAGCAGCACGGCCGTGGCGATACCCATCAGCGTCTTGCCGGTGCCCATTTCGGCGTTGATCACTCCGGCGGGCTGATCGTGCACCGCCAGCAGCTGGTACATCGCCTGAATGACCTTGCGCTGGGCCGGGAACGGTAGGCGGCTCAGGGTATCCAGCGTCGCGTCGACCAAGGGATCCTCGTCGACGAACAACGGCGGGTTCTGGCGCCGTACCGCGTCCAGCAGGGTCGGCTTGAAGTCCTGGATGAATTCGGCCAGGCCCAAGGTACGTTCGTGAGTGGTGTGCATGTTGTGCCTTCGAAAGTGAAGGCGGGCCTCCCCCGACGGGCAGGCCCGCGAGGGTGGATGAAAGGGAATGAAGCCGCGTCAGGTGACCAGGTGTTCGATCAAGCAGTGATCAGTCGGCACGGGTGTGCTGTCGAGTCCGATCACGCCCTGCTTGATCAGCCTCGAGACGCGCTCGGCGAAGTCTTCGGGCAATACCAGGTGCAACGCGGCCAAGCGGCCGAGTGGCGGATAGCTGGTGCGCTTCATCCAGGTCAGGTTGGCAGCCCCGACGGCCTCGAGCACCGGCTGACGCCATTCATCCAGCAATGGCAGCGGAGACAGCTGTTTGATGGTGGCCCACACCGCCGAGGCGACGTCGCGGGCCGTTGGCGCCGGCGCCGGCCAAAGCAGCCAGGCCGAGCGATTGGCCCGATCGAGCTGGGCCAAGCGCGTGTCGTAGAGCCACATGTGGTTCAACTGGCCGAACAACGTCGCCGGCAGCCTGCCCATGTGCTTGTCCTGCCGCTCGGGATTGCCGATCGGCACCTTGACGACCCGGCCGCCGGTCTCCGGCATGGCCGGATCCAGGGTGAGTTCGCCGACACCGCCCTGCGTCGCGGGAAGCGTGAACGCCGCCAGCATCTGCTGCAGCGCGCCGTCGCGGCCGTAGCAGCTCAGGAGCAGCAGCTCGCCGGTCGGAGCGCGCAGACACGCGTCGCAGAACACCTCAGGAAATTCGCGGATCTGGTACGTCATGGCGCCTCCGCGACACTGGCCGCGAGCGGCACGGCGCAACATGCCGCAAGATCGGCAAAGTGAGCAGGCACCTCGGACGGATCGCCCGCCCGATAGTTGTCCCAGTCGAACATCACCACGTCCACTGCTTCATCCACCACATAGTCGCCGACCCCGTCCGCCACCACGATCAGTACCCGCGGTTTAGCCAGCGGCAGCCGGGCGAACCGGCCACTCAGCCAATCGACCAGGTCCGCCCCGTTGACCTCGCTTCCATCGACCAGGCCGGGAAACGCGGCGGCCAACTCGTGCTGCAATGCATCCATATCGCTCTCTCCAAGGATGCGGGCGGCCCGCGGGCCGAAACCCCGCGGGTTGAAAATCAATGCCGCTCAGGCAGCACGTCGTTGCCGCGCCGCCTGCAGCACTTCTACTTTTGCAAGCAGCCAGCTGCCGTCGTCGATCAGGCTGGCGATCACGACCGCCAGTTCGTTGAAGTACACCCCGGTACGGGCCTGTACCTCGTCCAGGCTGCCCGCTTCGATCAGGTACAGGTCGTACCAGTCGGCACCCCGGTTGTAGCGGATGTCGAGATGGCCTCGGTGCTTGGTCGTCTGCACCGAAAAGCGCAGTGCAGGCGCGATCCGACCGAGATCCTTGTCGTCGACGTCGCGATAGTCGACACGAGGGGAATCGCCGCCGGCGTCGAGCAGGAGCTGCGCCAGCGTGCGGTAGCGGTCGGGCGCCGATAGCTGTTCGACTTGCTCGATCAGCGCGAGCAAATGCGGGGACCGCAACGCCGACTTGTCGATCGGCAGCGGTGAAACCCGCTCACCGAGCTTGAAGACATCGAAGACGACGTCGCCGTAACGCTCCTGGATAGGTGCGTCCAGGCGCGTGCCATCAAAGCGCCGGCGCGCATAGGGCGTGATCCGGACCTGATCGCCCAAAGCGGGCTGGAACGCCAGCAACGACCTCGCCGCGACGAAGAACGAGGCGCGGCCGGTCTTCAGCAGCAGCCAATCTTCGCTGAGCTCGACCACCTTGCCCTCTTCCGGCTTGAGATCTACGTGGATACCCAAGGCGTTGCACTGACGGCCCAGGTCGGGGGTATAGCAGGACCGGTCATAGCGTCGTGCGTTGCTCGCCAGATGTTGCCGCACAACGCTGTGCAGCCAGGCCTGAGCGGATTCACGATTGAGGGTCTGAATTTGCATGGGGGCTTCCTTTCGGGTTGAAAGGGATCCCACTTCCCCTGGGAAATGGAATCCCGAGGGGGTAGATGAAAACTGAACTACGAAGCTAGCGAATGGTGACGACGTCGCCGTAGCCAGGGCCTGGCGTGAAATCGAGCGCCACGATGACCGGAACGAACTTGTCGGTCAGCGTGCGGACCTCGACCAGGTCACCGTCGTCGTTCTCCTCGAAGGCCACCTGACTTGTGCGCTCCTTGTAGGTGTCGCCGGTGATGAGGAAGCGACGTCCATCCGGCGCGCTGACCTCTCCGGAGAGCTGGCCAGCGGCAAGCGCGTATGCCAGGTGCCAGTCAGATGGCTCGCAGAGCGGCCGTCGATGAGGAAGCGTCCGCGCGCCGAAGTAGTGGTCGAATTGCGGCCACAGCGTGTGCTGCGCGGTACGGCCGAGCTCGTCGGCGAGTTGACGACCATCGATCCGGATCGCCTGGAAGCGCAAGGCCTCCGCCGGCGCCGGCGGCACCCGATACGGCTGCAGGTGCCAGTTCGTCGGCAGGATCTCGGGCAACTCGCCGCGGCCGATCGCTTCCAGCCGGGCGGCCAGCTTCGTGTCCGGCGAGTCGGATCGGCGCTTGACACCGAACAGCACGATCTGCCGAAAACGCTGCTCTGGCGCGAGGAAGACCTGGACCTGGTGCAGGTGCCGGGCCAACATCGCGGACAGCTCCGCATCGAGCACGTAGTGCGGCACGATGAAGACCAGCACGCCGCCGAAGGCCAGCCACGGCATGGCCATCCGGTAGAACTGCTTCTCGAGCCGCTCCTTCCGGCCACTATGGCCGGTCGACAGCATTGCCCGATCGCTCAGCGCGTCGCCGTAGGGCGGATTGAGAAATAGCAGGCCCACGCTTCGCTGCCCGATCACCACGTCGTTGACGTCGGCGTGGATGACCTGGTCGAGCCAGCCCTTGGCGTGCCACGCGCGCTCGGCATCGTATTCGACGCCCAGCGACATGGGCTCCGCACCGATCGCCTGCAGGTGATGCTTCACCTCGGCCAGCGCGCTACCCTCACCGCAACACGGGTCGAGCAGGCGGACCGGGCCGTCGGCCTCGAGCGCGCCGAGGATGCCGGCGAGCGTCAGGTCATCGGTGGGGAAGTAGCCGTTCTTGATGAAATTGCGCGCGAGGCGCGGAAACATGAGGGCCATGATGCCTCCATAGGAGGCGGGCCCCGAGCGGAGAGCCCGCACGGGTTGAGAGAAGAGACTGAGATGGGTTGGTGAGACGGGTGCTACAGATCGACTACCACGCTGCTGCAGGCGGAGTGGCCTGCGTCTCCGCGCGCCAGCGACTCAAATATGGCACGAGCTCATCCGGCAATTCCGCAGCAAAGGCCTCGTCCAGCGGATAGTGAGGCATCCGCGCGAACACGGCGTCCAAGACGCGCAGCCCTTGGGCATGGTCTTTCGTCCGCTTGAGAACATTGCGCTTGGGCTGCTCCGCCATCCAAAGCTTGTGCAAAGCGAACCACCGCGGGTCCGGGGCAACGATGCGCGCCGGCGATCCGTCCCGACCGCAGACGACCCGGTCGACGAATCTACCGTTGAGCAACCATTCCTGTTCGGGCAACGAAATCGGAACAGGCTTGTCGCCAACGACCAACGAATCCGCCTGGCTGGGCGCGACGAGCAATTCCACCTCGTATGCATTGGCGTTCCGTACCTGAAAGCCTCGCTCTGTATTCACGGTGTAGGTCGAGTCCACAGCGCGCAGCATTTCCCAGATCGGGCTGCCCGACTGGGGCAGCGCAGCCTTGGTCGAGAGGTGAAGCCCGGCGACCCAGGCGACGTCGAAATCTTCGGTCGCATCCAGGCCACGGCCAATCCGGCTTTGCGCCTCGATCTCGTAGGCGGGCATCGCGTTGGTCCCGACCACGATGAGCAGGGTACCGAGCATTCCGCGAGCATCCGACTCCCGCAGGATCGCGGCCGCCGATGAGGAGATCTGACCAAGCCGCAAGGCGCCGTACTGGCGGCCAAGTTCCACCAGCCGCTGCTTGGCGCCGTCACGCCGATCGCGCGCGCCATGCCATGCCTGGTGCCGCTGCTCTGTTTCGGCGTCGCGTGCGCCGAGGCTCTTAGCATTGCCCCGGCTGTCGATGATCTGGTACAGGTAGTCCCGGCCGCTCACCGTCTTCCAATGCAGCGGATAGAGACTGATCGCACGCATCTCGCGCTCGGCTGTGATGAGCGCGTCGTAGAATTGATCCAGGTTGGCAAGCAACCGCCGCTGTTCATCCGTAAAGTCTTGAAACATAAATATTTATCCTGAATTTATCAAATTTGAGGATTTCAGGATAAACCATTTGTTTTCAATGATCTATGAAGTTCGGCAACGGCACCACCAGGTGTTTCTCGTGTCGAATGAAGGCGCCCGGGTTGACCGGGCGCCAGGTTGGAACAACGACCATGGGGCCCACCTACCGTCGGCGGTGTACACCACCTCAATGCGCACCGGATTCGCACTCATCATGATGCACTCCTGTTGCCAAGGCGCCCCAGCAAGCTGGGGCACGGTTGCATCATTGAACGGACAGCGGTGGCCACGTGGTGGCCTTGGCGCGCCCGCCCATCTTCCGGACCCGGTGGGCGATTCTGCCGCCCACGTCGCATAAGTCCCGGTAGAGCTGGCCCGCAAAGCGGCCCAGCCGGTACCAGTCCTGATTACGGCTGATTCGACCACGGGCCTCGAGATAAAGGCCCGGCAGCCGGGATTGCAGCGCCGGGTTCTCCTCGAGGAGCTTCACCACGGAATACGCCGTGCTGAGGTCGCCCAACCGCTGCTGGATACGTTGCAGGCTGGTCGCATCGATCTCCTCGACAGTGATCAGCCGACGGGGTTGCGACTGTTGTTGCGGTTGCTTGGACATGCTTCTCTCCTTCGTTGATGAACTTGAACGTGGAGGAAGCCCTTTGGGGACATTCCCCCAAAGGGTTAGAAAACTCATACAAACATGAAGCCCGCCGTACGACGTTCGTGCTGCCGGCGACGCTCCAGCTCACGCTGAACCAGGGCGATCTCGCACTCGATCCAATGCGGTAGCGCGCCATGGTTTGGAGCACAGGCAATCGTGTCCGCTCGCGCGAATCGCAATTGCATCTCGAGCGCATGGACGGTGATGTCCGAATAGAACGGCAGATCCAGCACATTCACCACGCCAGTGGCCAAGTTCGCCGGCAGGTAGTGGCAATCAAGGCTCGACAGCTCGTAGACCATCGACTGCAGCTGCGCGAACTGCGCAGCCGTCGCTTTGACGTAGAACGTTGTTCCGATGTCTACCCGCGCGAAGCCGCTTCCTCGGCAGACAACTCGAACATCGGGAGCCCGACTTGAACCAGGCTCGATCTGCTGCCGGTGACCCGGCCGTAGTAGTGACCCTCTTCCACATGCATGACTTCGTCCTCCTGATTGTTGATCGACCTACTCCCAGGCCTTGCGGCCCATCCGTTACAGGGACTGACGGATATTCGGCGCCGCGGTGGCGGCCTGTGCGCGGGTACTGCTACGTGCGCGCACCTCACGGTTGGAACCCTTGCCGAAACGAGCCCTCGGGGCTCGCTTGGGCAAGGCCACCAGGGCCTTGCATATCGATCGCTGACGCAAACGGCGCGGCACTTACGGGGCGGCCGCAACCCGGTGGAACGCCGAGCACGACGGCTCGCCACAGCACCCCGACGCGAGGCGCTGTGGCGAACCCGATGCCGGGTCCGAGCAGGTGGATCAGGATTTGGGCTGCCAGGTCTGGTCGACCGGCTGCCAGCGATAGCCGAGATCCTTGAGGAACTGGATCTGGCTGCGGAACAGCGCACGATCGACTGCGGGATCGAGCTTGATCGGATGCCGATCGGTGACCGACTTCGCCTGTTCGGCGCCGAACAACGTGATCAGTCGAGCATCGATGGACACCTCTGTATCCGTCGAATCCGCCGCGATCTCTGCGGTGGGAACAGTCGGCTGCTCGATAGTCGATTTGGACGACGCGGGCGCGGGTGATGGCGACGGAGTGGACTTGGCCGAGTCTTCGATGGGATCGGGTTCCGAGGCCGGCGGCGGTGTTTCCACCTTGCCCTCCTGGACACCGTCGACGTCGATGACCAACTCGTCCAACGTGGCGACGATGTCGATGAACAGCCGGTTCTGAAACGTGTACGTCTTGGGATAGATGCGCGCGATCACAAAGCGACCGGCATAGGTGCCCTGACCGTATTGATCGAGCGTCGAATCCTTGACGACGAACTCGCCGAGTTCCGTGACGAGGTTGCCGACGCAGAATCGGCCGTTCCGGCCACTGCGCTCGATGATGGTCAGGCGACCAGGTAGTGTGACTGGCATTGGGGTCTCCGAAAGATGCGGGAGACCCCAGCGGGGAATCCCGCTGTGGGTGATGACCATCCGCTGACATGGATGGCGAACGACTGGGCGCGTGGCCTATGAGGTAGGCGACAGCGGGATCTCATCCCTCCATCGCGATCTGGCCCGGCCTGGCGGCCTGCTCGTTTCAGGGCTGACGAGCGATTGGTGCCGGAGGATTTCCAGCGGGGTGATACGAACGATCTTGCCTGAACCGACCTAGGCCGCTTCAGGCAAGACCGCTAGGGTCTTGCGGGTTAAACCAAAGGCGTTGACACACTACCGAGCGGTCCCTTGCTCTTTGCTGTCAGCCGGACGATGGCGCGCGTCGTAACGCTTGGCCCAGAACAGGCCACCGATCGCAAGAAGGCCCAATAGAACCGGCGGGCCCGCGAACAGCAGCACAACTTGTACGACTTGGCTCATGGCTTTCTTCCTTCTCCGACCACTACGTCAACCAGTACCGCAACCGCCATGCAAAGCGACCACACGGAAATCGCGGCAATAACCGCAGTGAGGACATCGTCGCCCGACAGCTTCTGGAAGGTCGCGTAAGCACCCGCGGCACCCGCCAAGCTTGCCATTCGAAAGTGCTCCGCCAGCTTACGTCCGGCGTACTTGAAGTTCTCTACCATCTTACTCCCCCGTCAGATTCTTGCGGTGCGGAGCAGTTCGACAAAGGCCCGAACCCACTCTCCGTTCGAGGTCCATCGCACGTGATCGTCTGCGCACCGATAAACGAGTAGCCGTCGACCGGACAACAGATCCCGGACCAGCACCTCGTCGTCGTCGGCAAGAGCGTCTCTCAACTGCGGTGTGACCAGGATCGCCTCGTCGCCAGTGGCACCTCGAACCAGGATGTGGATCTCCGGTTCAACCGCGGCGCGCAAGTTCACGCGGGTCAGTTCCACGGCCAGTTCGAGCTCCGCTTTCTGGTACTCGAGCTCCTTCGCCGACACGTAGCCCAACCGTGCAGCAAGGCGATCTACCCAATACTTCCAATCCATGATGACCTCCCCAAGATGGGCAAAGCCCGACCTGGTAAACCAGGACGGGCTCAGGGTTTGACGGTGCTTAGCGCGTGGCGGCCAATGCGATGGTCTGCGACACGGCGATGCACAGCATGACCAGCTTGAGGTCGGTTACGACGTTGACGAGCGCCTTCATGACTTTCTCCACGTAAGACGTGGGGGCGCCCGCGTGGGGACGTTGCCCCACTGGGTTGATACGGAATTCGACAGGAGCGGGCTCTCAACCGCCCCGATCGGGATGTGCTACGACTTGCACTGCCATTACGCAGCGTTGGCTTTGCTCATTTCAGGCTGCTCGAGCTCGACACGTACGCTGTCCACCTTGGCCCAGCTGATCTTGCACAGCTGACCCTTGATGACCAGTCCCGTCTCGCCCGCATGCTGGCCGCGGGTATACACGAAGCTGCCGGGGTAGACGTTGCTGATCTCGAAGCCGACCATCACGCCCTTGTTGGCCGAAACTGCCGGCCGCAACTGACCGATCTGCGAAGCGACGCAGTCCGCGTTGATCAGATCGAATGCGACGTACTGACGCTCTTCCTCGTCGATCCGGCCGCACAGCGCCGAAATCGAACTCACCTGGATCTTGTTGCCTTCGCGATTCAGATCCGTGACACGGTTGAGATAGCCCAGGCCGCGAACGAGCATGTTTACGTCGTACTTCTCGCGCAGTTCATCCGTCTGGAGGCTGTCGTGCACCTCGTGCGCTAGGACTTTCAGCGCACGAGCCTTGAGGCACAAACGCTCCTCGGTGTTGCCGGACTTGTCGGTGGCGTCGTACTTGTGCACGAACAGGTCACCGATCCGGAGCTGGACGAAGACCTTCTTGTTGCCTTCGCTGACGTCCTTCTCGAATCCAGCGATGAGCTGGACCGCGTCGGCGCCGACGACTTTCAGGTCGATGTAGGTGTAGCTCAACTTGTCGCCATCCGGCCGGAAGGCCAGGATTGCGCACGCGAGGAACCGGTCACCACGCTTGGGCTTGACCCAGCGAACGCGCGAAAGATAGCCGCAGACGACGGCGTGGAGATCGAAATGGGTTTGATCGTTTTGGGACTGTTGCATGGTGCTCTCCTTTGAAAAGACAAAAGGGGAAGCACCTGCCCCGACGGGGAAGGAAACTTCCCCGGATGGGATACGGCTACGAGAGCCGAACGTAGACAGATGACGTAGAACAGTTTGCCAGCCAGGAGGCCGCACGTTTCAGGCAATGACGCGCTTTAGGGCACCGCGCAAGCGGTAAAGGGCACTCCGTACGTGGAGCAGTCGGGCCAAGGGCCAGTGAAGCTGGCTCATGTATAACGCCAGGATTCCGGCGCTGTCAAGACTCTGCCACCTAGCGGACACTGGCGCACCACCGCGCCGGTACTCTAGATCAACCACCTTTGCTACGATGAAAAAAGCCCGGTGATTGCTCACCGGGCTCTGTGTAACTAGGGGCGTAGTGCCGAAGGAATCGGGTGCAAGCACCGTCAACACATCAGGACGTGCCCCTTTAGAACGTGGAAGTTACCTTCCTCACTGATCATCCTACCTCAAAAATGAGCAACGTCAAAGACATAGGTGAGCATATCGTAGCGCGGGTACAAGAGCTCGTCGGTATGCCGACGCCCTGGCACCGCGCACTCTGGAACGTTGGCCTCTGCCTACG
The DNA here is from genome assembly GCF_014353015.1 of Chitinimonas koreensis. Taxonomy (NCBI): domain Bacteria; kingdom Pseudomonadati; phylum Pseudomonadota; class Betaproteobacteria; order Neisseriales; family Chitinibacteraceae; genus Chitinimonas; species Chitinimonas koreensis. The sequence goes on from NZ_CP060704.1 coordinate 4,010,263, forward strand.
CCTGGATGAGCTCCTGGAGGCCTCCGAGTGTCTAGCGCAGGGCATGCTGAGCGAACAGACATTGGAGAGGATGGTCAGCGCATGCAAGCGCGTTGTCGGCGAAGACTTGGCCGTTACTCCTAGCGAAAGATCCGTCATATGCGGGGCACTCAAGTCCATTCCGAGGCATCGTGGTGTAGATTTTCAATGCCTGCGGGATATGCAACGTCGGCTGTCCGATCAGTATCTTTTACGTTTGGCCACAACCTTCAAGGATCGTCCGGCCGTCGATCTCGAGCAGGCGGCATCAGCCATTGCATCGTTCTTGCTCGATGCCTCGCATTCTGAAGAAGCCTTGCATAGCTGGTTCAAGGCTCGTCGCACCGACGTAAGAAATGGGATGTCGCTGTCCGACCTCTGTGAGGCAGCTCACCATGAGCTGGCGGCCACGGGAAATCGCACCTTCCTTGTTCTCGTGGCGTTCGGCCGCGCACCCAAAATGGCAGATGGGTATCCGGCTGAATGGCTCGGTAAAAGTGAAGTTGCGTCGTGGCTGCATGGTAATAAATCCAGTACCACAGGCTTACGAATAGAAGGTGGTCTAGTTCTTACTCTTCAAGCCAAGGACAGCCATGCTGCCGCGAGGCAGGCAATCGCACTTACCGATGGATATGAATCGCGTCACGTTATTGCTACTGGTCACTCGATCGCACCACTGAAGTCGGTCTGGGTAGAAGGCATAGCCGAACCCTTTAGCCATACGTCCCATCAGCGCGGGGTTCGCGTCAAGGTATTGTACCGACACAATCAAATCTTCCAGAGCTCGCAGATGGGCAGCGTTGACGCTGCCATGGAATTGCTTGCACACCTCGAAGGCCAATCACCAGCAGCAGCCGTTGCAGGAGGCTGGGCTGCTATTGAGGCATTACTAGGCGAACCTAATAACCGCTCATCAGCAGCGGAAAATCTCGCATACTTGGTCGCTTGCTCTTTACCCAGAAGCGAACTGACGGCACTTTCTTATACTATCGAGAAATGCTGGAAAGACCAGGCTGAACGGTTCAAAGGCTTGGATGCAAACAAAGACAGAGCGCAAGTCGTTATTTCTTGCCTAATAAATGATCAGGCGCGAGGCTTGCCAAGCCTTAGCGATAATGCCGCCATCTCACGAATGAGAGCGCTGCTAGCTAATCCTAACAAGCGGCTGCATCAGCTACACTCAGATATTTGCGACGCTTTCCTTCGACTTTATCGTCAGCGCAATTTGGTCTTACATGGAGGCATGACCACCAGCGTGAGCCTCGCATCGACGCTACGAACGGTTTCAAAGCTTGCTGGTGCCGGCATTGATCGAGTAGCTCACGCCCACTACGTTCAAGGAATCAAGCCGTTGGAATTGGTCGGTAGAGCCAAAGTTTCGATGTCTTTGGTAGATGGTAGCGATCCGTATGCTTGCATTAGCCTTTTGGAGCGATAAGGCACCGTACTTTCAGAAGCTCCACAAGTATGATGGTAGAGGCGGGCTCAGCATGATATGGCATCTAATTACCTCACCTTGGGTTCCGCATGGCGTCAACCGCCAGCACTATACCTTGCATCCACCAGCGCAATGCACAGATGCGACGCATGGTCTGGGATGATCTGTACGCCGTTAGCGGCGATTGCAGCCTCGTAGGTACAGAAGTGAACGGGTGCGAGTGCAGCGTTGACTGTCATTGATGTCCCCCTTAAATGCGCTAGATTATGGTTGCTAGCTGCGGGTCTTTGTTGGCGCGAGCCTCCCCTCGCGGACATACGAAGTCTTGGAAAAGCCCACTCATTTGAGTGGGCTTTTCTTTATAACTCTATTTTTTTGGGTCACCGCGGTTGCAAGACGAATAGCCTCGACCTTGTAACCCTGATCGGCGAGCAGCGCAGGCAAGCCAGATGGCCCCGCCAAGTGGGCCGCACCAACATTCACCACTGATGGTGCCTCATCAAGGTAGCGTTTAAGCCGTGGTAACCAAGCTACGTTACGGCCAAAAATCATCACATTCGCAAATAGTTCAGCATCATCGCTTGATTCCGAGAGTTCAAACAATGCCTCGAGTATTTCCTCATATTCGCCAGCATTGATTGCGTCAACGGTCTTGCGCCGCGCAATCTCGGCATCGGCCTGAAGTGCGCGCCACACCGTATAGCGATGGATTCGCTCTGGAATCTGGCGACGATGAGCATCAGCCTCCGGCTGCGTCTCCAACGCCAGCACGGGCAACTGGCGCGCCACCGCTGCTTGCGCCAAGACATCATCGCGCGATAGCAAATTGGCTTGCGCGCATGGCCGAGTCGCGATTCCGCTAGCCAATTGGGCGGATTCCATCTTTAGAGCTTCCACAGCCCAACCAACCCCGATGTCCTGACATGCCCCCTTTCGAGGAGCAGCACAATCTCCTCTTTGCTGAGCGCTCTAGCCCACACGGCTAGCGGTAAGCCACTTGCAACCAAATCCAAGCGGACTTTTCCTGGGAAATTGATGGGCGTTATCTTGCGCAGCAGCGCCGTGGCTGGTGCCTCAAGTGTCTCGGGCGTTGCTTGCAAGAAGCTGAATCCTTCGACAATGTATCGTTTCGCGCCATCCATGACCGAAGCTGCGGGTTCGCAGAGACCTCCGAATGGCGAATGCATACCTCCAATTAGCACACTCGCGGTCCCATTGGGTGCAGTCACACGATAGGCTGGTACGCCGGTCCTCTCACAATCGGACGTCGCGGCCGCCGCGGTGCAGCACACGCCGAAGGTCAATACCGCCAAACTCGCCAAACATGAAATCTTCATCTGCCATGCCATCCTGGTCTCGACGCACTCATTGCAATCACTTCATGCGGCATCGCCTCTCACCGCCGTCACTATTCAGGTTCATATCGTGACGGCTTCAGAACTACCAAAGCAATTAATCATTACACTGCAAATGCTCATACTGCGCCCGAAGGTGTGCCACATCGAAATGAAATGCATCCAGTATCGCAATAGCTCTCCTGACCTCGCGCATCTCCATCTCACTCTCTGGCGGCTTACGCCTTAATGATGTGCCATGGCGAACCAACCAGTCCTGTGCCTCAGCTACCGCAACCGGAGTTTGATCCTCGCCCAGCAATTGCGACGCCGTGATATTCGACAAATAAACCGGAGTTAGCTCACCAACCCCTTTCAGCCTCAAAGCTGAGGCAAGATTCACTGCGACCTTTGAATTAAGCTCATCGACAGGGTTGCGCTCAGGCTCACCCAACTTCTCCAAATACTCATCCTTCCGGTCTCTGATCGTTCGTATCTCGCTGGGCAGCCCTATTTCCCGGCACGCCTGGCTTAATAGTCGACCGGCCCAGCCAGCGCTTTTCCCTATCAATTGACCTGCATCCGCCAGCGTCTGGCCTTCCGCGACAGCGCGGAGCACGGTTTTTGCCTCAAAGCTTGATCGCAATTTCTTCCCCTATCTTTTGAATCCGTTATTTGAATCACGCCACGGCCAAGCACCGCCGCTTCTGGAGCAGCAGCCAGTAACGAAGTACATGGCCAATAACTCTTTTTCATGCGCTCCTCCTGATTATTCTAAACGACGAAGGGGGCCTCCTCCTTAGACTCTTCTTGGCCGAATGTGAAAATTTCCCTCTTGCAAAGTTCGAAGCCTCGGGAGTAGGCTTCAGCCGTGTCGATGACGAGCGACACCTCAAGTCGGGTAGTGAAGGCGCTCTCCCCTCACCGCCCCCACGGCTCTCTCACCGTGGCTGACTTTCTCCTCTCGCGCCGCCGGACGCGTCCGGCATTTATCCTCCTCACAAGGCACGCTGTTCGACCTTGTGGCATCCTCCGCGCCAGGCAACCAGAGGCACGGAAATCTCGCGATAGCGGTCGCGTCCGCCCCTGGTCATAAACCTGACGGCGGCCGCGCGTATCCCATGCATGGCTGACGACAACAACGATGCCTGTGGCACGCCCTAAGTGCGGCCGAGGCGCGAGGAGCCATCATGATGAAGCATCTCAAGACCTTTGCCGGTCTGGCCCTGATCCTGACGCTCGGCGCTTGCGGCGGTGGAGGTGGCGGCTCGAGCGGTCCGTCCAACGGCGGAACCCCTCAACCGACCCCGGTCCCCACGCCGACGCCCACACCGGTTCCCAGCTGCAGCAACAATTCCACCAATCCGCCGGCCTGCGACAACTTCCAGGCGACGGTACCGGCTGCGAGCTACACAGCCGGATCCTATGAAGCCAAGGCGTTCGAACAGTTGAATGCGGTACGGAAAGCGATGGGGATCGGGCTTCTGGCGCAGAGCGCCGCACTGGACACCGCAGCGGCCAGTCACCGCGCCTACGGCGTGCAAAACGATGTCTGCAACAACGATCCCGGCGCGATCGACCCCGCAACGGGCTTGATGAAGCACCATTCCGAACAGCCGGGGTTACCCGGCTACACCGGTAGCACACCGATACTGCGTGCCAACGCTGCAGGCTATGGAGGAACAGTGGCCACTGAGGTCGCGACTTGTGCCTCAACTACAGATCCGCGCGCCGACTTGGCATGGTATCTGAGCTCTGTCTACCACCGTTTGCCTTTGCTTGACCCGGGTCTGCGGGACCTCGGGATGAAGATCGTAGTGCCTGCCAGCAACGAGGGAATCGTGACTGGAAACGTCGTGAACTTCGGATATAAGACAACGCAGCAGCCGACTCCAGCTAGCTATCTGGGTACCTATCCGACGGCAGGTCAAAGTGATGTGTCGCTCATATTCGAATATGCGTCCGAAAATCCGAACCCTCTTCCCGACCTGAGTCCTGCGACACAGCGTTTTGTCGGCAATCCCGTCAGCATTCATGCCGAAGTGGGCAAGTTATTGATCGTCGATAGTTTCACCCTTTCGGTAGCGAACAATCCGGTCCCCGTCCGCTTGCTCACGAAGCAATCAGATGTCAATGGACTAGGTGGTCATGTAGCATTTATCGTTCCGCTGGCTCCGCTTATGCCAGGAACGACCTACACGGCGAAATTCACTGGAACGATAGATGGTGCTTCGCGAAGCAAGGAATGGTCGTTCACTACGGTTGCAGCGAGCATGCAGCTGTCCCCGGCTGGCGACCAAACAATAACCTCGATCGAAACGTTGCCGATTCAAATCAAGACGCCAAGTGGCCTCTACACGGCACGCGTCATGGATATTCAACAATCTGCCGACGAACCAATTCCGGCATCAATCGACCGCGAGGCAAGTCGGTTGGTCATCCGCGGTAAAGGCGGCGCGGTCGGCACGACGGTGTTTACCATTCAAGTTAACGACACGGTATATCCCGAGTTCGTGACGACATTCCGAGTGACCGTTACCCCGTAAAGCAGTTGGGCCGGCCTCTAAGGCCGGCCCAAAGTTGACTAACTGCAGCTGCTACTTAGAACCACCCACGACCAATTTCCCTGACCACCCGGTCCTACCGCATAACAGCGTTGAGTCGAACAACGGTCCACATTGGAAAAGGTTTCCGTCCCGGCTGGATACGTACCAGCTCGACCACATGCGTAGCTCGGAAAATTCCCGCACCGATTTGGATAGTCCCGCAGCATCTGGCCTGACATCGGATCGATGGGATAGTCCGCCGTCGTTATACAACCAGGAACCGGAGTTGGTAGCGGGGTTGGAATCGGCGTCGGCGTCGGCGTGGGCACCGGCTGGTTGTTGTTGCAAAGTGGTGGGTTAGTCGCACCGTTTGAGCAGGTTGAGCCCCCTGGAGTGCCGCCAGATGTCGAAATGTTGCACAGGTCCTGATTCGAGCCGATGACTTGCGAGCAATTCACCGTACCCGTCAACCGTGACGCGGAGCCGGCGACCGTGGCCATGTCCGCGCTCGCCGCACTGGCGGCCCGGTTGGCATTGGATGCGGTCCCAGTCAAGTTGCCGGTGACGTTGCCCGTGACGCCCGCGGTGGCCGTCACGCTCGACGCGTTGAGGTCAGTCAACTGCCCGTTGACGTAGGCCATGCGCTGCCCCTGCAGCTGCGTCACCGTGCCCGTAGCGGCCGTCAGGTTGTTGACCGAGCAATCCCCACCCTGTGCGCAATACGCCCCCCAGGTAGACGCGTTGAACGAGGTCTTGGCCAAGACCATCCCCGCCCGCCCAGAGGCGTTCGGGCGCGTCCATGCACCACGTGGACCCGAGATCAGCGCCGGCGTGGCTAACTGCGACACGCCGACGTTACCGGCAAGCCGCGAGTCCACCTCCTCAGCCGCATCGGCCACCTGGACGGCGCGATTGATGTCCGCGGCCGCAGCGCCGTCCGTGGTGACCGCGACCGTCCGCCACACCCTAGACTCCACATCACCCAAGGTGTCGGTCGAGACCTCGAGGCTATAAGACCCTCCGAGGCGCGCGTCGGCAGCAACCTGGTAGCCGGCGCTTCGAAGCTCGGCCAGCGTCGGATGCAGCGGATCGGCGCAGGCCGCCGACCCGCACATCACCATGGCCGTGCCGTCGCCGGCGAGCCGCTTCCGGAGCGGGACGATATTCTTCGCGACGTAGTTCGCGAGCGCCGCTGCCACAGCGCCCTGCTCCTGGCCGGCGAGCTTTGCCTCCCTCGCGCGCTGGTACTGGTTCGCTGCACCAATGGCCATCGGGACGACGACCCCGACCACCACCAGGACCATAATCAGCTCGAACGTCAGTGCGAACCCGAGCATTTTCCTCACGGCTTTCATATCGCCCCTTTCCTGGATGATGAACTCGCGCGTCGATCAGGCGCCGCGGGCGCGGGTCACCAGGATCGTGTTGGTTTTGGTATCGACGCATGCCGTGTTCAGCGCCGTGTTGGTGATCTGCGAGGACACGTCCGCCTTCAGCGCGGTGCCGTTCACCGAGACCAGCAGCGGCGCCTTTCCGAGTGCCGTGGCGAACTGCTGGCAGGCGATACGCGGCAGCGCCGTGGTGCTGAAATCCGTGGTGGTGTTCGTACCGCTCGGCGCGATCGTCACCGCACCACCGAACGCATTCCGGAGGGTCGTGGTGTTGACCTTGTAGGTCGTCGGGACAGCGACGTTGGCGATCGCATCGGCCGCCGAGGCCTGCGCCGTCGACGGGTTGCGGTCGAGCACGGCGCCGTAGGACGTGATCAGCGACTGGAAGTCCTGCAGGTCACTGTTGGCCGTCAGCTTGCTGGGGATGTCGGCGAGCTTCGGGAAGATGAGTGCGATGAGGACGCCGAAGACGACCAGGAAGAAGACCATCTCGATCATGGTCAGGCCGGCCTGCCGGCGCAGCAGCTGGCCGGCGCGGCCCCGAGCGACGACGGTGGCGCGGCGCCGAGCGGTCGGGCGATCGTGGAGGGAAACGTGGTGTTGTTGGACTTGCATGGCAATTCTCCTAGGAGGTTTGGACTACAGCTCAACGCAGGCCGGAACTGGCGGCCAGCAGCTTGTCGAGATCGATGAGCGACACCATCGACCCGAAAATCACAGCGAACAGCACATAGGTGAGAAGGCGGATGACGAGCTCGACGCGACGCGTCGCGGCGTCGACCAGCGCGTAGGTGGTTTCGAAGGTGCCCACCCCGACTTCCCGCAAGAAGGCGTCGAAGCGACCGGCGGCCTCGTGGACGTACATCCGGTCGACCAGCTGATCGGGGATGAAGCCGGTGTCGAACGCGCTGGCCGATTCCTTGCCGTCCTGCACGTCGGCGGCCATGCGCAAGATGTGCTCGCGCTCGTAGTTGCCGGCGGCGCCGGCGGCGATCGCGCGCAGCACCTTCGAGGTCTGGACCTTGTTGGCCAACATCGGCGACAGCAGCAGGAAGAATTCGCCTGCTCGGAACAGCCGGTAGATCGACCACGGGAAGATCCGGTCCATCCTGGCCCGCAGCGGGCCGCGCGCCTCGGCGAAGCTGGCCAGGAAGAGCCTCACCGCTAGCGCGGTCGCGGCGATCGTCAGCAGCGGGTGCGCCCGAAATAGCTGGGCCAGGTGCTGCGCCGTGCTCAGGACGATGTTGGGGTCCAGCGGCATCGCGCTGCTGGTCATCATCGGCACGACATAGCCGCCGAACAGCACGACATAGACGATGAGGAGCGCGACCAGCATGACCGAGGCACCGAGCAGTCGGCTGACGAACAGGGCGCGCAGGCGCTTGGCCTGGCGCATGGCGAAGCGGGCGTTCTCGAGCCCCTTCGCCAGCGCAGCGGCGCTTTCGCCGGTCTCGATATGCAGCAAGTGCGAGGCCGGTACGTAAGGCGCCAGCATCTCGGCGACGCGATCGCCGGCTTTGGAGCGGCGCTCGAGCTCGCGATAGATGCGCGCGATCGCCGCACCGCGGATCTCCGCGCGGTCCGCCCGTGTCCTGAAGTACGCGGCGTCCTGGGTCGACGTGTTGCGCAGCTGCTCGATCCAGTCGGAATAGAAGTCGTCCAGCTGCCCCTGGAACGCGCGCCGGCTCTGCCACATCCGCATCGTGTCGACAGGATCACGCCGGAATACTGTCCAGGCACGGCGCAGCGCACGCAGGCCCAGCCAATCGGTGGGAAGTAGCGCCTGGTTCATGTGCGCACCCCCAGCCGGCGAAGGTAGATGCCGAAATCCTTCATCGTGGACTGGATGGCGCGGACGTCGATCTCGCCGAGTGCCAGACACTTGTAGAGCGCGGCCTCCATCGCCGTCTTGCCGTTCATGTCCGGCGACAGCAGCCCATCCCGCAGGTCGCCGGTCAGCCAGCGGCTCCGCTGGAGCAGGCCGGCGCCGGCGAAGTCGCCCGCCCGCAGCAACTCGAGCAGCTCGTCATCGGGTACCAGCACCTCGGCACAGGCGGTACGTCCGTCGATGCCCCGTGTCCGCCCCCGGCAGTGTTCACATCCATCGAGGTTGCGCACGTAGACGCGGTCGACGTCACCCAGGCGATCGATGAGCGCGAGTTCGTCCTGGTCGAGCGCGAACTTGGCGGGTTGCTTGCAGTGGCGGCACAGCCGCGGCAGCAGCATCTGGTGCGCGAGCACGTTGAATACGTCGGGCGCAGCCAGGTTTTCGATCGGGATGGCGATCGGGTCGAACGACAGCCGGTAGATGCCGTTGATCACGTTGTTTGCGTGGGTCGTGCTCAACGCCAGGTGGCCGGTGATGCAGGCCTGCACGAAGGCATTGGCGGTCGCGCGCGAGCGGATCTCGCCGATCAGCAAATGGTCGGGGTCGCGGCGCATGGCCGACCGAAAGTGCATCTCGAAGGCTTCGTCCTCGCTGACGCCTTCGGGCGGCGTGACCGAGATCTGCCTGACCTTGAACAGGTCGGCTTCTTTCGGGTCTTCGAGACTGATCGACTTTTCGACGTCGACCGCGATGAACGCCATGCACGTGTATGCGGTACGCGTCTTGCCCTGGCCGGTCGGGCCCACCACCAGCACGCCGCCCTCGCCCTGCAGGCAGCCGCGCTCCATCCACTTCGCCTGCTCAGGCAGGTAGCCGAGTTGCTCCAGCTCACCCGCCAGGCTCGGCCCCATGGTGCGCGGGTCGAGCGCGGCCTGCGCGGCGATGCGGATCACCGTGTCGCTGCCCAGCGGCGCAGGATCGGCTGTCGAGCACTCGAAGCGAAGCCGGACCGGGCTCACGGTGCGATCGGCGTGCTCGACGTTGACGCTGATCTGGCAGCTGGCGGTCCGTGCCGAGGCGATTTCCTGGCCCAGCGGCAGGCTGGAATCGCTGGTCGTGCCTGGAACGGCATGCTGATACGCCGAGGCCAGGATGGTGTGCATCTCGCGCGGGGTCCATGTCCCGCGCATCACGCTGAGGTAACCGTCGATCCGCAACAGCACGACCGTGGAGTCGTTGGTGGTCTCGAAATGAATGTCGGAGGCGCCGGATGCATGGGCGGCGCGCACAATGCCTTCGAACTCGCGCCACGCTGCCGCAGTGCGCTCGTTGTCGACGCTGCCCTGATCACCGAGCTCGCGCGGTACCACCCGCCGGATTTCGGACAGCACGTTGCCCGTTGCCGCCCGCCAGGTCACCTCATGGTGTGCCGCTTCGTCGGCATGCAGTGCCGTGAGCGCGGCGATCGACGGGGCATCGCCCAATGCGCTGGCCAAGACCACCAGCAGACGCTGGTTGGACTCCAGGTGGCGCAACATCACCCAGGTGTCGCCCGATCGCTGGGGCAGCCACTCGTAGTGCGTGGCCAGGCGGTCGCCGCCGAGCGCATCGAGATCAGTGACCGCCGCCTCGGCTCGGAAGGCCGTCTTGCCCGTCGCGCGAGGAGGTGCAGCCGGAGACGGCGCAACTGGCAGCCGCTGCGTCAGGCGCGAAATGATCTGTCCGATCCGGCTCATGGCGCGGTCCTGGCGGCCATGGCCTCGGTCTGCGGCGGCGCGTAATGCGCCGCCGGCGAGAAATCGGCCTCCGCATTGCCGTTCTCGGCGCAGATCTGCGGCTCGCGCACGTACTCGACGGCGGGCTTGGTCGGCTTGCTGCCCTTGCGCCCCTTGCCGGCCTTTGCCATGACGGCGCGGTCCAGATCGACACAGAGCCGGTCGAGCAGGATTCGGCTCACCCGGAAATTCCGGAAATAGCGCCCTTCCGTCAGCCGCTTGTAGAGCACGCCGTCGTAATAGAGGCTGACCGCCGCCGATTCGCCCGCGACGCCGACCAGGTAGGTGATCCGCGGCGGCTCGATCGCCAGCGGCGTGGCGCGAGGCGCCTGGCTGCCGGTGGCCGTCTGCACTCCTGCCGGCAACGGCTTGCCGTCGAGCGACAGCAGGCCGCGGCGCGGTACCGGGTCGATGGCTTCGCCGACGCCACTGGGCACCGTCCCGCGTGAGATCTCGGCGGTCTTGGCGCGTTCTTCCGCCACCTCGCGCTCTAGGCGTGCCTTCTTGAGGTCGGCGATGGTGATCGGCTCGGGCGAGGCAGCCCAGGCGGCGGAAGGACCGGGCAAGGAAATGAGGGCAAGCACCAGCATGCTGGCGCGACGCGTCCGGATCATGATTGAGCTCCAGAGGGGATGGGATTGGGTTGAGGCAGCGCAGGCGCGGGCGCCGCCGGCGGCGGTACCAGGATCAAGGCGCCGTCGACCTTGAAGGTTTCCGCACCGCGAACGCCGCTACCGAGACCGATGGACATCGCGCGCACCAGCGCGCCCGGCGGAAGCCCGTCACGCACCAGGTCGACCAGGTGCAGGCCGCCCTCGACGGTCCAGTCGCTGCGCAGCGCTACCGTCGTCGGCGACGCGGGCACGCTGGCGAGCTGCGTCGGCGTGGCCGGCGCACCGGCCGACAGGCCGCCGTCGAGCAGCGAATCGAACGCCGCCACCAGCTGTGGCAGCCGGTCCGCCGGAAAGGCCTTTGCGACAGCGGACCAGGTGGTGCCTGCGGGCAGCCCGGTCGGCCGAGTCGCCAGCGGCTGGCGAAATTGGCGATCGCCGACCGTGCGCAGCTCGAGCAGCTCGCTGATCCCCGGGCCGAGCTGCGGCTCGGCGTCGGCATAGCTGAGCCGCCGGTAGCGGTAGCGACATTCGGCCGGCGCGGCCGTACAGGCGACGTCGGTCAGACGCCAGCCGCCGCTCTGCACCGGAACCACGTCGGTCATGCCCACCACGGTGTCGATGAAAGCGCGGGCGCCCTGGTAGTCCTGCAGCACTTGGGTCAGGCCATCCAGCGCCGCGCGCTCTGGCGAGGCCTGGGCAGCCTGCGCCTGGGCCTGAGCAGCCAGTTCGGCCCGCTGGCGCTCTAGCTCGAGCTCCGCTTGGTGATCGCTCCACCGGATCCAGCCGGCGACACCGAGAACGCCGAGCGCAATGAGCATCGGCGGCTTCAGCAGGCCGCGGCTGACCGCGGGCGCCGTCACCGAATGGAGCGTGGCCGCGCGGATGCGTCGCGGAGTCAGCAGTTGCGCCAGGCGCAGCGAACGCACGGCCGCCGTCGCCGGCAGGCCCAACTGGTCGACGTCGAGCTGACCGTCGAGCCAGATCACCGGCGGCTGCAGCACGCTGACCGGTTGACGCAGCGCAGCGGCCAGGTCATCGATCGCGACGATCTGGTCTGCGTCAAACGCCGGCAGACCGTGGGCCAGTACAGCCAGCCAGGCCTCGCCGCCGTCCAGCACGCGGATCACCACGACCGCGCCGCTATTGAAGGCGTTGGCCACCACAGCCAGTGCCGACACCGCCGCCGTTCCATTTCGCTCCAGTGCCGGCGCGACAGCCTCGAGCTGTGCACCCTTGGCGCCGATACGCACCGCCGGCGCCGAGCTGCTCGCGGCCCCGGTTGCTGGCCGCCGCCACCTGAGCCCATATACCAACCTGACCCGATCGACCTGTTCGACTCGCATCGCCGTGTCCTCAATCGGTCAAGGTGATCGAGGCCAGCACGACGATGGTGTCCTCTTCCTGGACGCGGCTGCTGCTGCCGCCCAAGGCGAGGTGGGTCGAGCTGTTGCCGGTGTTGCGCGACAAGAAGGCGATCGGCACCACCTCGCCGATACGCAGGTTGATCTGCTGGTCGAACGAGGTGCGCGGCACCCGCGGCGACTTGATCTGGACGCCGCTGATCGTGCCCGCGACGGTGAACTGCTTCCCCGAGGAATCGAGCAGGAAGTCCAGGTCCGCCTCGTTGTTGTCACCGATCGACACCACCGACGACAGGCTCAGGCCGGTGGTGATGTCGGCCTGGGTGATGGTGGTCTGGCTGCTCGTGTTGCCCTGCGTGGTGCCGCCCGACTCGACGTAACGCTCGGTCTCGCCCTCGAGCAGATTGACCGGCACGGTATTGCGGAAGCGGGTGCGGTAGGTGACGCGCTCGGCGGTCTTGGCCCAGCCCATCAGCGCGTTGATCCGTGCGGTGCTGCCCATCATGTTGCGGATGCCGTCACCGATCTGGCCAGGCACGGTGGGGGTGGGCACGACGCCGCCGGGCGTCAGCGCGCTGCCGGCCAGCGAGCCGACCTCTTCGCTCAGCACGGAGCTCGGGCTGCTGGTGAACCAGCGCTGCTTGCCGCCGTCCGCCGTGATGATGGTGTCGAGCGCTAGGCCGATCTCGTCCGCCGACCTGCCGGTGATCTTGATGAAGTCGAGCCGGATGACGCCGCGTCGGCCGAGGCGACGCCGAGCCTCGTCGACCACAGTCGCCATCTTGGCCAGCACCGACGGGGTGTCGGTCAGCGTGATGGTGCCCAGCGTCTCGTTGACCACCGCCGGCGGCGCGCCGGCCGAACGCAGCGCGTTGAGGTCGGCCTCGATCGAGCGGTAGTAGTTGACGTTGTCCAGCGCGACCTTGCTGGTGACACCGACCGAGGAGCGAGTCGAGCCACTGCCGCCCTGGCCGGCACCGCTGGACAGCTGGCCGTCGACGGCGAATCCACGGCTCTGGCTCCGGCTGCCGCGCGGTGCATTGAACCCGATGGTGACGGTCTTGAAGCGATAGAAGATCAGCACACCGTCCTGGTACTCCCAGTCGATGCCCAGCCGGCTGGCGACGCGGTCGAGCAGCGGCGGCAGCTTGCCTGACCAACGCACGGTGACATTGCGCTCGTAGTCGTTGGCCAGGTTCGCCACCTGGCCCGGCTGGCTGTTGGCGGCCGCGCCGGCGGCGCCGCCGGATCCGGTACCGGTGTTGCTGTTGAGCGTCGTGCTGCGGATGTAGACCGACGGGTCGATCCGGACCGGCACGTTGATTTCGGCTTGGATGAGGTCGGCCAGCTCCGACAGGTTGATCCGCTCGTCCTGGTACAGCGCGACCAATTTCGCCGCGCCGGCACCGACCTCGCGATCGAACAGCGGCGGCAGCTGCCGGTTGCGGCTCACGGTTTCGACGCGGCGGCCGAAGTAGCTGTCGTCGACCACGACCACGCGCCGGCGATTGGTGCTTTGCTCCGGCGTCGGGAATTGCGCATGGGCGTGGTCCGCGGTCTCGCGCGCGCCTTCCTGGAACTTGGCCAGCTCCGGCGTGGCACAGGCGGACAGCAGGGTCAGCAGGCAGAGGCCGGCGATGCCGCGGCCAATGAGGACTGGGGTGGCTTGCACGGGAGTCATCCTTTACTCGCCCGGAACTGGGCGGGGTTGGCGGCGGTGGTCCCGATCCGCGTGGCGCGGACCTTGGCGACGTAGCCGTTGCTGAGCCCGCGGGTGAGCGAGCCGGTGTTGTAAGCGCTGAAGGCGCCCAGCACGGCGCGATCGTGGTTGCCGTATTGCCGCAGCGCGCGCCGGTAGTCCTGCAGCAGGTGGCGTTCCGCCGCGCGCAGGTTGTCGCAGGGGGTGAACACCTGTTCCCAGCTCAGGCCCATGCGGCGCACGGTGTGGTTGTTGAGCTGGCCGAGGCCGGCGTCGAAGCTGAAGCCGCGCGCATCGAGGCGGCGCGCGGTGGCCACCGCGGCGGCGAGCGATCGAGGCTGGCGCGGCAAGCGCCAGCTGCGATCGTTGATCCCGATCCGGTACACGTAGCGACCGGATTCGTGCGTGACCTGGCGCACCAGCGTGGCCGACTCGATCGACGGCGCGCAGGCCTGGCCCAGGGTGATCAGCGCGGCGACAGTGAGCGATTCCATGGCGGCCTCACTCGTTGCCGGCGACCAGTTGGATGGTCTTGTTGCCGGTGTGGAAAACCGCCTGGATGGTCGAGCGGGGGCCGAGTGCCGCAAGCAGCTGCTCGGTGGCCTCGGTCAGGCTGCCGCAGAATTCGCCCGTCGCCTCGATCAACGGATCGTCCGCGAGCTCGACGAAGACCCGCTGGTAGCCGCCCTGCCCTGCCCAGCGCTCCAACACCGCGCTCAGGTAGCGATCGTCCTGCGCGACCTTCCAGGTGCAGTTCGATGCCGCAGCGGCCGGCCGGCTCTGCCGCTGCGCCTCGCGTGCCAGGCGTTCCTGGTCGAGGCGGGCCAGCTCGCGCCGCAGCGCGTCGGCTTTCAATGCGCTCGCCCGCTCCTCGTCGATGACGCCGGCCGCCGCCAGCGCCTGGATGGCCGCATCGGGCGACACCGCCGGCGCCGGTGCGGCCGGCGAACGGCGGTAGCCGGTGGCGACCTCGATGGTGTCGTCCGGCGACGAGGCGGTCCGTGAAGGCGAACCGGCATCGCGCGGTACCGCCTGCTGGCTCGCGGCCGCCGGTGGCGCGGTGACGGTGCCTGTCACGCGAGTGGCGCCGCGCGCCCTTTCGCCCGTGTAGGCCACATCGGCCCGCCCCGTGCCCACGACGACGGTGAAGCGCTGGGCGAGGCGGGGCAGCACCCAGTACTGGCCGCGCCGCGACGGCTCCACCATCGCGGATCCGGCGGTCTGGTCGACCACGGTCGGCACAGCGTCACCGCGCAGCTGCAGGAAGGTTTGGTTGCCGTCGTCGAACACCTGCGAGACGAGGCGATCGCCGCCGATGCGGTAACGGAAGTCGAATTGGCCGACCTGCTCGAGCGCATGCGCAGCCAGGGTGCAAAGGACGAGGGCGCCGCCGGCGATCGCGCGGTGAATCGGGGTCATAGGGAGTCTCCTGGAGCAACGGGCGCGGGACCGCGCGTGATCTGGGGCGGCAGCTCGAGGTCGCGGGCGACGACGATGACGATGCGATCGCCCTTGCGGCCGGTGAGCGTCGGCTTGATGGATTGATTGCGGCTGAGGATCTGATTGGTGACCGACACCAGGACCTGGCCGGCCGCGGTCTGCAGCGCATTGCCGGAGCCGCCGGTCTGCACCACCACCTGGCCGCCGCTGCCGCTGTCGGAACTGCGCACCAGGCCGGCGATGCCGGCGACCAGGAAGCCGGCGCCGAACTGGCTCCAGAAGTGGTTGTCGACATCGGCCGGCAAGCCGCTGGCGCCGGAGCGGTCGGCCGCCTGCATGGCGCCGAGGTCGATGTGGGCGCCGGACGGGAAATCCATGCGCGAGAAGGCGGCCAGGATGCGTTGCTGGCCGAACACGACTTCGCTGTTGTACGGCCCCTTGGCGAAGGTGCCGCGCGGGATCAGAAGATGGCGCTGGCCGATGCTGTCGTAGACGTCGCGCGAGACCATGCACTCGACGATGCCGGCGAGATCGGAGATCACGTTGCGGGTGAGCTCGCACGGAATGGTCGCGCCCTCGCGAAGCATGTAGGGCGATCGGGCGGCGACCGGCCGCAGCGGCGCCTTGGCGCCGACGCCGTCCTGCTCTTTCAGCCAGGCGCTGTCCCGGTTACCCACCGGCGCCGGCGCCGCACCGCCTCCAGCTTGGTCGCGCAGCGCGGCCTGCATCAGCGTCTGACGCAACTGCGCCATGTCGTCGTTACGGCCCGGCGCGGCGGCACCGGCCGCCGAGGCCTCCGGCGGGAATCGGTCGGACTGCCGCGTCGGCTGCAGGCTACCGCCGGCCGTGTCGTCGTCCCATTCGGTCGCGCCGATGCGATCACGGCGAGCACGGCGGCGCGCTTGGCCAGCGTCGAGCTTGCGGGCCTGATAGCCGTCGATGTCAGTGCCACCTGCAGACGCGCCGGCGCCGGCGCTGCCACCCAGGTCCAGCAGCGCGCGGCGCTGCACCGGATCGATGGCACCGCTGTCGCCGCCGGCCAGATCCGGTGCCGCGGCGGCGCCGCGGTCGCGGCGGGTCATCGCCAGCTTGCGCTCGGCTTCGTCCCGGGCGGCCTGCTGCGCCTGCGCAAGCCGTGCTTCTTCGGCCTGCTTGCGCAACATCGAGGCGATCTGTGCGGGGTCCCCGCTCGCGGCCTTGGCCGCTTCGATGCGCCGCTCCTGCGCGACCGCGACCTGCGGATCCTCGCCATCGCCGAGGCTGCCGTAGATCAGTGCCAGGCCGGCGACCGCGACGGTACCGATCAGCACCAATGTGCGGAGCTTGGCGCGCGACAGCGTCGTCGTCCCGGCCATCAGTTGCCCCTCCGGGTCAGCCGGATCTCGTCGTCGCCGAGCTTGAGCAACAGCTGCTTACGCACGCCGGCGAACCGGTAGTACGGCCCCTCGACGACGTACATGATTAGCTCGCCGCTCCGATCCTTGCCGTCGAGCGACAGCAGGATCGGCGCTTCATCCAGGCCTGCCGGAAACTTGATGCGCGTCGATTGACCGTCGTCGAACACCGCTTCGGGGCGGAACGGCGCATCGCCCTCGATGCGGTAGGCGAAGTGCAGCTTGTCGACGACGACGCGCGCGGTATCCAGCGGCGGGAAGGTCTCGGCCGGCGCCACCGGCACCTGTGCCAGACGTGGCAAAGCGAACCGCTCGGGCTGAGCAGCGACGCGGTGCTGGCTGACCACGTCGCCCGCATCGAGCTCGACCAGGCTGGCGTCCCGGGTCTGCCAGGTCACGCGCTTGAACCATTGCTCCTGGTCGGTCGCGTACAGCGAGATCTCGTACACGCGCCGGTTCGTGCGGATCTTGCCCTCGTTGTCGATGCCGTTTGCCGTGGGCTTGAAGATCAGCATGTCCCGCTCGCGGGTGAGCCGGATCCGCCAGCTGGCGTCGCACTGGCCGAGCGGATCGCCCTCACCTGCCGTATCGGTCTCGCCACCCTTCTCGACGGTCACGCAGCCATCCGAGAAATAGACGCCGGTCACCCGCTCGTCCGGCGCGAACTGCAGGGTCGTCAGCAGGCCGGCGCGGCCGACGATGCGGTAGGTCACGTCGGGGTCGTAGGGGAAGGACACGAGGCGCGGATCGCGGAAGCGGGCTGCCGCGACACCTGGCGTCGCGCCGCCCACCAGGATGGGCGCGGCGGTCTCGGCCGGCGCCGGCGCGGCAGCGACGATCGGCGCGATCGGACGACGGACGACCGGGCGACGGGCCGGGAGCGGCCGGTTGGCCGACGCGGATGGCCGGGCCACGCTGCTCGGCGCGACGGTTGGTCGAGCGATCGGCGCGGCTGCCGCGACGGGCTGGCCGGGCGCAGCCACTTGGGCGAGCCGTGTCGCGCCTGGCGGCGTCATGGATGCCTGTGGCAGGCGTTGCGCCGGGGCGGCACTCGCCGCAGCTTGCGGCGCACGCGGCAGCGGCACAGGCGTGATGGCAGCCGGTCGCGGTGTCGCCGCGGCTGTAGGCCGCGCTGCGGGAATGGCGGCCAGGAGCGCCTGCTCGTCGGGCGTCGCGCACCACGCCGACGGAAGTAGTGCGAGCAGCATGAGCAGCCGCCCCCGATAGATGGTGGTGGCGGCGCTCATTTGGCCTCGTCCGTGAAGGTGAAATGGGTGACCCGCAGGCCGATCGGGTTGACGCGGTCGGCCTCCTCGGCCGACTTCGGTGGGATCAGCACGTATTGGACGGTGACGATGATCACGCGCGTGCCCGCCTTGCTGTCCGTCAGCTTGGCGCGGACGAGCACCATGTCGGTGCCTTTGTCCGAGATCGGGTTGGACGACAGGATCTCGACGTCGCGCGTCCACGTCGGATCGGTGACCCAGCGCGCCGCAGGCTGCTCCGCGAGCAGGAAGCGGGTGAGCTCGCCGACGGCGGCACCGCTGGTCATCGCTGCGGCGGCCCGCAGATCGGCCTCGGTGGTCGCGGCATTGCCAGTCCACACCAGGCGGACCCACCGCCTCGCTTCGTAGGTCTTGTTGATCAGCGCGGGATTGAACTCGCGGGCGGCACGTCGGCTGAGGTAGGTTTCGCCGGTCTCGGGATTGGCTTCAATGAGGAACGGCACGGCCACCGTCGGCTGGGCCATGCGGTACAGCACGACGAGCAGAACGAGCGTGACCAGCCAGTGCAGCAGGTCGGCGAGCTCTCGGCGCTGCAGCTTGAGCAGCGGCCGGCCGAAGGCCTCGAAGTAGCGCACCTGGCTGGAGGCCGGCGCCACGGTCGACGGCAGTTCGACCGCATCGGGTGGTGATTTGCGTTTGAACATGGCGACGCCTTACTTTCGCAGCGATGACATGGGGGAACGGAACCGGAGGGTGGCGGCATTGCCGCTGATCAAGCCTTGGGCGACGCCAGGCGCCTGCCACAACATCACGGCGATCAATCCGAGCAGGAGCAGCAAGGGGCCGCCGCCATCAGGTCGGCTGCGGGACCGAACGCAGACGCCTGCTGGCTGACCTCGAGCGAGAACTTGGCGGCGACGGCCTGCGCGCCCTCGACCATGCCGGCGGCGAGTTGGATCAAGACGGTGGCCACCAGCTTGAGCAGCGCGGCGCCGACGCTGAACCGGATCCAGCCGTCACAGAGGAAGGAGAAGCGCTCGACCAGGACCCAGGGCATCAACAGCGGTCCGAAGATGAGCGCCAGGATCAGGAAGACGTCGGACAGCGTGTAGAGCGCGAGGTAGATCAGCGCGCACACCAGGATCGACAGCGTGATGGCGCCGATGATGAGGATGCGCACCATCATCTGGGTGAGCAGCGTCTGCAGCGCGAAGGGATTGAACGCACTCAGCGTCAGGCCGCCATCGTCGCCACCGGTGAGCTTGCTCATGTCGAGCATCCAGTCCATCGACGACATGGCCCGCACCAGCGCGGTCAGCGCGATGTTGGCCGCGCCACGGGTGTCGGTCCCGGTCAGATGGCCCGCGAGCTGATTGATGCCGTCGACCGCGATGCCCTTGGGACCGTTGGCGGTCATGTAGGCGGTCAGGAAAAACACAACCAGCGAGACGGTGATGACGGTGTTGAGGATGCTCACCGCGAGCGATGGGCCATTGCCTTCCGCGAACCAATCGACCATGTTCCAGAACAGCGCCCACAGCGCGAGCACGCCGGTGAACTGGAAGCCGATCGGGATGGCGCGCGCGATCATCGTGGCGCCCTCGATGGACATGCTGGTCAACGCGGCGTTGATGGTGTCCCAGGCGAGCGTGGCGAGATCCGCGGCCATCACAGCCTCCCCAGCCATGCGGCGATCGCCAGCAGCGGAGGCAACGCCATCAGCGCCAAGAGGCCGGCGACCACCAACCGCGGCTGATCCTGGCTGGTTACCCCCACGGCCCAGGCGAACGCATGGCGAGCCGAAGCGCCGGCGATCGCCGGCGCCGGCAGCCGCTCCCGCTCCTCCCCGTCCAGCTGGCCCCGCACCTCCAGCGCCGCATCCAGCAACGCGGCGTCGTCGTCGGCAAGTCGGCTGACACGATAGGCCAGGCTACGCAGCGGGGGCCTCACTTGAGCACCCCAGGCAGGTCGGAGCGGAAATCGTTGGTGAACTGTTCGTTCGCCTGCCGCTTGGCCTTCATCGCTGCGTATTCGTCGATCCGGCGCTGCGCTTCGGCCTGGCGCGCCTCCTCCTGCAGCTGCAATCCCTCGCTTCGGTCAACCATCGACCGCCGCATCAGGTCGCGAATGCCCGCCAGCTCGCCGGACATCATGTGGCTGTACTGGGCCAGGGTCTGGAGCCCTTCCACGTTGCCGGCGATGCCCGGGATGGTCTGGTACAGATCCTGGTATTCCTGGTTGCGTTGCTCCGCATCGTCGAGCGCCGCGACGTCGTCCTCGAGCTGCTGGGCGAAGATGCCGCCGCGCTGCTTGGCCAGGTCAACCTCCGCCTGGAAGTACTCGCGCGGATCCATGCGCATGCGCTTCATTTCGTCGAGCCGACGCTTGAGCACCTTGCGGGCCTCCTGGCTCGACGATTTCAGGCTCTTGACGCTCTGGTACAGCGCGCGCAGGCCGGCGAGTTGCCGGTTGTAGAACGCGAGGCGCCGCCCAACCTGGGCAGGGTCGAGCTGCTTCAGGTTCGCGATCATCGTCTCGAACTGGCGGATCTGATTGGTGATCTGGGTCACCTCGCTGGACTGCACCAGGATCAGTTCGAGGTTGTTCATGATCTGGGTCCACTCGGTCGCCCACCACGCGGCCTGGGTCGGTGGCGCCAACAGCGCGAACGACAGCAGGACGGCGAGGACGCGCTTAGAACGCTTCATCTGAGGTCTCCTCGGGGACGGGGATGCGAGACATGGCGTCGAGATAGGCCGCTTCCCAACCGGGCTTGCCGTGGCCTTGCTGCCAATGCGCGTCGAAAGTGTTCTGGGCCAGCGCGTCAGAACGGCAGTACGCCAGCGCGAACGCATCGAGGTCGGTGCTGAACAGGCGCGAGATGCCCTCCTGCACCAGCAGGTACTGCTTCTTCGGGATCGCCGTGGCGATCTGCTGGATCTGTTTGGGATTGAGGTTCAGCTCAGTCGCGTAGAGCTGGGCGAGCGACTGCTTGTGCGCGCTCTTGTTGGGCAGATAGAAATAGGTCGCGATGTTGTCGCGCAGCGAGGCCTTGATCTGCGGGCTGTTGACACCATCCTCGGGGCTCTGGACGGTCAGGATCAGGTTGCACAGCTTCTTGCCGAGCCGCTTGAGCAGGCCGTCCATGCGGGCGGCGAACCACGGATGGCGCAGCAGGTCGCCGGCCTCCTCGGCGTAGATGACGGTCGGCACCAGCTCGGTCTGCTGGTTCAGCATGTCCTCGATGCGGTACAGCATCAGGTCGAAGAAGAGCTCGGCCGCCTTGGGCGCGACCAGCACGCCACCCATTTCGATGCAGAGGTTGTCGGCGATGCCGAAGTCGTCCTCGGCGTGATCGAAGATTGCGCCGTAAGCGCCGCCTTCGATCCACGGGCCAGCGCGTCCTTGAGCTTTCCGGGCGGAAGATGGAGCCAGATCGTCTGCAGGCGCCAAAGGCGCCAACTCGCCGCCGGCAATCCAGCGGTCATCTCCATCGCCTCGTGCAGCGACTTCGCATCATCCGCGTCGAAGGCGCTACCGACCGTGCCGGCAAGCTGCTTGATCCATTCCGTCAGGAACAGCCAGTGACGCTTGTCCGCGAGCAACACCAGCGGGTTGATACGGGTTTCCGAATCGCGGGTATTGATCCAGGTCCCGCCGGTCAACAGGGTGGGAATGCGGCAGCTGCGGTCGCGGTCGAAGCGGATCACCCGGACCTTGCCGTAACGTGCAAACAGCACGAGCAGCAGGTTGATCAGCACCGTCTTGCCGCCGCGTGTGGGTCCGACCACCAGCACGTGCCCTTTGTCGAGCGCGTGGAAGTTCACGTTGACCGCGGTGCCATGCTCGGTGAGGAATTGCACCAGGGCCGGGCAGATCCGCTTGAGCTGCTCGGTGAGGTAGCCGTTGATCGAGTCTCCCGGGCGGACGGTGAACACCGGCGCCAGGTGAGCGATATGAGCGCTGGAGAATTCGATCCAACGCACGATCTCGCCCCACTGCCCGGGCAGCGTGCCGGCGTAGGCGCTGACGAGGTGGAAGGTCTCGCGAATCGGCAGCAGGCGTGCGCTGCGCAGCTCGTTTTCGACCAGATCGACGGCGTCCTGCAGTTTTTCCGGGCTGTCTGCATGGACCAGGATGGTGAGGTTCGCCGGGCCGTAGCCGATCGTGTCTTCCTCGATCTCCTTGATGATGCTTTCGACCTCGGCAACCGCCGCAGCCTTGTCGGCGCGCGGTGTGACACCCTCCATGTCCTTCTTCTTGGCGAGCGCGGCCGCGACGTAGGTCAGCGGGTTGAACTTCGTCAGGTCGAAGTAATACTTGCGCGCCTTGAGCAATCGCAGCGCGTCGTCGCGATGCAGCTTCCGCCAGCACAGCGAGAGGGTGAGCTCGACCGGCAAGGTCAGTAGCCGTTCCAGCTTGCGCACGCGAGCGCCGTCTGGCGGGGTCGGCCATTGCTTGATCTGGATCGCCGCCGTGTACTTCGTGCGAAAGCCCCGAATCACCAAATGGTCGCCGCGGGGCTCGATGACCGCGTCGCCCAGCGCCGCGTCCATCAGCACGTTGTTGGGCAAGG
Source organism: Chitinimonas koreensis (assembly GCF_014353015.1). Classification (NCBI taxonomy): domain Bacteria; kingdom Pseudomonadati; phylum Pseudomonadota; class Betaproteobacteria; order Neisseriales; family Chitinibacteraceae; genus Chitinimonas; species Chitinimonas koreensis. The sequence goes on from NZ_CP060704.1 coordinate 4,032,903, forward strand.
CGACCCGGGCCTGGCCGGCGTGCACGATCGACGCGCAGGCGTGCAGGAAAGCGTGCAACGCATCGCCACGCAGCCGCTCGAACTGCATGTCCGGCAAGGCCTGGGTCGTCGTCGCGAGCATTTCCTCGTAGCGCGCGACGGCCAGGTCGAGCTCACCGGCGGTGTAGGCGAAAGCGCTACCCGCAAAGAAGTGCGTGCGGATCGCTTCGAACAATGCCTTCGGCAGGCTATCGCTACGCCTGATGGCATGGGTCAACCGGTCCTGCAGACCCATCTTGTTGGCCAGCGCATTGCCCAGCAGCGACAGGTAATGCCGATTGACGAAGTTCTTTCCGCCGGCAGCCTGCCGCGCCGCCATGTGCGCGTCGAGCTGGGCGGCGATCGGATTGAGGAACTGGCCTGTCGGCCAGTTCGATTCCGCGCGTCGGTGGACGGTCCACCACAGCGTCGGTGGCCACTGCTTGAGGCCGTTCAGCACGCCCTGCAGCTGCTGCGCCCATTGGTTGACTTCGCCGTTCATCAACGCCTCAGCGTCGATGCCGCCGATGGCGTAGCAAGCCAACAGGCCAGAGTCCTTGTTGACGATCAGCTTGTCGTCGTACGCGAACAACCAGGGCGCGAGCTCAGCCGTAGAGCGCCGCTCATCGTCGCCGACGTGGTCGTAGCGAAAACGCTGATCGCGCAGGTTCAGCACAGCGAACCCCGCCCGAGGCCGGAGGGCCGCGCGTTACGGCGCAACTGGTGGTGGGGCCATGGGTCGTAGCAGGCGGCCTGGTGGTAGTAGCGCCACAGCACGCTGGGTAGGCATGGATCGATCCGATAGACCCAGCCGAGCGCCTCGTGGATGAGGCCGAAGAAGGCAATCGCCGCGAAGGAGAACGCGCCGTTCAGCGTGTACGCGATCATGAGCACCATGGCGCACACCATCCACAGCGAGAGCGCGATCTTCCAAGGCACCGAGCGCAAGGCGAGCCGGTTGGCTACCGCGGGCAGGATCGGGATGACGGTCAATTCGACGAACTCGCTCATGGTCGATCGCGCCGATCAGTTGCACATGTAGCTTTGCAGACCCGGGAAGGTCTTCATCCCCAGCGGAACGATGCCGATGAGGCCGACGACGACGATGAAGATGCGTACCACCATCGTTCCGGACTTTTCTCCTTTCTCGCCTTGAAAGACCGAGAACAGGATCATCACCAGCCCGAACAAGCCGAGGAACGCGGCCGCTTCCTTCGACACTTCGGGGAGCAGGTTGCACATCGGCTCCATCAGGCCGAGGACCGCCGCGCTGGCGGGCACGCTCGCGAGGCCGAAGGTCAGGGCAACCACACACAACTTGGCGGTTGTGGAGGGCATGGGACGGGGATTGCACGGTTGCATGAGGCAGCTCCTGGGCATGGGTCAGTAGAAGCGGTGGTAGAGGCGCTGGGTCTGGTAGCGGTCTTGCTCGTCGACGCCGAGTACCGCGAGCACCGAAAGGGGAAATCGCTCGTGCCTGTATCGCGAGGCCTGGATCACGTAGTGGATGGCCGAGCCGATCTTTCGGCGCAGTGCGCCGAGCGGCAGCGTCGACGCCTTGGGGCTCTGGCGCACCAGGTCCTCCAGGCGATACAGGGCCAGCTCGTCGCTGTCGGCATGGATGGAACAGATGCCGCCGGAGTGGCCGGTATTGAGGACATCGAGGTAGTCGTAGGCCGTGCCGTCGCGTACTTCGCCGATCACCGGCTGGTCCGGCCTGAATCGCATCAGCAGCCGCACAGCGTCCTGCATGGAAAAGCCCATGTCGGCGTTGCACTCGAACTGCACAGAGTTCGGATGCACGAGCTCCAGCTCGCGCGTGTCTTCGATGGAGATCAGCCGGCGTTCGCGGCGGATCTGAGAGATAAGCGCGTTGATGAAGGTGGTCTTGCCGGTCGAAGTGCCACCCGACACGAGGACGTTCGCGCCAGAGCGCATGACCCAACCGAGGAAGTCGGCCAGCGCACGCCCACCCTGCGCCACGGCAGCCGGGTCGGGCCGCTCCGCCGCCAGTTCTGCCGGCAGCGGGATACGATTCAGCAGGCCTCGCTCGAGGTAGTCATCGACCGACAGCTGCGTCGGCGAGTGCTTGCGGATGGCGATCGCATCGCCATGCACGGCGAACGGGTGGTGGACGGCGGCAAATCGGTAACCCGGGAGCCGGGCGTCGATGAAGGGCGCGCGGCCTTTGGTGGCCAGGTTCGAAAGCGTGCGCAAGCCGCCGGACAAGTTGCTCGGGCTCAGTTCGACGTCGAGTTGCGTCATTTCGCCGCGCCGCTCGATCCAGACGTTGTCCGGGCTGTTGACCATGATTTCCTGGACGGTCGGATCCGCCATGAAGGGCAATAGCGGCGCCATGTGCTGCTGGAACAGCGCGGTCAACTCTCGCTCGTAGGTAATCACGCGATCACCTCCGAACCATCCGGCTCGCATGACCGCGACCCATTCGCCGGATGCGAATCCGCATGCGGATGCTGGTCTGTGAATGAGCGAACGGCGCGTGCCATGGCCAATCAATTCCGTAGTGAAAAAGTGGCTGCCGCGTAAACGGCAGCCCCAATCGCTTGTTTGCCCTGCAACAAAACGAACTAGGCCCACTTGGAGAAGGGCCAGCTCGTGTCAGCTGCGGAGCGGAATTTATTGGCTGGGCAATAGGAAAGTCACTGCAAAACCCTTTCTGAATGAGAAAGGGTTTATGCGTGACATAAGCAGATCGGGCGTGTAATACTGATAGGTTTTCCGTGCGGAACCGCGATGGCGGCGCCATCGTAAAATCAAAGAGATAGCGCGATCAGGTATTTCGGACGGGCTGGGTTGCGCTGTCCGCATGAGGACAGTGCCGGGCAGAATGGATAAGGGTCCTACCAAAAGGGCCGGCCCTGGAAATCGCTGGTAATTCCCGCGATTTCCAGGGCAAACGGCCTTAATGGAAATGGGGCAAGAGCCTTACGGGACAAGGGGCAGCGGCCTGCTGCGCCCTGGCTGGCTCAGCAGGCCGAAAGGGCCGCAAGGGGAAATGGCGCAATGGCCCGAAACGGAATGGCGTATCGCCGGGCTCTTTAGCGTGCCGCAAATATTCGCGCAAAGTCAATCGAAAACCCTTTCTCATCGCGGAAGGGTTTTCGATTGATATAGCGGGGCCAATTTCGCTAGCCTCGCCCATCCCATTGCGATCTGTAAGTTTCCCGTGGCCCGACTCAAACCCACCGCATCGGCCTGCCGTGCGCCATTGACCAATCAGCTCCTGCGACAACTCGCAGCGCTGAATATGGCCGATTGGTTCATTCCGGCAATGAGCTGGCTGGGGCATTACGACGGCTGGATCAGCTATGCGAATGCCGAACGGTTGCTGCAAATCGATGATGTGCCGCTGCTGCAATTCCAAGTGGGGCTCGAACGACTCGCCGGCCGCACGCGCCGGCCGAACGACAGCGACGTCGCGCATGTCCTGTCGCAGCTGGACTGCCTCACCTGGCGCGCCGCGGCGGACTGCCCCACTTCCGGCCGGGCGGGCGAATGGGACAGCACCCAGGAACCCTTCTCTCGGCTACTGCGGCGCGGCCCCGTGCGAGTCTGGCGCCAGTCGACGCCCTCTCCGCGCCGCGACAGGATCTACAGCTGGCTGCTCGACCGCCATGACGGCCGCGTCCGCATATGCGGACGCACCGAGGAACGGCCGGTATGAGCCTCTGGCTAGCCGGCAGCGTCGTCGTGGTAGGCGCGACCGTATGGTGGTGGCTCGGCCGCCGGCCAGCCGATACGGCTGGCAATGACTCGCTGTCCACACATGCGGACAAGGGCGCCAAACCGCCGACCACAGGCAGGAGCCCATCCGACAGCATCGAGGTGCTGGACGCCGCCGGTCTATGGGCGCTGACCAAGGTCGACGGCCGGGTCGAGCGAATCCGCCAGTCGCTCGGATTCAGCGATCGCAATTGGCAGGACGTGCTGCCGCTGCTGCAAGGCGTGTCCGAGTTCGTGCAGCGCCTGCCAGCGAGCGAATCCCACCACCATGCGCAACCAGGCGGTTTGCTGATCCACATATTCGAGGTCGCGGAACACGCCGTACGGGCCAGCGAGGGACGAGAAATACCACCCGGGCGGTCGCCCGAAGAACGGGCGCAGCTGCGCCACCGGTGGCGCTATGGCGTCCTCGTCGCCGCGCTGCTGCACGACATCGGCAAGCCGTTGACCGATCTCCGCATCGAAATTCCGTCAGCGGATCCGCAGAAGCCGAGGCTCTGGAATCCCCTCGCAGGATCGCTGCTCGAGTGCGGCGCGCCGCACTATCGCGTCAGGTTTGCGCCAAGCAACGAGCGCGATTACGGACTGCATCAGCGGGCCGGCATCATCCTGTTCCAGCGCTTGATCCCGTCCACCGCGCGGCAATGGCTGGCCGAGGATCCGCTGCTGATGGAGACGCTGACTGCGGTACTGGCCGGCGACGCGGATCGGCGCAACAACGTCATGGCCGAGCTCGTCAGTCAGGCCGACTCGAAGTCGGTCGCGGACAACCTGGCTAACGGGTCGCGCCGGCGTTTCGGTAGCGCTAAAGCCGTTCCGCTGATTGAACGGCTGATGAGGGCGCTCCGGACGCAGTTGGCCGACGGTGAGCTCCCGTTGAATCGCGCTGGCGCGGCCGGCTGGGTGCACGACGGCTGCGCTTGGCTCGTCAGCAAGCGCGTCGCAGATGCCTGCCGTGATTGGCTGCAGGCGCAACCCGATGCGGCGTCGCAGAGCGGCATACCTGCGGACAACGAGCGGTTGATGGACTGCTGGCAGGAGTATGGCGCACTGCGTGCCAATCCCGAGACCGGCCAGGCGATCTGGCGCATCGACGTCAAGCACGGCGACTTCCAGGTCCCGCGCCTGACGGTCCTCTGCTTCCCGCTCGACAAGTTGTATGAAAGTCCTGCGCAATATCCAGCTGCGTTCGGAGGCCGGATCACCGTCGGCGCCGGCAAGGCACCAGCCATCGTCGGCGGCGCTGAGCCGGCACCGACCGAAGCCCCGTTGTCCGAGGTCGTTGAGCCGCTGCAGGCCGACGCGCTTCCCCCTGCCGCACGCGATGCGGATCTGGCGCCAGTCGACCGCTTCGCGACCGGGCCGGTCGCTGTCGCCCCTGTGGATGAGGTAGACGACGATCCGTTTTCGTTTACGCCACTACCGCCAACTGAAGTCGCACCATCTCCCACGATCACTGCACAGCCATCGACTGCGCCGTCCTCACGAGCGGCCACGGATGTCGGCACGCCCGACCTTCCCGCACCGCCCCGCGCAATCGTGTCCAGCCACTCACCTGACGGTGAGAATCCCGAGGACGCCCTACTGGCCGCGTTTGGAGTGGGATCTGCCAACGCGCGGCCGCTGCCGCTTCAACCGGCCCGCAGCTCGAGCGAGCCGCCTACCGAGGGTGACCTCGAGCCTGTCGCCGAGCCGCTGCAGGCGTCAGCGGTCCCGCTGTACGCGATGCCGCCGGCGCTGCAGGTGCAGGCGCCAAACGCCACCGTCGTCCCGGCGGTTCCCGCTGCAATCGGTCTCGAGGTCACGGAGAGGCTCGGTATTTCCCGGCGATTGACCTATCAGCTGCTGGCATGGGTCCAGCAGGGCGTCGGCAGCGGCGCGCTCGAGCACAACAGTGCCAAGGCCATCGTGCATTTCGTACCGGAAGGCATGCTGCTGATTTCGCCTGCAGTTTTCCACCGATTCGTGGAAAGCGGTGCCCGCCTCGAGCTGTTGCCCGAGCCCAGCGCTGACGACCAGAAGAAGCACCGAACGCCAGCGCAGATCGTCCAGCGGCATGTATCCAAGAGCCGCCTGATGGCGCCAAACACCGTCATCGACGGCAAAGGTAAGCCTGACACGCGCTGGGTACACAGCTACCGCACTGCCAGCGGCGCGGTCGTCCACGGCTTTGTCCTCCCCAATCCCGAATCGCTCTTCAGCCCTGTCCCAGCCCCGAATCCGCACCTCGCCAAGCTGGTGCAGGCCTCCTCCACTGGAGCATCTCCATGAACGTCACCATGCATTTCAACGCCATCAATATGGACGACTTCACCGACCGCCCGGTCAGTGAAGCCCTGGAGCACCTGGTGGCGCAACGCCAGCCGATCGCCGGGATGGCCACCCTGGACGCCGGCGGCCAGCCCATCGGCGCGCTGGTCCTCATCGTCGGACCGACGACAGGCGAGCATCTGGCTGCGCTCAAGATCGACCTTTCTGCCCCCTCGAAGTCAGCCTGATTACCCATCGTGCTCGACAACCCGTTCCGCCCGCCCTTCGAGTTCTACTCGACCGCGGCCGCCGTGGCCGGTGCAGGCGCCCTGCTGACACATCCCGGATTGGCACCGTCGATACCGTCGCTGATCGGCGCCACTGCAGCGCTGGGCGTCGTCGCGCTGCACCGAGGGAGGCAGGGTTGGCGCATCCACCGCAGCCGCCGCAATCTGCGCCGGCTGTCGTCCTACGTGGTCACCGCCGACGAGATACCACGGGCGCGCCAGCATCTGTTCCTGGGCAAGGGCTTCCGATGGTTACCCCGGCACACCGAGCGGCTGCACCTGGCCCGGCAGCCGGCGTACGACCATCTCAGGCTGGATTCGAAGCTCTACAAGGCGGCGCGCCGAATCGAGCGCGAATCGGACGGCAAGCACTGGCTCTGCAAGTACACGACGCGCCTCGCCTGGTGGAACCCGGTCGCGCCGCTCCCGCCAGTCGGAGGGGACCCGGCGATCCATGGCATCGAGCTCGACGAGGAGGACATCTGGCAAGCGACCGACGAGCGCGTCGGCCACACCCTGGTGCTCGGCACCACCCGCGTCGGTAAGACTCGGCTGGCCGAGCTGCTGATCAGCCAGGACATCGCCCGGGGTGAAATCGTCATCGTCTTCGACCCGAAGGGCGATGCCGATTTGCTCAAGCGGATGTACGCCGAGGCTGTGCGTGCGGGGCGCGAGAAGGACTTCTACATGTTCCATCTCGGCTATCCGGAGCTCTCTGCCCGTTACAACCCCGTGGGGAATTTCGGCAAGATCACCGAGGTCGCGACCCGCACGGCCGGCCCGCTGCCGTCGGAAGGGCAAAGTGCGACCTTCCGGCAATTCGTCTGGCGGTTCGTCAACGTGATGGCCAGAGCGATGGCGCTCCTTGGCCTCAAGCCGAGCTACAAGGCGATCTACCAGCACGCGGTCAACATCGATGCGCTGTGCCTGCAGTACTTCGAATTCTGGCTCGACCGCGATCGCCCGGACTGGCGCAAGGAGCTCGACCAGTTCAACGTCGACGGCAAGACGCTGCAGGAAAAGTGCCGGAAGACAGGCCGCACCGACACCACGGTCAAGCTGCTGATGTACATCCAGGAGCAGGCGCTGCAGGACGACGTCGGGACTGCCCTGATGAGCGTGCTGTCCAACGACAGGACCTACTTCGAAAAGCTGGTGTCCTCGCTCTTCCCGCTCCTCGAGAAGCTGACAACGGGCGACATTGCCGGCCTGCTGTCGCCCGACTACGACGACGCCAGCGACAGCCGACCGATCTTCGACTGGGCCAAGGTGTTCGACCAGAAGGCGATCGTCTACTTCGGCCTCGACGCGCTGACGGACTATGAGGTCGCCGGCGCGGTTGGCAACGCGGCCTTTGCCGATCTCACGTCGCTGGCCGGCAAGATCTACAAGCATGGCCAGGCGTATGGCCAGCGCCAGGCCAACCCGCCTACGAAGGCGGCCATGCACTTCGACGAATTCAATGAGTTGATCGGCGACGAGTTCATCCCGATGGTCAACAAGGCCGGCGGCGCCGGCTTCCAGGTGACCGCGTACACGCAGACCTGGTCGGATGTCGAAGCGAAGATCGGCAACGCCGCGAAGGCCGGCCAGATCGCCGGCAACTTCAACAGCCTGATCATGCTGCGGGTCAAGAACACCGAGACCGCCGAGCTGCTGACCGACCAGCTACCCAAGGTCCGAATCCGGCAGGTGACGCCCGACTCGTCCGCCAACGACATCGGCGATCCGGGGGACGCCACGACCTTCAAGAGCAGCAACAAGGATTCCGTCAGCACGGTCGAGGTCGACATGGTGCAGCCCAGCGACCTGGTGCAGCTGCCGAAGGGTCAAGCGTTCGCGCTCATCAACGGTGGCCAGCTCTACAAGATCCGCATGCCGCTGGCGTCGGCCGCGAACGATCCGGCGATGCCGGCCAACCTGCAGGCGATGGCCAACTCGATGCGCGAGAAGTACAACGCGGCCATCAACGACGACGAGGTCGACGTGCAAGGCCTCGGGGCCGGGTGGTAGGCCATGCCGCGTGCCGCATCGATCCGAGACGAGGTTGTCCAAGGGGCCGCGCTGCTGCCGATGCGCGTGACGCTGCGGGCGATCCTGGTGATCGTCATGCTGTACACCATCGCGCTGATTGGCCAGGTGGGCTATGCCGTCTACCGGCATGGCGACCGCGCGCCGGACCAGATGCGTGAGTTGCTGCTGGATGCGTTCGCACGATCGCGCGAGCCGCACGTTGCGCTGCTGGCCTCCGATGTCCTCTACCGGCCAGTGTTCCATTGGACGAAGGTCGACCAAGCCGTACAGGACGCGATCGACGCCCGGGAGACGAGCGTCTGGCGTGAGGGCAGCCCTGTGGCTGTCACATATCCCTACGCGCTGACGGCAATGTATGCGACCAAGCTCATCGGCGTACGCCTTTCGCATCTTCTTCTCGGCGCCGGCGTCATCCTGGTCCTGGTCGGCGTCTCGCTGGTGGACGGCCTAGTGGCGCGACAGATCCGCAAAGTCAATGTAGAGCGGGAATCGGCGACGATCTTCCATCACGCTCAGCGGCTACGGAAGGCATCAGTACCCTTGGCAGCGCTGGTGTACTGCGGCCTACCCCAGCCACTCGATCCAGCATGGGTCGTGGGGCCGATGGCGGCCACTTTGGTGCTCGGCGTATGGCTGCAGGCGAAATACTTTAAAAAATATCTCTAACGGGGCAAAGTCAGCAATGGTCTTTCTGAATCATGCCAACAATGGCTGCGAGCGCCAGATCATCTTTTTGACGAATCGCCTTCTTCTGAAACACGTCACGCAGAGCAGTCTTTAACGACGAGTGTAGCTTGTCCAGCGTAAAGCTCATCTTCCAAAGGTCCTCTGGACACAAATTTTCAATAACCGAAATGAAAAGTGCACGATCCCCACGCTCTGGTTCGGCGCCCAGTAATAGTTGCTCAAAGCGTACTACATCCACTGGATCCATTTTTTATTACCTCGCTCGCCGCGACATACTCAGTTTAATAAATACCGCTACCAAACATACACTAAAGAACCACGTCAGCTGGCGGACCTAAGTCACCTATTCCAGCTATTTACCACCAGTTATTTGATTTAATAATTTCCTCCACTAACTCCCTACATTTAGGACACGCAACATCAATTTTTCCTGGAAATGGCGGTAAAAGTTCAATTGTAACAGCACCAACGGTACCGGATATATCATCCAGATCCTTTTCCAGCGTAATATCATGCCCATATTCACATTTTGTCGATATTTTCATATTCATGGCTCTTCCCCTCTCCATTGATAGATCCCTTTACGTTGACCAATGTTTACCGAGAAAGTTGCTGAACAAGGAGCCGACGCGACTTCGACAAGCCCACACTGGGTGATCCATACCACCACGTGTACGACGAGCCAAAGAAAAGGCCCGCCACAGTCGGCGGGCCAACACAAGCACATGGGGGTATTTATGGGGGTATCTGAACTTCCAACATTCAGCCACCCCTCCACACAACAAACACCAACTAACTGAATTTAAGCAACATTTACCGTTTCAGCGAGATCCTGATAATCCTTGATCTCGTTGAAGTTCATATAGCGATACACCTCGCCGGCCTTCTGGTTGATCACGCCGATGTCGGCCATGTACTCGTCCTTGGTCGGAATGCGGCCGAGCTTGGAACAGATGGCGGCGAGTTCGGCCGAGCCGAGGTAGACGTTGGAGTTCTTGCCCAGCCGGTTCGGGAAGTTGCGGGTCGAGGTCGACATCACCGTCGCGCCTTCCTTCACCTGCGCCTGGTTGCCCATGCACAGCGAGCAGCCCGGCATCTCCATGCGCGCGCCGGCGGTGCCGAAGGTGCCGTAGTGGCCTTCGGCCGTCAGCTGTTCGGCGTCCATCTTGGTCGGCGGCGCCACCCACAGCTTGACCGGGATGTCGCGCTTGCCTTCGAGCAGCTTCGAGGCGGCGCGGAAGTGGCCGATATTGGTCATGCACGAACCGATGAACACTTCGTCGATGGTCGCGCCGGCCACGTCGGACAGCGTCTTCACGTCGTCCGGATCGTTCGGGCAGGCCACGATCGGCTCGTGGATGTCGGCCAGGTCGATCTCGATCACGGCGGCGTATTCGGCGTCGTCGTCGCCCTTCAGCAGCTCGGGCTTGGCGATCCAGGCTTCCATCGCCTTGATGCGGCGCTCGAGCGTGCGGGCGTCCTGGTAGCCGTTGGCGATCATCGTCTTCATCAGCGTGATGTTCGACGTCATGTATTCGATGATCGGGGCCTTGTCGAGGTGCACCGTGCAGCCGGCGGCCGAGCGTTCGGCCGAGGCGTCGGACAGTTCGAACGCCTGTTCCACCTTCAGGTCCGGCAGGCCTTCGATCTCGAGGATGCGGCCCGAGAACACGTTCTTCTTGCCGGCCTTGGCCACCGTCAGGAGGCCGGCCTTGATCGCGTACAGCGGGATCGCGTTGACCAGGTCGCGCAGCGTCACGCCCGGCTGCATCTTGCCCTTGAAGCGCACCAGCACCGATTCGGGCATGTCCAGCGGCATCACGCCGGTGGCGGCGGCGAAGGCCACCAGGCCGGAACCGGCCGGGAAGGAGATGCCGATCGGGAAGCGGGTGTGCGAGTCGCCGCCGGTGCCGACCGTGTCTGGCAGCAGCAGGCGGTTGAGCCAGGAGTGGATCACGCCGTCGCCCGGACGCAGCGCGACGCCGCCACGGGTGCTGATGAAGGCCGGCAGTTCCTTGTGCATCTTGACGTCGACCGGCTTGGGATAGGCCGCGGTGTGGCAGAACGACTGCATCACCATGTCGGCGCTGAAGCCCAGGCAAGCCAGGTCCTTCAGCTCGTCGCGGGTCATCGGGCCGGTGGTGTCCTGCGAGCCGACGGTGGTCATCTTCGGTTCGCAGTAGGTGCCCGGGCGCACGCCCTGGCCTTCCGGCAGACCGCAGGCGCGGCCGACCATCTTCTGCGCCAGCGAGAAGCCGCGGCCAGAGTCGATCGGCGCCTTGGGCAGGCGGAAGGAGGTAGCGGCCGCCAGGCCCAGCGCTTCGCGCGCCTTGCCGGTCAGGCCGCGGCCGATGATCAGGTTGATGCGGCCGCCGGCGCGCACTTCGTCCAGGATCACGTCGCTCTTGAGCTTGAACTCGGCCACCACTTCGCCGTTCTTCTCGATCTTGCCGGCGTAGGGATAGATGTCGATCACATCGCCCATGTTGAGCTTGGAGACGTCGACCTCGATCGGCAGCGAGCCGGAATCTTCCTGGGTGTTGAAGAAGATCGGAGCGATCTTGCCGCCGAGCGTGACGCCGCCGAAGCGCTTGTTCGGCACGAAGGGGATGTCCTGGCCGGTCGCCCACACCACCGAGTTGGTGGCCGACTTGCGGCTGGAACCGGTGCCGACCACGTCGCCGACGTAGGCGACCAGGTTGCCCTTCTGCTTCAGGTCTTCGATGAACTGCATCGGGCCGCGCTTGCCGTCTTCCTCGGGCGTGATGCCGGGGCGGGCGTTCTTCAGCATGGCCAGGTAGTGCAGCGGGATGTCGGGGCGCGACCAGGCGTCGGGCGCCGGCGACAGGTCGTCGGTATTGGTTTCGCCGGTGACCTTGAACACGGTGACGGTGATCTTCTCGGCCACTTCGGGGCGGCTCTTGAACCACTCGGCGTCGGCCCAGCTCTGCAGCACGGCCTGGGCGTTGGCGTTGCCGCCGTCGGCCAGCGCCTTGACGTCGTGGAAGTAGTCGAACACCAGCAGGGTCTTCTTCAGGCCTTCGGCGGCGATGGTGCCGACTTCGGCGTCGGCCAGGAGGTCGACCAGCGGCTTGACGTTGTAGCCGCCCAGCATGGTGCCGAGCAGCTGGGTGGCCAGCGCGCGGCTGACCAGCGGCGAGGCGACTTCGCCCTCGGCCACGGCGGCCAGGAAGGAGGCCTTGACCTTGGCGGCGTCGTCCACGCCCGGCGGCACGCGATGGGTGATCAGCTCGACCAGGGTCTGTTCCTCGCCGGCCGGCGGGTTCTTCAGCAGTTCGACCAGGGCGGCGACTTGCTGGGCGGTGAGCGGGAGCGGCGGGATGCCCAGGGCGGCGCGCTCGGCGACGTGCTGGCGGTAGGCTTCTAGCATGGCGGGGACCTTTTGCTTGCGGTTGCGATATCGCGTCCCCGGCGGATCGCGGAAGACCACGCGCGCGGGACGGTTTTTCGGGTGGGCGAAGAGTACGCGCAAGCTCCATGCCACACAAACGAGTAATTGCTACACAGCCTGTGAGCTAAACTCACATCATGAATACCAAGCTGCCGCCGCTCAACGCGCTCCGTGCCTTCGAGTCCGCCGCCCGTCTGGAAAGCTTTTCGGCGGCCGCCGGCGAGCTGTTCGTCACCCACGGCGCTGTGAGCAAACAGATTAAGCAGCTCGAGGAATGGCTGGGCGTGAAGCTGTTCGAGCGGCACGGCGGCCGCGTCCGGCTGACCGAGCTCGGCTGGCGCTACCTGGTGCAGGTGCAGGACGGCCTCGACATCATCGCCAATGCCACCGCCCAGCTGCTGCAGCCGGACCGTCAGCGCCGGCTGGTGATCAACTCGACGCCGACGCTGGCGATGCACTGGCTGCTGCCGCAATTGGCCGATTTCCAGCGCGACCATCCCGAGGTCGAGCTCAGGCTGATGACCAGCGACCGCGACATCGGCCGGCTCGACGCGCCGTTCGACCTGGCCATCCGGCGCGGCCCCGGCGACTGGCCCGGCTATATCAGCCAGCCCTTTCTCGACGAGTGGGAGATCCCGCTGTGCAGCCCGGCGCTGCTCGAACGGCTGCCGATCCGCGAGCCGGCCGACCTGGCGCGCCACACGCTGCTGCACGCCGACACCCGGCCGACCGCCTGGCAGCGCTGGCTCACGCTGGCCGGGGTGGCCGAACTCAAGCCGGCCGCCGCCCAGCAGTTCGACCACTTCTACCTTGCGCTCAAGGCCGCCATGGACGGCCTGGGGGTGACGCTGGGGCCGCTGCCGATGATGCAGGCCGAGATCCGTGCCGGCACCCTGGTCGCGCCGCTGGCCGGGCCGCGGGTACCGGTGCGCGGCTATTGCTGGATCGCGCCGCGCGCGCTGATGAACGACCCGGCGATCACGGCGTTCTGCCAATGGCTGGAGCGGCGGGCGGCGGCCTTGAAGCAGGCCTGATGTTTCAACCGGCGCGTCGCTTACTTGTAGGAGCGGCTTCAGCCGCGAATGAAGCCGGCTCGGCTGCGACCATTCGCGGCTGAAGCCGCTCCTACAACCCCTATCGCCCCCGCCGTGCGACTGTAGGTCGGGCTTTATGCCCGACTGCGCTGCCGGCCGACGTCGCCGTCGGGCATAAAGCCCGACCTACATGACGCCTTCGGCCGGGGGCGCGCGACCTCATGCAACGTTCGACGGACATGCTCATGGCCGCACTTGCATCCCGCCCGCCATCGCCCAAGATGAACGCATCCCGACGACCGCCGCGAACCGTCGCGCCGCCGCGAGGTCGGACACTACTGCCATCCCGATCGCGTCCGCCGCCCGGACGGTCCGCCCCAGACCTGCAATAAGAAGGAGCCCGCCATGCCCCACAACCTGTTCAACACGCTCAAGACCCTGGCCCTGCCGACCGGCCGCACGCTGCAGTACTACAGCCTGCCGGCGCTCGAGGCGGCCGGCGTCGGGCCGGTTTCCAAGCTGCCGGTGTCGATCCGGCTGGTGCTCGAATCGGTGCTGCGCAACTGCGACGGCAAGAAGGTGGCCGAGGAACACGTGCGCGAGCTGGCGAACTGGAAGGCCGTCGCGCCGCGCACCGACGAGATTCCCTTCGTGGTCGCCCGCGTGGTGCTGCAGGATTTCACCGGCGTGCCGCTGCTGGCCGACCTCGCCGCCATGCGCAACGTGGCCGACAAGCTCGGCAAGAATCCCAAGACCATCGAGCCCCTGGTGCCGGTCGACCTGGTGGTCGACCACTCGGTGATGATCGACCACTACGGCTCGCCCGACGCGCTGCGGCTCAACATGGAGCTGGAATTCCAGCGCAACGGCGAGCGCTACCAGTTCATGAAGTGGGGCATGCAGGCCTTCGACACCTTCAAGGTGGTGCCGCCCGGCATCGGCATCGTCCACCAGGTCAATCTCGAATACCTGTTCCGCGGCGTGCAGATCCGCCCGATCGCCGACGACGGCGAGATGGTGTTCCCCGACACCCTGGTCGGCACCGACAGCCACACCACCATGATCAACGGGGTCGGCGTGGTCGGCTGGGGCGTCGGCGGCATCGAGGCCGAGGCCGGCATGCTGGGCCAGCCGGTCTACTTCCTCACCCCCGACGTGATCGGGGTCGAGCTCAAGGGCGCGCTGCGCGACGGCATCACCGCCACCGACCTGGTGCTGACGGTGACCGAAATGCTGCGGCGCGAGAAGGTGGTCGGCAAGTTCGTCGAATTCTTCGGCGCCGGCGCCGCCAGCCTCAGCGTGGTCGACCGCGCCACCATCGGCAACATGGCGCCCGAGTACGGCGCCACCATGGGCTTCTTCCCGGTCGACGACAAGACGATCGAATACCTCAAGGGCACCGGCCGCGAAGTCGCCGAGATCGAGGCCTTCGAAGCCTACTTCAAGGCACAGGGCCTGTTCGGCATGCCGACTTCGGGCCAGATCGCCTACACCCGCACGCTGTCGCTCGATCTATCCACCATCGTGCCAAGCCTGGCCGGCCCCAAGCGGCCGCAGGACCGCATCGCCCTGCCGGCCATGCGCGACACCTTCGCCACGCTGTTCTCCAAGCCGATCGAGGAGAACGGCTTCAATCTGCCGGCGGCCGACCTGGCCAAGCGCATCGAGACGCCGCTGCCGGGCATCGACGTCGGCAACGGCGACGTGCTGATCGCCGCCATCACCAGTTGCACCAACACCTCCAACCCCGGCGTGCTGCTGGCGGCCGGCCTGCTGGCCCGCAAAGCGGTGCAGAAGGGCCTCAAGGTCCATCCGCGCATCAAGACCAGCTTCGGCCCCGGCTCGCGGGTGGTGACCGAATACCTGAAGGAGACCGGCCTGCAGCCCTGGCTCGACCAGCTCGGCTTCAACATCGCCGCCTACGGCTGCACCACCTGCATCGGCAACGCCGGCGACCTGGCGCCCGAGATCAACGACGCGATCACCCAGAACGACCTGGTCTGCGCCGCGGTGCTCAGCGGCAACCGCAATTTCGAGGCGCGCATCCACCCCAACCTGCGCGCCAACTTCCTCGCCTCGCCGCCGCTGGTGGTGGCCTTCGCGCTGGCCGGCCGCGCCAACATCGACATGGAGACCGAGCCGCTCGGCATCGGCAGCGACGGCCAGCCGGTGTTCCTGCACGACATCTGGCCCAGCAGCGACGAGGTGCACGCGCTGATGCACTACGCGATGAACCCGGCGGTGTTCCGCCAGCTCTACGGCGACTTCACCCGCGACCACGACCTGTGGAACGCCATCCCGGCGCCGGCCGGCCAGGTCTACACCTGGCCCGAGTCGACCTATATCGCGCGGCCGCCGTTCTTCGACGATTTCCAGATGCAGCCGGGCCAGGTCCACGACATCCGCGGCGCGCGCGCGCTGCTGATCCTCGGCGACTCGGTGACCACCGACCACATCAGCCCGGCCGGCTCGTTCAAGGAGACCACGCCGGCCGGCAAATACCTGCTGGCGCACGGCGTGCAGAAGGTCGACTTCAACAGCTACGGCAGCCGCCGCGGCAACCACGACATCATGATCCGCGGCACCTTCGCCAACGTGCGGGTGAAGAACCTGATGCTGCCGGCGCGCGAGGACGGCAGCCGCATCGAAGGCGGCTTCACCCTGCTCGACGGCGCCCAGACCACGGTCTACGAGGCGGCGATGGAATACATCCGCCGCGGCACGCCGACGGTGGTGTTCGCCGGCGAGGAATACGGCACCGGCTCGAGCCGCGACTGGGCAGCCAAGGGCACCCAGCTGCTGGGCGTGAAGGCCGTGGTCGCGCGCAGCTTCGAGCGCATCCACCGCTCCAATCTGGTCGGCATGGGCGTGCTGCCCCTGCAGTTCAAGGGCGAGGACAGCCACGAGAAGCTCGGCCTCAAGGGCGACGAGACCTTCGATATCGTCGGCGTGACGGCCGATCTGCGACCGCAGCAGGACCTGACGCTGCGCATCACCCGCGCCGACGGCAGCGTGCAGGATGTGACGGTGCTGTGCCGGATCGATACGCCGATCGAGGTGGATTACTACGAGCACGGCGGGATTCTGCCGTTTGTTTTAAGGGAGTTGATGGCGGCGGGGTGAGGTCCTTAGCTCGTTCATCCACTCGATCCGTCTCGCGTGGGCACAAATGCGTGCCCAGCCTACTTGGCTAATCTTGTGGCCCAGCGTCTGGAGCGATGCAATAACCAATCTTCCAGCGTTGGCCACATTTCGGACAGCCCCATTTCGCACCTAACTTGATCTCATGATTTCCGATCACGAAGGTATGAGCGCAACCGCTCGTTGGGCACGACACATCAGTCTCTTGTGGTTCCCATCGCACTTGACGCTCATTAACCAAGAACATGCGATAGAGCGCCCCACACTCAAAACACTTTGTTGACACAGGCTCTTTGTCTATTGGCGCACGCTTCCGCATTGTTTTATGGCAATAAACACAGCTAGTCTGCGACCAAGTAGCGAATCGTATATTGCTGATCCGCGATGCAAGCACTTCCTCCAGCCCTTCAGCAATCTGCAAACAACGAGCGCGAAGCTTGTCGGCATCAAATTTCCGTCCCTCTTGCATTTGCTTCGGGGTCGGCATGTGCAAGTATGAACCCATGGCATCATAATGTTTTTTTATCGTCACCATGTTAAGCACCTTCTCAGTGCCGAGAAATTGCATTTCTTTGGAAAGAACGCCATAAACCTCCTCAACCCCCAAAGCAAGCGACGAGTCCTTGTCGGCGCCGGCATCAATTTCTAACAATAGCTCCATCACCCGCTTTGGCTGCCAAGTCAAATATTCCTCCGGCGAAATCTCATCGGCGTAAATTTGCATACGATCATAGGTCAATGCTTCCATCGCCATACGTAATTGTAGGGCAGCTGAACGTAAGCGTACATCGTCATTTCCCTGCAACTCTTGCTGCGCCTGTTGCAAGGATTTCCTGGCATAACCGCGATAGTCGATTTTCATTAACTTCCCTTCTTCATGAGTCCGCGACCCCCAACCCTCACCACTTGCATCTAATCCCTTACCTAGCTAATTTACAGAATACCGCACCGTTGGCCAGGACTTTGTACGGCAACACACAGCAAATCCCATACAGCCATGTAGTAGCAATCCATTTTCAAATCCGCAGTAACAATAGACAGGGCTAGACTGAATAAAATGAAGCCCATAATTTATCGTGTATTTGTTTGTCTTTATGAAGTGCATCTGCGAGCTACAAGTTCACTCACTCTGTTGCAACTACCAAATCAGAACCGGCTTCATGCGACGGTACTCCACCAGTTTCTGCTCCCTCGAACATTTCTACCATCGTCTGGACCAAAGCTAATGCCGCTGAAACCAGATCAGCACGCAACGTAGGTTCGAGTGGCCGCCCTCCCTCTTCATCGCATTCAATCGATTCGTGCTCAGCGTCGTCGGCCGCCAACAAGGTCAGTACGCCACGAAGTCCACAAGCGGCCTGATAACCAAGCGTAGCTTGATGACCGCGCAGGCGGACCTCGGCGGCGAAGGTTTGCCAATGAGGGTAAAGCGGGTAGTGAGACTGCGACGTGTTCATACCGGCCATCGAAACTCTCCATAAGCTCAACCTATGAGCTGACTAGATCACCTACCCGAACAAATCGGTTCTCAAAAGCTACCTTTTGAACACTTACATGTTCATTATGAACATTCGTGTGTCTGGATGGCAAGCCCGGTTTCACACAACCTGAGGAAGTGAAAAATCAGTCCCCATCTCCCATGCCGCAGGCAAAAGAACCATCCGGAAACGCCTTGGCCAAATTTGCTCAAGCGGTACGCCGCGAGCGCCGGCTACTCGAAATGTCGCAGGAGACGTTGGCCGAAAGGGCCGGTCTCCACCGCAACTTCGTCGGTCGGTTCGAGCGAGGAACGACCAGCATTTCGCTGGATGCCGCAGAGCGACTGGCCCGCGCCCTCGGCTTCGAGCTAAAGGACATGCTGTAACGGGGCATGGCCCTCCCCCCACCTCACACCCCACATGTTCGTCGCCCACCTCCCTCCGGCTACCTGCTCTCAACCCAACTGCTGAACCGCCTGCGCAATCCCGCCGTACCCACCGGCATCATCGTAGCCGCCGGCATGCTCGGCGCCGTCGCGCCCGATTTCGACCTGCTTTACTTCTACCTGGTCGACCAGCGCCAGACCCATCATCACCAATATTTCTCGCACTGGCCGCTATGCTGGATCGCGCTGACGCTGATCGCCGCCGCTGCACTGCGATGGTCGCGCCATGCACTGCCGCTACTGGCCTTCGACCTCGGCGGCCTACTGCACATGGCACTCGACACGCTGGTCGGCGACATCTGGTGGTTCGCCCCGCTGCTCGACCGCCCGTTCGCGCTGTTCAGCGTGCCGGCGCTGTACCAGCCCTGGTGGCTTAATTTCATCCTGCACTGGTCGTTCGCCGTCGAGTTGGCGATCTGTGCTTGGGCGTGGTGGGTCTACCATGCTAGGTCGCGCCCCACACCCTGAGCCATAGCTTGAGTTGAATAGTGATGAAGTCCAACGCTTCTACCGCGGTGACCGTTGAGCCGGCCGGCTTCACCCAGCCAGCCAATGGGGCATGTACTGGCCAGAATAGGGGTAATTGCTAGTTTGAGAGTGGGATAGGGTCATGCGCACGATGACGTGTGGAAGCTCCCAATAACTTCGGAGAGATGATCGACACGGCGAGGCGCGAGCCCGTGACCATCACGCGCCGAGGACTGCCGGTTGCCGTCGTCGTTTCGCCAGAGGACTTGCGCGAGCTGAGCTCGGCGCGAGCATTGGAAGCCTTGAAGCGCTAGAATCCGGCCATCGGCGGCATGGCTGTGCAAATTGGTTGAAATCATTCATCGAAAGCATCGATTGTTATCCAGCGACGATAGCAAGTGCCACACCCCGACAGACTACACTTGGGCAAGGCCTGCCGAGTGCCGTGTAATTCATGTCCATAGCGCTGGGGTTGTGCGCGTCGCGCCCTGCTTGCCTATACTCGATGCGTATTTCAGCTTGGCTGCCAACGGCGGTAGGAAACAGTCTCAGGTTTGTTAGACGGCAGTCATGATTTACGCTGCACCGGGGGCAGTCGTATTCACGTTAGACATCACCTACACGTTTCAGGAGGTACTCTTGGTACTCTCACCGACTTCTGGAAGAAGAACGCACTCCCGAACCGTAGTCCAGGTTACGGGCGAGTTCTGCGCGCAGAATCAGTCCCCGTCCGAAAACGCTGCCAACGCCCGCAGCGCCGTTCTCACATGGCTGAAAGATCGGCAGAGAGTGTTGCTGCCTGATGCCGCATTCAGAGGAGATTCCTTCGAACTTGATGCGTCGGAATCCATGCCTGTTTCGGCAGTGCGCTTTGATAACTACTGGGCCCTCCAGTTCGACAAATTCGACCCAAGCGTACCTGGCCGAATTTGGCGAACTGAAGCAACGGTCGCCAGCACAGATACCAAAGCACTGGGAGGCGTTCGCTTAACGCTTCTCGATTCAATCTCTGGATTTGACTTCAACCCAAGTGTTCCGGCGATCGTAAGCGCGTGGGTAAAGAACCCAGGTCTACGCGAATATGGCACCCAGCTTAGCGAACGACCAATACAAGTCGATGACCTGTCTGCTCTGGAATTAATGTGCGAGCTTCTCCTGAATAACAAGCGCACTCGCCCGGTTGTTGTTTTCAGCGAGGGAAAGGGAATCGATGCACGGGCAAATGCCGCAAGAACGGCAATGCGCCTTGCAGGACTTGCCCACGTCTTCGTGCTCGGCGACAGCCAAGTAGACGAATTGATCGATAGCTTCGGCAGGGAATTCTCGGTCTGGGGTGGTGCTATCCGAACGTACAACGCAGGGTTTGACCCGTTCTCCGATGAGGTTTCAGTTCATCCTATTGCAACTCGAGAGTGGCTGCAGCATCGCTTCCGCAGTCACGATCAGTTCATCGAAGTTCTGTTGAGGTCCTTTACTGCTTTGTCGCTCCGGAGAACATCACCAGACCATGACCTGCCCACCGTCAGAACAGTCAAGCAAGCGAGTTTGAGCTATCAACTCGCCAAGCTCGACAAACCAGTCACAGATGAGCGCTCGGCAATCCTGGAGCAAGAGAACTCTTTGTTGCGACAGCAGATTCAGGAGAAGACTGACGAATTCAATTATGCCGATGCAGAGGTAACTGCTGCGCAAGTCGAAAGAGACCAGTACCGAGCACAAGCAATGGCAATGCGAGCGCTCGTCCAACGACTGGAAGAACAAGTCGGCACCTCTCAAGCGCAACCTACCTATCCCCCGGCACTCGATCAAGTTGATGCGTGGGCACTAGAGCAGTATCCCGGCCGTCTTGTTCTCCTCAATCGAGCGGCCCGATCTGCAAAAAAGAGCCCCTTCAGCGAACCGCAGCTTGTGTATCGCTGCCTTGATCGACTTGCTCGCCAATACGTAGAAGCCCGCCGAACAGGAAGCCCAGTCGATGCACTATTTGAAGACCTTGGGGTGGGACTAGAGAGGACAGGAGACCCTAATCGCCTGTCCCAGTGGAAAGAAAAGTATTTCGTCCCACATCGGGGCACGAATCGATTCCTCGAATGGCATCTAAAGCGCGGGAGTGATCACAACGAAGCGAACACGCTTCGCATCTACTTCTTCTATGACGAGGACGATGAGCAGGTAATCATCGGACACTTGCCTAGCCACCTGACGAACAGCCAAACCTGACCCGCACACCGTGATGTTTAACCCTTCCATCGAGAGGGCGCTTCCCGGCCTACGGCCTCCAAGCGCCTCTCATGTCAAACGTTAGACAACCAGGGCCGTCGTGACCATAGCTAAGCCTCCTCAGTTCGTCCGCATGCGAATCGTTGTCGTTGCTCCTCCACTCGGCGTTCGTTTTGCAGTGCAACGCGGCAAGTCGGAGCTACTTGAGTCCAGGGCAGAGCAGCCGGACGAAGTTTGGTTTGAGTTCGAGCTTCGCTTGGGTGCGCCGTTGGCCGACGGATCAGCCAACTTCCTGGGAGAGTTCGCCCAGGGTGCCCCAACCGACCGATTTGTCTACGTCAACTCCGGCACCCAGGCAGGTCAACCAGAGTCGTGTTGGTCACGCCGCGCAAAGTTGAAGCTGGCCTCCATTCCCAAGCAACTTGTCCAGACCGCCATCTCGTCTGGTGAGGCGATCATTCAGGCCCGCATCGCCGGCACCATGGGCGATGGCGGTCCAATTTGCGCTTCGGTGAAGCCAAGCACTGTCGAGTGGAGCCTTGTTCGCGGTGTCGCCTAACCCCTCCGTCAAGGGGATGCCCACAAGCGGGCTTCGCCCACTTGCGGTCGCTCCTTACTCCGAACGTTAGGTATCGCAAACAGCCCATGTCCCAGCCTTTCCAAGTTCGTCTCATCGAGCGGGATGACTTCACGAAGTGGCGGCCGCTCTGGGAGGGCTATAACGCCTTCTATGGTCGAGCTGGTGCTACCGCCCTACCCGAGAGCATCACTCTTGCCACCTGGGAGCGATTCTTCAATCCAATTGAACCCGTCTTTGCTCTCGTCGCGGCAAGAGAAGAGTCACTGATCGGCATCGCTCACTTCCTGTTCCATCGAAGTACGACAAGAGTCGAGCCAGTTTGCTACCTGCAAGATCTCTTCACAGAGCCGCTGCAGCGTGGCCAAGGCATTGGCAAAGCCCTCATTCAATCGGTCTATGCACAGGCCAGGTCCGCCGGTGCGAGCAGAGTCTATTGGCAAACTCAAGCCTCCAACGAGGCAGGCCGGGCGCTGTACGATCAGGTCGCAAAGCATCTCGGCTTCATCGTCTACAGCCATGAAACAAGCAGCGCCGCCTAACCCCTCCTTCAAGGGAGAGCTGCCTTCGGCAGGCCCCTTACGTCGCACGCCAGGCCATGCCTCCGGTCTTCACCTTGCAGCCCGGTTGGGTGGGCATGTCTTTCGCGCCCACGCGGTCACGACCGCCCGCAGCCACAGTCCCAAGCCGAACATCCGCCCCGCGTGCGCACGAAAACGTGCCCACCCTGCACGGCTACGTCAACGACCATGCCGCCGGCCGCGCAGCACGCGCGCAAATCGTCTAGATTGAGTCGCGATCCGCACCAGGCTTCGCGCGGCCTGCCATGACCGTCGCCCGTCCCATCCGCTCATCCGGAGACCAGCAATGTCCTCCTTCCAGCTGACCGCCGCCCTCGTCGCCGCGCTCGCGCTCAACGCCGCCGCGTTCGCGCTCGACTCCACCCCGGCCGTCAAGGCCACCACCATCCTCAAGGCCAGCCAGAGCTGGGACGGCAAGCCGCTGGCCTATCCGGCGGGCCAGGCCGAGATCACCGGCATGATCATCGAGATCGCGCCGGGCGCCGAAACGGGCTGGCACCTGCACCCGGTGCCTTCGTTCGGCATGGTGCTCGAGGGCGAGCTGGAGGTGCGGCTGAAGAACGGCGCGACCAACCGGCTCAAGGCCGGCGACACGCTGGCGGAAGTGGTCGATACGCTGCACAACGGCCGCAACGTCGGTGCCGGGACGGTCAAGCTGGCGATCTTCTATGCCGGCGCGGTCGGCGGGGCGCTGACGGTCAGGGAGCCGGTGGCGGCGCCGTAAGGCGTTTACGGCAAAGGGCCGGCTCACGCCGGCCTTTTACATAGGACCACATTCGATCGATTCCAGGCGCGCCGCCCTTCCCTTCTCCCGTACACGGAGAAGGTGGTCCAAGGACCAGATGAGGACTGTTCTTCGTAGAACCAGCCCTCACCCTACGCCGGGCGCCCCCAACCCCTCTCCCGCGCGCGGGAGAGGGGCTTAATTGCCCGCATTGGCATCAGCTAGCGACGTCGTTCACATAAGAAAAGGCCAGCTCACGCTGGCCTTTCTTTACCGCCGTATCGCATGCCGGCCGCAAAGGGCCGGCACATCACCATCAAATGCCAATGGTGCCGCCGTCGGTGCGGGTAATCACCACCGTGGCCGAACGCGGCCGCGCGGTGCCGCCCTGCGGCCAGTGGCTCTCGTACTTGCTCGGGTCGCCCAGGTCGGCCGCCTTGGTGTTCTCACCGGGGTGCTGGATATTGACGAACAGGGTCTTGAAGTCCGGCGTCTGGGCGATGCCGGTGATCTCGCAGCCCTTGGGGCCGACCAGGAAGCGGCGCAGCGAGTCGGCGCTCGGGTTCTTGCCCTTGCGCGTGGTCACTTCCAGCGTGTTGGCGCCGATCTTGTTCATCACGTTGGCGCTGCCGCCGTCGCCGACCTGGCCCGGCAGGGCGGCCAGCATCATGCAGTTGGTCACGTCGGTGTAGGCGCCGTCGTCGGTCTGGATCCACAACAGGCCGTTCTGGCCGAACCAGATGCCGTCCGGGCTCGACATGTCGTTCTCGGCCGTCAGCGACGACAGGTTGACCGCCGCATCGGCGTCGGACTGGGCGGCGAACAGGTAGATGTCCCACTTGAAGGTCAGCGACGCCGGATCGGCACCGTCTTCGGCGGTGCGGATGATGTGGCCGTTGACGTTGCCGGTCTGGGTGGCGGCGCCCTTCACGTCCTCGTAGGCGCGCGGGTTGGCGGCGTCGGGCAGCAGCTTGCTGCCGCTGGCGCCGGCCACCACGCGGTTGGAGTTGTTGGTCAGCGTGAAGTAGACCTCGCCGTTCTTCGGGTTGACCGAGCACCATTCCGGCCGGTCCATCTTGGTCGCGCCGGCGGCGTCGGCGGCCAGGCGGGTGTTGACGCAGATGTCGGCCAGGCTGGCGAAGGTGTAGCCTGCGTAGCCCGCGATGGCGGCGTTGGCCATGGTCAGCGGGATCCACTGGCCGCTGCCGTCGGCGCCGAACTTGGCGACGTAGAGCGTGCCCTCGTCCAGGTACTTGTCGCCGGCGGCCATGCCCTTGTCGGCGTCGGCCGCATCCCACACGGCCTTGGAGACGTACTTGTAGATGTACTCGTTGCGCGAGTCGTCGCCCATGTAGAACACCACCGGCTTGCCGGCCACCGGCTTGGCGTAGACCGCGCACTCGTGGGCGAAGCGGCCCAGGTGGGTGCGCTTCTTGGCGCCGGCGCCTGCGTTGTAGGGGTCGATCTCGACCACGTAGCCGAAGGTATTGGCTTCGTTGCGGAAGTCGTCGGTGCCTTCGGGGCTGGTGCCGAGCTTGGCGATGTTCCAGCGCGTGTAGGCGTCGGTGTTGCCGGCGGTGTGCCAGCCGTTGCCCTTGGCGCCTTCGGCGATGCCGTAGCGCTTGAGCGCGGCGACTTCGTTGGCGCTGCGCACGGCATCGTCGCCGGTGGCGCGGGCGAAGTAGAAGGCCCAGTTTTCCTCGCAGGTGAGGAAGGTGCCCCACGGCGTGTCGCCGGTGGCGCAGTTGTTCAGCGTGCCGCGGGCGAAGTCGCCGCCGGTCGCATAGGCGGTCTTGACATGGGCCGAGCCCTTGACCGGGCCGGACAGCGCGAGCGGCGTCTGGGCGGTGTAGCGGCGGTTGTAGTTGGAGCTACGGTTGAGCGCGAACTTGCCGTCGGTCTTGCGGATCTCGATCACCGAGACGCCGTGGGCGGCGATTTCCTTGTCGACTTCAGCCTGCGGCCGCAGGCCGGCCACCGTGGTCGGGCCGTTGGCATGCAGGAAGACGGCCGTAATGTTCTCGTGGTTCATCGCCAGGAGGCCGCGGTCGGTGCTGGCCGCGTCGCGGGCGGTGCCGGCGGCGTTGAGGCCGAACCAGTTCATGCCGTCGTGGTGGTCGCCGGCGCGGAAGTCGAAGCCGACGTCGGTGCCGTCGTTCTTGTAGGCGGCGGTGGCGTTGTTGATCGGGTCGCCGGCGGCGTAGATCACCTGGTAGCTGTAGCCGTCCGGCAGCGTCAGCGCATCGTTGACGTTCTTGGCCACGGCGTTGAAGTTGAACTTGGGCGCGGGGACCGGCGTGGGGGTCGGGGTGGGGGTCGGCGTCGGAGTGGGCGTCGAATCGCCGTCGCTGCCGCAGGCGGCGAGGCCGGCGGCGCCGAAGCTGCCGAGCAGCAGGGCGGACGCGCCGCCCATGCCGCCGCGCAGGATGCCGCGGCGGCTCAGCCGCGCGTTCAGCACGCTGTCGAAGCTCGGGTTGCCGCTGTCGTTGGTGCCGATCTCTTCCAGCTCGATCGGCTGCTCGCCGTGACGGTCGTGTGCGCTCATCTTTATCACCTTGGTTCGGGAAGTGGGGTACGGATGCAAGGTGGGCGAGCATAGACAGCGCGTGTTACGTCCCGCTGACGGCTCCATGACAAAGTGCTTAAGCCGCGGCGAATCTGGCTTCGCCCGCCATGCGGGAGGCGTGGCGGATGTCCCACCGAGTGCGCCGAGGATTTTTCATCGCGGCGGGCCGCGGCGTATGATCGCGCCGTTCAAACGCAAGGAAATCCACGTGACCGATACCCTCATCATCGAAGAACTCAGCGTCGGCGAAGGCGCCGAAGCTCAGGCCGGCCAGGAAGCGACCGTGCACTACACCGGCTGGCTCACCGACGGCCGCAAGTTCGATTCGAGCAAGGACCGCGGCATCCCGTTCAGCTTCCCGCTCGGCGCCGGCCACGTGATCAAGGGCTGGGACCAGGGCGTGCAGGGCATGAAGGTCGGCGGCGTGCGCAAGCTGACCATCCCGCCGCAGATGGGCTACGGCGCCCGCGGCGCCGGCGGCGTGATCCCGCCCAACGCCGTGCTGGTGTTCGAAGTCGAACTGCTCGGCCTCGAGTAAAGCCAGACCGATGGCGGCCCTCCCGGGGCCGCCATTTTTCCATCCGCATCCCGAACCGCTGTCCCGAACCGCGCAACAGAACACTGCAACCCGGCACGACCTCCCTGTCCGACCCGCCCACATAAAAAATCGAGGAGACTCAGATGGCGGAAACACTCGACGAAGCGATCCCGGCCGCGCTCAACCCGCGCGTGCGCGACCTGCCCTGGCACACCCCCTTCATCTGGCTACGCCGCGCGCTCGGCGACGTGCGCGCCACGCCGACCGGCCTGATCTTCTACGGCGGCGCCTTCGTGGCGATGGGCTGGTGCATCCGCCGGCTGTTCGGCTACGCGCCCGAACACACCATGACGCTGATCACCGGCTTCCTGATCGCCGGCCCCTTCCTCTGCCTCGGCCTCTACGAGATCAGCCGCCGCCACGAAACGGTGGCACGCGTGAAGCTGCTGCCCACGCTGACCGCGCTGCGCGCCAACCCGGCCGGCATCGGCCTGTTCGCCATCGTGCTGGCCTTGCTGGTGGCCGGCTGGATGCGGGTGTCGGTGGTGGTGTTCGCGCTGTTCTTCACCGAGAACGTGCCCGACCTCAAGCTGATCCTGTCGCCGCACTTCCTGACCGAGGAGAACA
The DNA here is from genome assembly GCF_014353015.1 of Chitinimonas koreensis. Classification (NCBI taxonomy): domain Bacteria; kingdom Pseudomonadati; phylum Pseudomonadota; class Betaproteobacteria; order Neisseriales; family Chitinibacteraceae; genus Chitinimonas; species Chitinimonas koreensis. The sequence continues at coordinate 4,059,735 of NZ_CP060704.1, forward strand.
CCACCTTCCTGGCGGTCTGGCTCGGCTCGGGCGCGGTGTTCGCGCTGCTGGCCTTCGCCATGTCGGTGGTGGCCATCCCGGTAATGCTCGACCGCGACGCCGACACCTTCACCGCGATCTTCGCCAGCGTGCGCGTGTGCCTGGCCAACCCGGCCTGCATGCTGACCTGGGGCACGCTGATCGTGCTGCTGACGCTGGCCGGCTTCGCGCTGTGGGGCGTCGGCGTGGCCTTCACCGTGCCGCTGGTCGGCCATGCCACCTGGCATGCCTACCGGGCGCTGATCGAGTAGCCGCTTCAGGCCACTGCTCCCGTTCCGGTCCCCGTAGGTCGGGCTTTACGCCCGACAGCGACCTTGATTAGCAGCGCTGTCGGGCATGAAGCCCGACCTACCGATCCAGTTCGCGCCTTCGAAGAGCGGCCGAACGCAACGCGCAAGCCGGCACGCAGCAATGCCCCACGGGCCGCCGATCACGTAGCATCGACGGCCACTCCCCACCGGATCGCCGCCATGTACCGCATCGTCTTCCTCGACCGCGCCAGCCTGCCGGTCGCCGTCCGCCGCCCGGCCTTCGCCCACGACTGGGCCGAATACGACGCCACCGCCCCCGAACAGGTGATCGAACGCTGCCTCGACGCCGAGGTGGTGATCAGCAACAAGGTGCGGCTCGACGCCGCCGCGCTGGCCGCGCTGCCGCAGTTGAAGCTGATCGCGGTGGCCGCCACCGGCGTCAACAACGTCGACCTGGCCGCCGCCCGCCGGCACGGCATCGCGGTGGCCAACATCCGCGGCTATGCCGAACACAGCGTGCCCGAGCACGCGCTGATGCTGATGCTGGCGCTGCTGCGCAACCTGCCGGCCTACCAGCGCGAGCTGGCGGCCGGCGCCTGGAACGCCTCGCCGCACTTCTGCCATTTCGGCCCGACCATCCGCGACCTGCACGGCCGCACCGTGGCCATCGTCGGCGCCGGCACGCTGGGCCGCCGCAGCGCGGAACTGGCGCGCGCCTTCGGCGCCGAAACGCTGTTCGCCGAGCATCGCGGCACGGCGACGGTGCGCGACGGCTACACCGCGTTCGACGAGGCGCTGGCGCGGGCCGACGTGCTGAGCCTGCACTGCCCGCTGACCGAGGCCACCCGCAACCTGATCGGTACGGCCGAGCTGGCGGCGATGAAGCCGGACGCCATCCTGGTCAACACCGCCCGCGGCGGCCTGGTCGACGAGGCCGCGCTGCTGGCGGCGCTGCGTGCGGGCCGGCTGGCCGGCGCCGGCGTCGACGTGCTGCACGAGGAACCGCCGCGCCAGGGCAATGCGCTGATCGAGGCCGGCCTGCCGAACCTGATCGTCACGCCGCACGTCGGCTGGGCCAGCTTCGAGGCGATGAGCCGGCTGGCCGCGCAGCTGGTCGACAATATCGAGGCCTGGGCCGACGGCAGCCCGCAGAACCTGGTCTGAGGAGGAAGCACCGCATGGACGATCCGCTCGTCATCCATCCGCTCGACGCCGGCCGGCTGGCCGACCACCTGCATTTCTTCGATCACGACGCCTTCGCCGACAACCCGCGCTGGGCCTCCTGCTACTGCCACTTCCTGCATGCCGACCACGACGCGCGCGACTGGAACAGCCGCGACGCGGCCGAGAACCGCGCGGCGATCATTCCGCTGGTCGAGCAGCGGCGCTATCGCGGCTACCTGGCCTATCGCGGCGGCAAGCCGATCGGCTGGTGCCACGCCGGCCCCAAGGCGCTGACCCCGGCGCTGCTGGACAGCCCGGCCGACGCCGACCCGCGGATCGGCGCGATCGGCTGCTTCGTGGTGGCCAAGCCCTGGCGCGGCCAGGGCGTGGCCCGTGCGCTGCTGGCCCGTGCGCTGGCCGACTTCGCCGCGCAGGGCTTCGCCTGGGCCGAGGCCTTCCCGCAGCGCGAAGCGGCCGGCGAGGCGGCCAACCACTGGGGGCCGCTGACCATGTACCTGGCGGCGGGTTTCGAGATCGTGGACGAGCGGCCGGATGGCGGCCTGACGGTGCGCAAGCGGCTGGCGGAAGCCGGCTGCTGACACGACGCTGTCAGTAGCCTGCCGCCATGCTGGCGCCGGTGGATTCAACCCGGAGGCGGCATGGCGGCGATGAACAGCAATGGCGGCAGGATGTCAGGACGGCGGCAGCGGCGGCGCGTGCCGCAGGCCGGCGTAGAAGGTCGCCATCAGCCAGTCGGCCCGCGCGGCGAGGTCGAATTCGCGCAGTTCGAGCCATTCGCGGATGCAGCCGATGATGAAGCTGTTGAGCGCGAAGGCGGCCAGGTCGCAGTCGAGATGGGCCGGCAGCTGGCCGAGCGCCTGCGCCGCGCGCAGCACCGTGGCGAGCTGGCGGCGGCAGGAGGCGGCGCGCTCGGCCTCCTCGGCCATCACCTCGGCGGCCACTTCGGAGAACTCGGTCTTGAACAGGATGATCTCGAACACCTGCAAGAGGTGCGGGTCCTCGGCCACCTGGCGCAGGATGCGCGCGCCGTCGCGCGTCAGGCAGCCGAGCGGATCGTCGCCCGGCTCCGCGGCCAGCGTGTCGAGCATCGCCTGCATCGGCAGGCAGGCGCGGTCGCACATCGCCTTGAAGACGTCGGTCTTGTTCTTGAAATGCCAATAGATCGCGCCGCGCGTCATGCCCGCGTCGCGCGCGATGTCGTCGAGCGTGGCGCGCGTCACGCCCTTGTCGTGGAACACCCGTTCGGCCGCGTCGAGCAGCTGTTCTCGGGTCTGTTCCGCCTGTTCCTTGGTTCGTCTTGCCATGATCCGATTTTATATTGCGCGGCGGTCAAAATCGCGTCGCAGCGTCTTCCCTATCATGCCGGCAGCGCCATGGCGGCGATGCGGCACGTCAGGTCGGTCGCGTCCGAACCGATTTTAATAACCCCAACGTCAGCAATGTTTACAAACATACGTGTATGTATCTAAAATCCGCATCGACGTCAAATCCGGAGGACGTTCCGCTGGACATCTGCTGACCGAAACCAGCTCCGCCGCCCCGCCCCTCCCGTCGTGATACCTCGTCGACGGGCCCCGGAGCTGGCGGTGAACGGCCGTGCTTCCTATGCTGTCCGATTGTGCTGTCCAAACCTGCGTCGCCGGAACGACCCACCCCTTTCCAGCTTTTTGAGAGGACTACTAAGAATGAGAATGCCCGCGTCTCGTCCCACCCTGTCCCGCGCGCTGCCGTTCGTACCGGCCGTGCTCGGCGTCGCCATCCTGGCCGCCTGCGGCAAGGGCCCGGAGCAGCACGGCGGCGGCTTCCCGCCGCCGCAAGTCACTTATGAAACCGTCGCGCCGCGCGACGTGCCGGTCGAATTCGAGTACCCGGGCCAGACCGCCGGCTCGCGCGAAGTCGAGATCCGCGCCCGCGTCACCGGCATCGTCGACCGCCGCCTGTACGAGGAAGGCAGCCGCGTGACCAAGGGCACCGCGCTGTTCCGCCTCGACCCGGCGCCGTTCGCCGCCGCCGCCGCGGCCAGCGAAGCCAACGTGGTCACCGCCGAAGCCCGCCTCAAGCAGGCCGAGCGCGACTACAACCGGCTCAAGCCGCTGATCGAAGCCAAGGCCGTCAGCCAGCAGGAATTCGACAACGCGGCCTCCGGCCTCGACATCGCCCGCGCCGCGCTCAAGGCCGCCCAGGCCCAGCACAACAGCAGCCGCATCGACCTCGGCTACACCGACGTGCGCGCGCCGATCACCGGCGTGGTCGGCCGTGCGCTCAAGGTCGAAGGCTCGCTCGCCAACGCCCAGGGCGACAGCCTCCTGGCCACCATGGCGCAGACCGATCCGATCCACGTCAACTTCTCGCTCTCCAACGCCGACCGCAACCGCGTGCAGGCCGAGGTCGAGGCCGGCACGCTCAAGCTGCCGGAAGGCGGCTACGTGGTGAAGGTGAAGAACGCCGGCGGCCAGATGGTCAAGCAGAGCGGCAAGCTCGACTTCAGCGACTACAAGGCCGACGCCAACACCGGCGCCTACTCGAGCCGGGCCGAACTGCCCAACCCCAAGGCCGAGCTGGCGCCGGGCGAGTTCGTCCGCGTGGTGCTGACCGGCGCGGTGCGCCCCGGCGCGATCGCCCTGCCCCAGCGCGCGGTGCTCGACGGCCCGACTGGCAAGTACGTCTACCTGGTCGGCAAGGGCCAGGACGGCAAGCCGGCGGCCGAGATGCGGCCGGTGGTGCCGGGCGACTGGGTGCGGCTCGAAGGCGCCGACCCCAACGGCTGGATCATCAAGCAGGGCCTCAAGGCCGGCGACAACGTGATCGTCGACGGCGTGGCGCGCATCTTCATGCCGGGCCAGCCCATCGTGCCGATGACCGCCGCGCAGGCCGCCGCCGCAGCCAAGCAGCCGCCGGCCGGCGCGCCCGCCGCCAAGCCCTGAGGCGAATCACAGCTTTGAGCCCCTCGCCGACCGCCGGCCCGGTGCCGACCGCCAGACCGCACCCCCGCCCGGGGCGCGTGCTGTCGCCGCCGCCGCGCCGCGCTCGCGAGGGAATCGGATACGGCTCATAGGAAACGATCCATGTTCTCCCGCTTCTTCATCGACAGGCCCATCTTCGCCTTCGTGATCTCGATCTTCATCGTGATCGCGGGTCTGGCGGCGATGCGTGCGCTGCCCATCGCGCAATACCCCGAAATCGCCCCGCCGGTGGTCACCATCCGCGCGTTCTACCCGGGCGCTTCGGCCGAGACCATCGCCGAAACCGTGGCGGCCCCGATCGAAAACGCCGTCACCGGGGTGGAAGGCATGATGTACATGTCGTCCACCTCGACCTCGAACGGCGCGGTCGAGATCACCGTCACCTTCGAGATCGGCACCAATGCCGACAATGCGGCGGTCAACGTCAACAACCGCGTCAAGCAGGCCGACGCGCGCCTGCCCGAGGAAGTCCGGCGCCAGGGCGTCACCGTCGAGAAGGGCTCGTCCGCCTTCCTGCAGGTGCTGGCCTTCTACTCGCCCGACGGCAAGTACGGCGATCTCTACACCTCGAACTACATCACGCTCAACGTGCTGGATTCGATCAAGAAGATCCCCGGCACCACCGGCGTGCAGATCTTCGGCGCCAAGGACTACGCCATGCGTATCTGGCTCAAGCCCGATCGCATGACGCAGCTCAAGGTGACCGTGCCCGAGGTGGCGGCCGCGCTGGCCGAGCAGAACGCCCAGTTCGCCGCCGGCAAGATCGGCCAGTCGCCCACCGGCGGCGGCCAGGAGATGGTCTACACCATCACCGCCAAGGGCCGGCTGTCGACCGAGCAGGAATTCGAGAACGTCATCGTGCGTTCCAATTCCGACGGCAGCCAGCTGCGCCTGAAGGACATCGCCCGGGTCGAACTCGGCTCCAAGGACAACGACTTCAACGGTACCTACAACGGCCGTCCGGCCGTGCTGATGGGCGTGTTCCTGCAGCCGGGCGCCAACGCGCTCGAGGTCGGCGACGAGGTCAAGGCCACCGTCGCGCGGCTGGCCGAACGCTTCCCGGCCGGCATGACCTACGCCATCCCCTACGACACCACGCGCTTCGTCGAGGTATCGATTCAGGAGGTGGTGAAGACGCTCGGCGAAGCCATGGTGCTGGTGTTCCTGGTGGTGTTCCTGTTCCTGCAGAACTGGCGCGCGACGCTGATCCCGACGCTGGCGGTGCCGGTATCGCTGATCGGCACCTTCGCCGGCCTGCAGATGCTGGGCTACTCGATCAACACCCTGACGCTGTTCGGCATGGTGCTGGCCATCGGTATCGTGGTCGACGATGCGATCGTGGTGCTCGAGAACGTCGAGCGGATCATGCACGAGCAGCATCTCCCGGCGCGCGAGGCCGCCATCCTGGCCATGAAGGAAGTGACCGGCCCGGTGATCGCCATCGTGCTGGTGCTGTGCGCGGTGTTCGTGCCGATCGCCTTCCTCGGCGGCCTGACCGGCGAGCTCTACCGGCAGTTCGCGGTGACCATATCGATCGCGGTGGTGCTGTCCGGCCTGGTCGCGCTCACCATGACGCCGGCGCTGTGCGTGCTGATGCTCAAGCGCGAGCACAAGCAGACCGCCCGCTTCTTCCTGTGGTTCAACGACTGGTTCCACCGCGTCACCGGCCGCTACATCGGCGGCGTCACCTTCTTCATGAAGCGCTCGCTGCTGGGCATCTTCCTGTTCCTGGGCATGGTCGCGATCACCGTCGGCATGTTCAAGATCACGCCGAGCTCGCTGGTGCCCGACGAAGACCAGGGCTACTACATCGGCGCGGTGTTCCTGCCGGACGGCGCCTCGCTCGAGCGCACCGACAAGGTGGTGGCCGAAGTCATCAAGGCGATCCGTTCCAACCCGGCCAACGAGCACGTGATGGCGTTCAGCGGCATGGACTTCATCGGCGGCGGCTTCAAGAACAACGCGGCGACCATCTTCGTCACCCAGAAGCACTGGGACGAGCGCAACGTCACCACCCAGCAGCTGGTGGGCGAGCTGTTCATGAAGACCGGCGGCATCAAGGAGGCGCTGGTGCTGGCCTTCAACCCGCCGGCGATCTTCGGCCTGGGCAATACGGGCGGCTTCGAGGTCTACCTGCAGAACCGCGGCGAGGGCGGCACCAAGAAGCTGGTCGAAGCCATGGGCCCGCTGATCGGCGCCTCGCACCAGAACCCGGTGCTGGCCGGCGGCGGCGGCCTGCAGACGCTGTGGAAGCCGAACGCGCCGCAGCTCTACGTCGACGTCGACCGCGACCGCGCCAAGGCGCTCGGCGTACCGCTGAACGATGCCTTCAACACGCTGGCCGGCACGCTCGGCACCTACTACGTGAACGACTTCAACAAGTACGGCCGTGCCTGGCAGGTCCTGATGAGCGCCGACACGCAGTACCGCAAGCGTCCCGAGGACATCGGCCGGCTGTACGTGAAGAGCCAGCGCGGCGAGATGGTGCCGCTGTCGGCCTTCGCCAAGGTCGAATACAGCTCGGGCCCGGACACGGTCGACCGCTACAACAACCTGCCGGCCGTGAAGTTGATGGGCAACGCCGGCCCCGGCTACTCCTCGGGCCAGGCGATCGCCGCCTTCGAGCAGATGGCCAAGCAGGTGCTGCCCAAGGACGTCGACTACGAATGGACCGGCTCGGCCTTCCAGGAGAAGAAGGTGTCGAGCGCCTCGATCATCGCGCTGGCGCTGGCGGCGGTCATGGTGTTCCTGATCCTGGCGGCGCAGTACGAGAAGTGGTCGCTGCCGTTCTCGGTGCTGCTGGCCATGCCCTTCGGCATGTTCGGCGCGCTGGTCGCGGTGCACCTGCGCGGCTTCACCAACGACGTCTACTTCCAGATCGGCCTGGTGACGCTGCTCGGCCTCGCCGCCAAGAACGCGATCCTGATCGTCGAGTTCGCGGTGATGAAGCACCACGAGGGCTATCCGGTGGCGGCCGCGGCGATCGAGGCGGCACGGCTGCGCTTCCGCCCGATCATCATGACCTCGCTGGCCTTCATCCTCGGCGTGCTGCCGCTGGCGATCAGCCACGGCGCCGGCGCCGGCGCGCGGACCTCGGTCGGCACCGGCGTGGTGGGCGGCATGATGGCGGCCACCTTCCTGGCCATCTTCTTCGTCCCGCTGTTCTACAAGCTGATCACCGACCTGCGGCTGAAGACCCCGCCGGAGGAACTGGTGCCGCCGAAGTCCGAAAGCGAATACGGCATCGTCGAAGGAGTGCATCGCGATGAAAAGTAAGCTGATCAAACCGAGCCTGATCGCGCTGGCGCTGGCCGCCGCGCTGAGCGGCTGCGCCACCACCCCGCCGCCGGTGTTCGAATTGCCGGCGCACCAGAGCGAGGCCGCGCCGGCCGAGCTGAACGCCTGGTGGAAGAGCTTCAACGATCCGACGCTGAACGCGCTGGTCGACGAGGCGCTGGCCCACAACGCCGACGTGCTGACCGCGATCGAGACCGTCGGCCAGTCCAAGAGCACGCTGCGCCAGGCCCAGGTGGCGCTGCTGCCCGACGTCAACGTCGGCCTCAACGCCAACCGCAACAGCCCGAGCGACGAGACGGCGCAGCCGGGCCAGGGCGGGACCAACACGGTCTACCGCGGCGGCTTCTCGGTGTCCTACGAGCTCGATCTGTGGGGCCGGGTGTGGAAGGCCAAGGACGCGGCGGCGGCCCAGCTGCTGGCCACCCAGTACGCCCGCGAGGCGACCCGTGCCGCGGTCGCGGCGCAGACCGCCAAGAGCTACTTCGCCCTGCTCGGCCTGGATGCCGACGAGGCGCTGCTGACCCAGACGCTGGCCACCCGCGACGAGGCGCTGACGCTGCAGAAGAAGCGCTACGACGCCGGCGCCTCGAGCGACTACGAGCTGAGCCTGGCGACGGCCGAACGCGCCGCGATCGCCGCCGCGCTGCCGCAGACGGTGGCGGCGCGCGAGAAGGCCGAGTCGGCGCTGGCGGTGCTGCTGGGCCGCACGCCGAAGGAAGTGGTCGAAGGCCGCGTGGCGCGCGGCAACGGCCTGGCGGTGCTGGCCAAGGTGCCGGAGATCCCGGCCGGCCTGTCGGCCGACCTGTTGACCCGGCGGCCCGACGTGCGCCGCGCCGAGGCGCAGCTGGCCTTCGCCGAAGCGAGCCTGGGCGAAGCCAAGCGGCGCTACTTCCCGAGCCTGAGCCTGACCGGATTCCTCGGCGGCGAGAGCCTGGAACTGGGCAACCTGCTCGACAGCACGGCGCGCACCTGGAGCGTCGCCGGCGCGCTGCTGCAGCCGCTGGTGGGCCTGGCCAGGATCGACGCCCAGGTCGACGCCGCCAAGTCGCAGCGCGCCCAGGCCGAGATCGCCTACGCCCAGGCCGCCCGCGCCGCCTACGGCGACGCCCGCGCCGCGCTGGCCGGCCACCGCGCCGCCCGCGAGACGCTGGTCGCCACCGAGGCGCGCGCCGACAGCCAGGGCCGCGTCAAGGCGCTGACCGACACGCGCTACAAGGCCGGCGTGTCGAGCTACCTCGACCTGCTCAACAGCGAACGCGACCGGCTGACGGCCGAGCGCGATCGGGTGAATGCCTTGCAGGGGCGGTTGACGGCGATGGTCGACGTCTACCAGGCGCTCGGCGGTGGGTGGAGCAGCGAGGCGCTGGCGAAGGCCGAGTAGTACGCGTCGCAGCATCGGCATGAAGAAACGGCCACGGTGGAAACCGTGGCCGTCTCTTTTGGGAACGGGGTTGAAGGTGCACTTCCGCTATCAATGACCTAAGAGGTGAGCGAGTGACGGGGAGCGGCAGTGATTCGTGGCTAAAACTACGCTCATGCATGAGTAAGTAACCGTCCCGGGGGGCGTACCAGGCAATCTGTAATTTATTTTACCCTAGCCTAACGCCCCAAGGTCCGTATGCCGTCAAATTAGGTTCCATTAACGTAGACAGGCCTATCAAGCTGATAATATCGTACGTATAAACCCATCCAGTGGAATTAGCAACGCGAATTCACCAAGCCTGGAGCCATTCAAGAAAATGCGGCTACCGCTTAGCGTTGCAACTTCCATACCATCAAATAGTATTTCTTTTCCCCCACCCTTAAATCGCACTTCGAGTAATTCATCATTCGGCAGTGCCTGGACCTTTCTTAAAATAAAGTCCGACTTAGCCTTTTCCAAGATAGAAATTATATCCAACAACGGAAATTCCCACCGATTCGAATCAGGAGGTGAAATAGAAAGCCAAAGCCGCCCCTTTATATATGAAACCTGCATGACGACTGCATCTCCAACAGCCTCCCACCCACCACCAAAGAAAATGATTGCATCATCAACCTCAGCATCTTCGCTTGCAATTCCATTCACAATATAGAAAGAGGCCATATTAATCACCTAATTACCGGATTTAGAAACGTATGAAACTGGCCTTCCAGAGTAATGGCCAACCCTCTGCCATCTGGGATTCGTAATTGCAATACCGGCTCATAACGTCCATTCACTTGCATTCGACCCACGAGGAAACCCCATCCTTTGCACCAAGAATGCCTCTCATTTGTTGCTGTGCAATAGCAGCATTTTTTGATGCATTCCCCGTCAGCGATGGAAATGGAGACTCACCCACACGCTGTAATTTTGATGTAAGACTTTCAACAGCTTTGACCTCCTTTTTGCCAATAGACATACCTGAAAGTATAACCTCTTCGACAGAGTAACTGACCTCCTCCCGCAAAACCGTAGCGTTCAAAAGTAGAGATTTCAGGCAAATGACCTCCTCCCGCTTAACCGAGCGGTCGAAACTAGAAATTCCCGGCTTCAAGGTGGGCGAGTCGGAACTCGCTCGGGGTCAGGTCTCCCAGCGAGCTGTGCCGCCTGAATTCGTTGTAATCCTGTCGCCATCGTTCGATTTTGTCACGTGCATCATCCAGCGACAGAAACCAGTGCGCGTTCAGGCATTCGTCTCGCAGACTACCGTTGAATGACTCGATGAACGCGTTATCCGTGGGTTTGCCCGGGCGCGAGAAGTCCAGCGTCACCCCATGCTCATACGTGTAATGACCCAGTGAAAACCTGCTCACGTCATACTTGAAGGAAAGACGATGGGCATGAAGATGGAAGAAGACATCAAGCGGTGGACGGCCAAGCGCAAGAGCGCACTGGTCTTGGACATCATCCAGGGCAAGACGACGGTAGCCGAAGCCAGCCGGGCCTATGACCTCTCGCCTGCCGAAGTGGAAAACTGGGTCGAAGACGGCAAGCGGGGCATGGAAAATGCGCTACGCGCCAATCCGCTCGATGTGCGAGAGCAATACGAGCGGCAGATCAAAGACCTGCAAGAGGCTTATCTGGATAGTGGGCAAGGCATTATGATACGTGCTCGTACTTAATGCCGGACACTTTCCTGGTTTCGAGGAGGCTTTTTACTTCCTCTGATATTATCAGTGCAATGGGCCAGCCAGATAATCTAAATATATGATGACCATTTGCAGCTAGTGGATCAATGGAGATTTTGGCTATCATTCGATACTCTCCAATCTTCTCAGGGCGTCCATCAGAATCAGTCCATTTAGTGTACATCGATTTCGATTCGTCGATGCATTGAACAAGATTGCATATGTTCAAAATTTCGTATTTATTACTCGACCCATTAATCTGAACTGGGATGCGCTGAATAACTTCTCCTACAAGACGTTCCAGTTCTACATTGATGACCGCTGGCGTGACAACCATATCAAAATCACAGAAATTGAAGTCAACTTCGTAACCAGGCCGTCGAAGGGGTAAATTTAATGGTTGCAGTGAATTTACACAAAGGCCTTGTGTAAATATCCGCGGATCTACTTCAATGCCATGCAGATCAGTCGGCGATTTTAGATACCATCGTGTAGTAGCGGCTGGGTCAGCTAAAATACGGTAGAAGTTCATTGTTTTGTCACCAATTTGTTTAATAGAGATCCGGGCGTCTGGATTTCTTTTCCAAGAGCACGCAATTCCAACTGCAAAGCCTCCCGGTATGCATGACCATTTAATCCGTTTGTGGCACTTGTAAGTCGATCAAAAATTGCTTGATGATATGCTTCTGGATGTGGCCCCTTGTGGCCTAATACGGCAATCTTATTGAGGGTGTCATCCAAATTCATCCCAGCCTTTTCGAATATTGCTTCGAAACGAGGTGTCCAAGGGCCGCCAAATATTGTAGAGATGCAGTTTTTATTCGTACAAATGTGATGAATCGCTCCCTTGGTCACGGCGGCTTCTTTGGCCGCATTGTTCAATATCTTGAGCCCAATTCCTTCCGCTGGGATCAGATTCGTTGCCACAATCTCTGCCCCATCGGCCATAACTTGGCCCATGGAAATACAGACCCCAGCCTTTGCGCAGCGCCCCATCAATTCATGGTTTGCCGCAAAATTTCCCGGCCCAAGCTTGATCAAGTCCGTATCGGACAAACGACTGTAGTCGGGACCGGCAAAGAAGCTCGTTATCGCTTGAACAACATTCTTTATCGTATTCCCAAGAGTCTTCCCTGCAGCCTCTTTCGACCCCGAGGTCGGCGCCTGCGCTTGCGGTGTTGGCTTTTGACCGTCTGCCTGTCCAGCGCGCTGCATCATCGCCAACTCGCCCTTAGTGCTCTGGCTACCAGCCACCTTCCAATCCCCACAGCCCATCGAGGTAAGCCGGCAGTTCGCTTCGAATCCAGTCGGATCTGTCAGATTAGTCGGGTTGTTCCACACATAGGTATAGCGGTTATAGCTCTGGCTATGCTCCGGCTCCTGGATGATCGCATCCGCACTTAGGAAGCGTGCAACCAAGGGGTCGTACACCCGGCCGTTCATGTGCACCAAGTCCAGCCCATCCAGCATTTCGTGACCGGTGAAGCCCTTGTTGTCGGTCACGCCGTCCAGCGTATCCGGCGTAGTCGCACCGTCCAGGCTCCGCCGCTTGCCCCAGGCGTCATACGCCAGCTTTTCCTTCAATGCTCCCGCCTGGTCGGTGATCCCAATCACGCTGCCCAGTCGGTCGGCATGCGTCCAGTTCAACGTGGTCGTCGTCGTGCTGCCATTCACCACATCGATCTCGACACCCAGCCCATTGGGCCAGTAGGTCTTGATCGTCCAGACCCCGGCCTTGTTCTCTGCCTCCTGGCCGCCCGCGTAATAGACCGTGCTGGCGGTGCTGCCGTCCTGCTTCAGCTGCTTGGTCCGCTGGTGGTCCGGGCCATAGGTGAACTCGCTCGATACGCTGCCCTCGGTAATCTTCTGGGGCATGTCGAAGCTGGTCCACGTCAGCGTCCGGCTGGCGCCACTGGCGAGGTTGCCGTTGTCGTCGTAGGTGAAGGCGCCGATACCGGGAATACTCTGCACCGCATGCGGCCGGACCGCCGTCGCACCTTGGGTCGGATAGACATAGGCGCCGGTACCTACACCCGTCTTGCTCAGCAGGTTGCCGATCGCATCGTAGGTGAAGACCTGCAGCGTCTTGCCCGTCACCTGGCTCTGCTTGAGCCGGTTCAGTTCGTCGTAGTCGAAACTCTCAATGAAACCGGTGCTGCCGTCCCAGTACTGGCTGCGCTGGGTTACGTTGCCCAGTGCATCGTACTGGTAGCCCTCCTGCAGCCGGGCGGCGCCCGCCGCGGTCTTGAGCGTGTCGCTGGTCAGGCGGCCGGTATTGGGGTTGTAGACCGTATTGGTGCTCAACCCGTTGCCCAGGCTGGCTTGCAGCACCCGGTTCGCCGCGTCCTGTGCGTTGGCCTGCCACAGCACAAGGCCGGCCCGCTCGATCCGGGCCAGGTAGCCCGTCGCGTTGTAGCGGTTGTCGTACACCTTGGCCGAGGCACTGCCGCGCTGCAGGCTGCGCTTGGCGAGACGGCCCCAGCCGTCGTAGGCCAGCACGTCGATATAGTTGACGTCGAGATAGCGGGTCGCCATCAGCGGCCGGGCCAGGCTGTCGTAGCTCTGGGTCTGGCGATAGTCCTTGGCCGTGGGGTGCCGGTATAGCTTTCCACCAATTGGCCGCAGCTCTTGGTGCTCGCGCAGCTGGCCGGCGTGGTGGCGTGGTCGTAGACCCAGTGGCTTTCCAGGTCCGGCTCGTAGCGGGCCGTCATCCGGCCCAGATCGTCATAGCTGAACTTGGTGACTTGGCTCGCCGCGCGCTGCTTCGGGCTGATTTGCTGCCACACCTGGCCCAGTGGGTCGACGTCGTAGTGGATCAGGCCCAGGTCAGGGTCCTGCAAGTCGGTCTTGCGGCCCAGCGCATCGTAGGTGACCTTGATCACGTTGCCGTTCGGATCGGTGGTCTGGCTCAGGTTGCCCCAGGCGTCGCGGCCGAACAGCGTCACGCCGGCCTTGGCGTCGGTGCTCCGCACCAGCAGGCCCAGCGCGTCGCGCTCGTCGGTCTTGCTCTGGCTCTTGGCATTGGTCTGGATCGTGACCAGGCCCTTGTACTGCGTGGTGGCACTGCGTTCGGTACCGGCTTCGTCACGGGTCGTGACCGCCGTCACCCGGTCGAGCGCGTCGTAGGCCTGGCGGCTGGCCAGGATTGCGGCATCGGCGCTGTAGCGCGGCTGGTCGGCTTCCCACGGTCGGCCGCGGCTGTCGTAGCGTTGGTCGGTGACGATGGCACGGCCGTCGTAGCCGTAGGTCTGCGTGCGCAATACGTGGCCGGCGCTGTCGCGGTAAGCCAGGCTCGGCACGGCGATGCGGTCCGCGCCCTTGAAGTGGTCGGCGATCTCGACGTGGGTGGCGTTGACCGGGCAATTGACATCGCACTGCTCGAGGTAGTAACGGGTTTCGGTGCCGTCGGCGCGGGTTTCCTTGGTCTTTCGGCCGAAGCCGTTCACCGTCCAGGTCGTGGTCAGGCCATTGGGGCCGGTCAGGCTGGTCTGCACGCCGGTCTTCGGGTCGTAGCCGCGTGTCTCGGCCTGACCGATCGCGTTCTTCACCGTGGTCGGGAAGCGGCCCTTGGCGTCGTAGGCCACGTCCTCGATCACGCGGGTCCGGACAGCATTGTTGGCCGATGGGTCGAGCCAAGACAACGTTTTCTGCCTGACCAAGCCGAAGACGTTACCGGTACGGTCATAGCTGGTCACCAGCCGAAGCGCCGGTTTGTCAGGTTCACGCGTTTCTGTCTTCAGCAAACCTTGGGTGTCGTAGTCGTAATCAACCACACGCGGCACAGTCAAGCCATCGCGCGTCTTGCTGGCCGTCATGCGGTCGGGCCGGCCGATCAGCCAGGTCGTGGCGTCATTGAGGTAGGTGGTGACCGTCTTGGCCGTGTAGGTCTTGCTGCCGCCGGTGACGCCGCCGCTCACCGTCACATCCTGCTGGGTCAGGTTGCCCCAGCCGTCGCCATAGGTGTTGATCGTGGTGGTGGTGTCCAGCCCACTGCCGTCGAGATCCAGACGAACGACCGTGCTTTGCTTGACGAAGGGGAAGACCGTGCCGGTGGCCGGGTTCTGCTTGTCCAGCGTGTAGACCGCGTCGACCAGCTTGACGCCGTTGGCTGCGGTGGTCCGACTGGCCGTCGTCATGCCGGTGTATGGCCAGTCCTGGCTTTGCCAGGTAGTGGTCGTGGTAATGACGCCAGCGGTATCAGGATCGATATTGCTTGCGTCGACACGAGCGAAGCCAAGGTGGCCGCGCCCCTGCTGGTCGGCCGCAGCACCCGCATAGCTGTAGCGCGTCTCGAGCCAGTCGCCCTGGCCGTTGCTCACGCGCAGCGCCTTGGCCAGCTGGCCGGAGTTCGCCTGGGTCTGCTTGGGATAAGCGTGAGTGACGGCGGCGCCATTACGATCCAGCGCATTGCGGCTGTAGACGCTCGGATCGTTGGCCAGGCCGTAGACGACTTCGCCGACCTGCCCCAGGCCGTTGGTGGCACGGATCAGCTTGTCCAGCGCCTGGCCAGGCAGGGCGAGCCTGGCCGGGCTATAGACCTCCCACTTGCCGCCCGGACGATAGATCACGATGTCCAGCCGGCCATCGCCGTTAAGGTCGGCGATCAGGCTGCGGTCGACTTCGTAGGCATCGCTGCCTGGCTGCGGCAGTACCGGCGCACTCCAGGTCTCGCAGCGATAGCCGTTGTCGCCGTCGACTCGGCACAGGCGCTGCTGGCTGGTGGTCGGGCCGGTGGCCAGGATGTCCGGCCGGCCATCGTCGTCGAGATTACCGACCGCCTCGATCATGAAATCGTTCTTGAAGCCGCGAGCCTCGCGCGAGCCGGTATCGGGCAGCGGCGAGCACAAGCCGCTCTTGCCGCTCGAATAGCAGACGCGGCCTTCGAGCGCAGTCATCGCCGGCCCGACGCCGAAGGCGAGATCGGTATAGCCGTCGCCGTTGATGTCGGCGCTGAGCGCGGCCATCGCGGCCGGTACCTGCAACATGTAGTCCGAGCCGCCATAGCCGCTGAAGCCCCAGCCCGTCTTGAGGCCGGTCTCGTCATAGAAGCGCGCGGTCAGGCCGCGGTTGATCCAGTTCCAGCGTTCGGCTTCGGCGTCGTAGGACGGCACACCGGCCAGGATCTCCTCGACCCGGCCATCGCCGTCGAGGTCCGCGGTCTCGTGGCTGGCGCGCAGCATCTCGTTCTGGGCGAAGCGCTGCGAGGCGGCCAGCGTGGTGCAGCTGAAGCCGTTGCCCTGCGACAGACAGATCGACGGTTTGGCGGTATCGACATTGGTCACCAGTACATCGGTGCGGCCATCGGCATTGAGATCGCGGGTGACGAAATTGTCGAACGAGCCCGGGATGCCCCAGTCGGCGCACTGGAAGGTGTTCAGGCCGTAGCGCCCGTAGCGCGACAGGCATACACGCAGCGGCGAGAAACTGTCGACCGGCCTCGCGACCACGTCCTGCAGGCCGTCGCCATCGAAGTCGCCGCTGCCCAGCAGTGCGAACGAGGCGAGATTGTTCTGGAAGACTGCGACCGAGCTGGTAAAACCGCTGCCGGTGCCGGCGAACAGCTTCTGCGACTGGCCACGGGTCGGGTATTTCTCAAGCAGGTCGGGATAGCCGTCGCCATTGAAATCGCCGAGGAAGAACATGTCGAGCGGCAGCTTGCCGCCTTCGCCGTTGTTCCACGGCAAAGGCGCGGTTGCGTCTTCAAGTACCGGACCGGTCCAGGTGCCGAGGCTGACGAAGGCACGCGGGACAGCCGGGTCGGGCTGACCCCAGTCGAACGTCGTGGCCGGCAGGCAGGCCCCAGCTCCGTCGCAGCGCTGCACCGTGCGCAGCAGGCTGCGGCCGCTGCTGATGCTGGTCTGGTAGGTGAACAGGTATTGCGAGGCCAAGGTACCGCCACTGCCGTCGGCAGCGGTATCCGTATAGGCCAACAAGCGCTTGAGACGCTGGCGCAGATCGGCCCGGCGCCCGGAGATATAGAGCGGGCCAGCATCCGGCCGGCTTTCGTATTCGAAGGCGAGTCTGGCGTAATGCGCCAGGCTGCCGTTGGCACCCCAGCGGATGGCCAGCGGCAAATGCTCGCCAGTGGTCGCGTTTTCGCCGTACTGGTAGTCGACCAGATTGCCGGCGCGGTCCTGGCTACGGCGCAGCATCCAGCTATGGGCCTGGCCGTCACCGCCGGCGCCTTCGGCCTCGCTGTCGGTGCTGCCGCCGTAGTAGTGGATCAACCCACTCTTGAGTTCGACCTTGAAGCCAGTGCCGCTGCGGCTGATGCGCTGGAAGCTGTCCTGCTCGGCCCGGTAGACAGCATTGGCAGCCCAATAGCTGTCACCACTGATCAACACCAGGCGCTGTCCATCGAGGCAGAGTCGGTCGTCGGTCGTGAAGCCGACTGCGGCGGCCTTGCCATCCTGAGCCAAGGTCAGGCCGCAGCGATGCAGCTTGGACAGGCCGGTCAGGCTCCAACCCAGGCCCACGGCACTGTTACCGCCTTGGCTGTTGTAGGCGAGACCCAGGCTCGGAACCATACCGGCAGTGCCGGGCGGCAAGGCCAGCTGCACACTGTAGCTGGCGGCGCCACTGCCGACGGATAGTTCACCGGGCAGGCTTCCGGCATCGGCATTGGCCAGATGCGGCGGCTGGATCGAGACCGGCAACAGCGCATCGGCGGCCGGCACGCTGAAACTGCCCGACTGGCCGAGCGCGACATTGGTGCCGCCCGATTGCGACACGCCATGCACGTACAGCGCCTTACCGGCGTAAGTCGTCCGATAAGCGGCCAACGGGATCGACCAGCGATGGGCGACACCACTGGTGGCACAACTGGTCGATATGGCGGCTTCGCTGGCCAGATTGGCCGTCGCACTGGTCAGCAGCGTGCCGGTCCCGGCCGCGCCGTTGGCATAGAGCTGGACGGTGATCGACTGGTTGACCCGCTTGTCGCAGGCCCAGCCCTTGAGCGAGGGATTGCCGGCCGCGTCGTAGACGATGCCTTCGACGGTACCCAAGACCGGGCCGGGCGGCGGTGCCGGCATGGTGAAGCTGCCCGACTGGGGCAGCGCGAGGTTGCTGCCGCCGATGGTCGAGATGCCGTGGACGTAGAGCGACTTGCCGGCATGCGCATCGCGATAGGCGGCGAGCGGAATGGTCCAGCGATGGGCCACACCGCTGGTGGCACAGGCCGTCGAGACCGCGGCTTCGCTGGCGAGACTGGCGGTAGCGCTGGCGATCATGGTGCCGCCGGCACCAGCCGCACCGCCGGCATAGAGATGCACTGCGATCGATTGAGCGGCAGCCTTGTCGCAGGCCCAGCCGACCAGTTGCGGATTGCCCGACACATCGTTGGTGATGCCTTCGACGTTGCCGGTGACCGGGCCGATGCCTGCCACGTTGACGGTCGCTTCGGCACTGTCGGCCGAGGCGCCGCTGTTGTCGTAGCCACGGAGACGGATGCGGCGGGTACCGGGTGCGAGCGCCACGCTGGTATTGACGCTGGCGGCAGCGATGTTGGCGGCGACGCTGCCGTCGACCAGCACCTCGATGCGGGCGATGCTGCCGTCGCTGTCGCTGGCCGAACCGGTGACCGCGACGGCGACCGTACCGTTGTAGGGGGACTTGACGCTGGCGCCATTGGCCGGGGCGGTCAATTGCGCGGAAGGCGCGACGTTGACGGCCGCGACCGTCACGTTCACGGCAGCGCTGGTCCGGCTGCGATTGCCCTGGTCGTAGGCCTTGGCGGTGAAGCTGTAGCTGCCGGCCGTCAGGCCACTCATGGCGGTGCTGAAGGCGATGCTGGCTGCATCGGTGCCGGTGCGCTGGTCGATCAGCGTGCCGTCGCGATAGAGCTCGACCCTGCTGAGGCGCTTGGTGTCGCCGTTATCCACGGCCGAGACGGTAACGGTCAGGCTGGCAGGCGCGGTATAGCTGGCGCCATTGGCCGGCGCGGTGATCGATACCAACGGCGCGATGCAGGTCTGCTCGCCGGCCTCGCTGATACAGCCCGCCTGTGCGGGTAAGGCGGTCGAGATCAGTGCGCCGCAGGCGACGATCCGAACCATATAAAGGAAAAGGCCATTCACAACATCAAATGCCAAACTCATATAAAAATCCCTGATTCTTATAATCAAATATGACAACTCCGGCCGACGGCCGACCCGGAATATAAACAGCCATGAGGTAAATGCAAGGACTGTCGCGCAAGCAAAGCTAGGCGACAAATCAACGCATCACGTCTACCGGGCGCTCGGTGGCGACTGGGGCAGCGAGGCGCTGGCGAAGGCCGAGTAGTACGCGTCGCAGCATCGGTATGAAGAAACGGCCACGGTGGAAACCGTGGCCGTTTTCTTTACAGGACCGAAAGCCGTACCAGATCCGTAGGAGCGGCTTCAGCCGCGAATGGCATCGGTGACCTACTCCACCCTTCGCGGCTGAAGCCGCTCCTACGGCGGATACATCCGGTGTGTCCAACACGGTGCCGATACAGCGGAATAATGAGTCCGGGTCGCTCCGGCCGCTTCGTAGGTCGGGCTTTACGCCCGACAGCACCGCCAGCCAAGACCGCATGTCGGGCATAAAACCCGACCTACATGTCGTCGGCGGCTACCGATCACACCCGCCGGCCACGCCTCAATACGCCACCGCCACCGGATCGAGGCTGCGCCACAGATACCAGGTCGCCACCGAACGCCACGGCCGCCACAGCCGGTCGGCCAACGCGTGCATCGCCGCCGCGTTTGGCCGCTGGCCGTCGAAATACAGCTGCGCCATCGCCTTCTGCACGCCGATGTCGTCGACCGGCAGCACGTCGGGCCGCTGCAGGTGGAAGATCAGGAACATCTCGGCGGTCCAGCGGCCGATGCCCTTGACCGCCACCAGCTCCGCCGTCACCGCCGCGTCGTCGAGCCGGTGCCAGTGGCCCGGATCGAAGCGGCCGTCGAGCGCGCGCACCGCCAGGTCCTGCAGGTAGGCGATCTTCGGCCGCGACAGGCCGACGCCGCGCAAGGCCTCGAAATCCGCCGCGGCCAGGGGCGCAGCCGCCACGCCGCCGAGCAGCGTCTCGAAGCGCGCCCAGATCGCGTCGGCCGCCTTCACCGAAATCTGCTGGCTGACGATCGCGCGCGCCAGCGTGGCGAACGGGTCGCCCTTCTGCACCAGGCCGCCGTGGCCGAAAGCCTCGACCAGGCCGGCCATCACGGGATCGCGCCCGGCCAACGCGAGGCTGGCCTCGCGCCAGTAGGCGGGTCGGGCCGCGCTCGACCGATCCAGGTTCGGCGGGGGCGCGGCCGGTTGGTCCGCCTCGAGCGGATTGGCGTTTGCCTGGCCCGTTGCGGATCGATCGACTTCGGATCGATCCACTTCAGATCGATCCACTACGGGCGAGTCCGCCTCGGCCGAGGCCGCCGCGGGCCGGCCCGTACCGGCCGAATCCATCACGGGTTCGCTCATCGCGGCGCCTCGGGCGTCACGAGCCTCACGCGCCGGCCACCGTCATCTTCTCCAGCAGGATCGAGCCGACGCGCTTGCTGCCGCGCGTCTCGACGTCGCTGCCGATCGCGGCGATGGCGCGGAACATCTCGCGCAGGTTGCCGGCGATGGTGATCTCCTCGACCGGGTGCACGATCACGCCGTTCTCGACCCAGAAGCCGGCCGCGCCGCGCGAGTAGTCGCCGGTCACGCCGTTGACGCCCTGGCCCAGCAGCTCGGTGACCAAGAGGCCGGTGCCGAGCCGGCGCAGCATGTCGGCGAAATCGCCGGCGGTCGGCGTCACCAGCAGGTTGTGGCAGCCGCCGGCATTGCCGGTGGTGGCGAGGCCGAGCTTGCGCGCCGAATAGCTGCCGAGGAACCAGCCGTTGAGCACCCCGCCGCTGACCAGCTCGCGCCGCTCGCAGGCCACGCCCTCGGCGTCGAACACGCTGCTGGCGAGGCCACGCGGCAGGAACGGGTCTTCGACGATCTCTACCAGCGGCGAGAACACCTGGCTGCCGAGCGCGTCGAGCAGGAAGCTGGCCTTGCGGTAGAGCGCGCCGCCCGAGGCGGCCGAGACGTAGTGGCCGATCAGCCCGGCCGCCATGGCCGGATCGAACAGCACCGGGTATTCGCCGGTCTTGAGCCGGCGCGCGCCGAGCCGCGCCAGTGCGCGTTCGCCGGCGCGGCGGCCGATGGCGGCGGCGTCGCCGAGGTCCTCGGCCGCGCGCGCGGTGCCGTACCAGTAGTCGCGCTGCATCGCCTCGCCGTCCTGGGCGATCACCGCGCACGACAACGACTGGCGCGAGCTGCGGCTGGGGCCGATGAAGCCGTGCGAGTTGCCGTAGACCGACTGGCCGGCCTGGTTCGACACGGTGGCGCCCTCGGAATTGGCGATGCGCGCATCGACGCCGCGCGCTGCGGCTTCGCAGCGCAGCGCCAGCTCGATCGCCGCCTCGACCGGCAGATCCCACGGGTGGTAGAGGTCGAGATCGGGGAACTCGGTGGCCAGCCGGTCGGGGTCGGCCAGGCCGGCCGCCTCGTCCTCGGCGGTGTAGCGGGCGATCGCCAGCGCGGCGCCGACGGTCTGCTCGAGCGCGGCCGGCGAGAAATCGGAAGTGCTGGCGTGGCCCTTGCGCTGGCCGATGTAGACGGTGACGCCGACGCCCTTGTCGCGGTTGTATTCGATGGTCTCGACCTCGCCCAGCCGCACGCTGACGTTCTGGCCGCAGCCTTCGGACACTTCGACGTCGCAGGCGGTCGCGCCGCGCGCGCGGGCATCGGCCAGGGTGCGCTCGACGATGTCGCGCAGCTGGTCGAGCGTATGGGAAAAGCCGGGATCGGTGGATGGGGTCACGGTGGTCTCGATCGGGATGGGCGGCCGGGCGGATGCGGTCAGGGCATCGACCGGCCGGTTCAGTATGGACGGCGCGGCGGGCGGCGCACACCCGGAACTTGCGTCCCGGAAGTTGCGCATGGCGCCCGGCAGGGTCCGGTATGATAGCGCTCTCGCTCCAGACTACCTCCACAGCCATGCCGCGCAAGTCCCAGTACGACCCCGCTCCCGACGAGACGTTCGACGACGAGGAAATGGTCGAAGCCCCCAGCAAGAGCCAGCTCAAGCGCGAAATGGACGCGCTGCAGGATCTCGGCGTCGCCCTGATCGACCTCGGCCGCGACCAGCTCAAGAAGCTCGATCTGCCCGAGAAGCTGCTCACCGCGGTGCTCGACGCCAAGCGCATCACCGCCAACAGCGCGATCAAGCGCCAGCGCCAGTACATCGGCCGGCTGATGCGCGACATCGACCCCGCGCCGATCCAGGCCTACCTCGCCCACCTGCGCGGCGACAACGACCGCCAGACCGCCTGGCTGCACCGCATCGAACGCACCCGCGAGGAATTGCTGGCCGACGACCAGGCCGTCGCCCGGCTGATCGACGAACACCCGGGCATCGACATCCAGCAGCTGCGCCAGATGGTGCGCAATGCGCGCGCCGAACGCGCGGCGCAGAAGCCGCCCAAGTCCTACCGCCTGCTGTTCCAGTTCCTCAAGACGCTCTACCCCGAACCGGCGCTGGTGCCGTCGGCCGAGGAAGACGAGGCCGGCGAAGACGATGAGGACGGCGACGAGTGGGACGAGGAGGACCGGGCATGAGCACGCTCCTGCGCATCGGCCTGGTGTCGATCAGCGACCGCGCCTCCGCCGGCGTCTACGAGGATCGCGGCCTGCCGGCGCTGAAGGACTGGCTGGCCGCCGCGCTGGCCACGCCGTTCGAGCTGTGCGAGCGGCTGATCCCCGACGAGCAGCCGCTGATCGAGGCGACGCTGAAGGCGCTGGTCGACGACGAAGGCTGCGGCCTGGTGCTGACCACCGGCGGCACCGGCCCGGCGCCGCGCGACGTGACGCCGGAAGCCACGCTGGCGGTGGCCGACCGGCTGATGCCGGGCTTCGGCGAGCAGATGCGGCAGATCGGCCTGCAGTTCGTGCCGACCGCCCTGCTGTCGCGCCAGGTCGGGGTGATCCGCGGCCGCGCGCTGATCCTCAACCTGCCGGGCCAGCCCAAGTCGATCAAGGAAACGCTCGAAGGCCTGCGCGCCGATGACGGCAGCGTGCGGGTGCCCGGCATCTTCGCCGCCGTGCCCTACTGCCTCGACCTGATCGGCGCGGCGCGCATCGAGACGCACGAGGCCGTGGTCAAGGCCTTCCGCCCCAAGAGCAAATAAGACCGGATCGATCCGGTTCCGACCCGGAACGCGATCCGCAATATGCAAGGAGCCTTCAAATTGAGCAATCAGGATCAAGGCTGGTTCGCCCGCATGCTGAGCGCCTTCTCTGGCCTGTTCAGCGCCCGCGGCAAAGGCGCGGGCCAGCGCCAGGGCCATGCCCAGCCGAGCCGCAACATCCGCCGCATCGCTGGCCACTGGCCGGTGTGGGTCGAGTTCAGCAAGTCGACGCGCGAGGCCCACGAACTCAGGCACGATTCGGCCGTCTCGCTGCGCTTCGCGGCGTCGGAGGCCGGCCTGCTGCGCTCGCTCAAGATCACCACCCGCGAATTCAACGGCGTGTACGTGGCCGAAAAGAAGCAGGCGCTGGTCCAGGTGCCCGAGCGGCTGGTCGAGGAAGTGATGCGCAATCCGAACGAGCCGGTCTACGTCGAGGGCTTCGTCGACGGCGAGACGCTGGGCGTGCGGCGCTTCGGGATTCCGCTGTCGTTCTAGGAAGTGAGGGGTAAGGCGCGAGGGGTGAGGTGTAAGCCCATCCTTCTCCCAGCCCCCTTGACGGGGGAGGCGCCGCGTCGCGACAGCCCCATCGCCTGCGATCGTTCAGCCAATCACAATCTGCTCCCTCCCCTTCAAGGGGAGGGTTGGGGTGGGGTCTACACCTCTCGCCTCACACCTCTCGCCTCACACCTCACACCTCACGCCTCACTCCTCGCGTCGCCTCCAACCATTCATCCCGCCCAGCGACAGCCCGTCGCAGCAGCCCGCCGCCCTCGCGGCCGGACGCGCTAATATCCCGCGCTTCGAACCAAGCTGCGCGTGCGCCGGTCCATCCGACTATCGGCGCCGAAATCCTGGAGCCCTCCGCATGAAACCGTCCCGCCTCGCCGTCGGCCTGGCCGGCCTGTTCGCCGTCACCTGCGTCCATGCCGCCCCAGCCAACTATCTCCGCTTCCCCGGCATCGGCCGCGACCAGGTGGTATTCACCGCCGAGGGCGACCTGTGGGCCGTGCCGAACACCGGCGGCGAAGCGCGCCGGCTGACCAGCCATCCCGCCGAAGAAAGCCGCGCCGCAGTCTCGCCCGACGGCCGCTGGGTCGCCTTCTCGGCCGCCTACGAAGGTCCGCTCGAGGTCTACGTGATGCCGCTGGCCGGCGGCCTGCCCAAGCGCGTCAGCTTCGACAACAACCGCGCCCAGGTGCTCGGCTGGAGCCCGCAGGGCGAGGTGCTGTACAGCGCCCAGCACACCAGCGGCCCGGCCTCGCAGCGCATGGTCGCGGCGGTGCAGCCGCAGACGCTGGCGCGCCGGGTGTTCCCGCTGGCCGACGCCAACGACGCGGTGCTGGACGAGCGCGGCGAATGGCTCTACTTCACCCGCTTCGGCCTCGCCACCACCGGCGACAACGCGCGCGGCTACCGCGGCGGCGCGCAGTCGCAGCTGTGGCGCTACAACCTCAGGACCGGCGCCGAGGCCGAGCGCATCGGCCCGCGCGATGCCAACCCGCGCCGGCCGATGTGGTGGAACGGCCGGCTGATCGTGATCAGCGATCGCGACGGCCAGGACAATCTGTGGAGCCTCGCCGCCGACGGCAGCGACGCGCGCCAGCTCACCCGCCACGCCGAATTCGGCGTGCGCGCCGCCTCGCAGGCCAACGGCAAGGTGGCCTACCAGCTCGGCGCCGACCTGCGGGTGTTCGATCTGGCCGGCAACAGCGACGCGCCGCTCGATGTCGCGCTGGTGTCGGACTTCGACCAGCAGCGCAACCGCTGGATCGAGCGGCCGCTGCGCTATCTGAGCTCCGCCCGGCTCGGCGCCGACGGCGAGCGCGTGGCGCTGACCATCCGCGGCCGCGCCGTGCTGGCCGGCAGCGGCCCGCTGCGCCGGGTCGACATCGACCAGCCGGCCGGCAGCCGGCTGCGCAATGCGGTGCCGAGCAGCGACGGCAAGTGGGTCTACGCGATCAGCGACCAGAGCGGCGAGCAGGAGATCTGGCGCTATCCGGCCGACGGCGGCGGCAACGCCAAGCAGCTGACCCAGGACGGCGCCATCCACCGCTGGAAGCTCTACCCCTCGCCCGACGGCAAGTGGCTGGCGCACGATGACAAGCGCGGCCGGCTGTGGCTGCTCGAGCTGGCCAGCGGCCGCAACACACTGATCGACGACGGCAGCCAGTTCGGCAACGAGGAATACGCCCAGGTCGCCTGGTCGGCCGACAGCCGCGCCATCGCGCTGGTGCGGCAGAACAGCGTGCGCCAGCTGAGCCAGATCGGCCTCTATTCGCTCGAGCGCAAGCGCA